>JAISQB010000062.1 GCA_031274495.1 Campylobacteraceae bacterium | reverse complement strand
CCTTTAACAAACATAATAGAGACAGTATTTGCGGCTTTTCTTTCGTCTATCAGTTGAACGACATTGGCAGTTGCGCCCATATTTTCGGTGAAATAGTTTGCGTATTCAACCGTATCTTTTTTCTTGCCTTCGACTATGATCGTAGTGGCGTGCGCGACGAGATATTTTATCTGCACATCCGCGTTAGCGGGGAAATAACTCTGTCTATACTTTTTAGCCGTTACCGCATAAGCCCAATCCCCGGCTTGCAACTCTTCGGGGTTTTTCGGAAATTTTGTAGGCGCTTTTTGCTGATTTAAGTTGAGATTTAGAGATATGGGTAGAGTATCTTGCAACTTTTCAGGTTTTGGAGCGCAACCGCTTAACGCTAATACCGATGCCGTAACTATAACTATCTTAGCTATAGTGCCCATTGTTTTTGTCTTAGTTTTCATTTTGACTCCTTTTATTTATGTTTGCGCAAAAAGTTTTCTCTCATTTTGCATTCGCCGTTTAAGATGGCTGTCTCAAACTCTTTTTTTGTCGGTATGCCGTTTATCCGCCTTAAAGAGGGTGCGACAAGTTTAAACTTATCCATAAAGTACTTATCACTATAATAGATAGCCTTACTGCATAGTATCGGCTTACCGCTATCAACGGTTACTACTTCTTTGTTATATGGCAGCTCCCGCAACTCTTGAGGCAACATCAAAGCGCGCGAAGTTTCACTCTCGCTTCTACTTGCTTGCCAGCCTTTGTTAAAACTTGTCGAACTATTTTTTACGGTTTTATTGCCGAGCAGCTTAGAGAATCGCTCCGCGTCTTCTTGCTCTCTTGGCGCGTAGAGTATTTGACAAGCTATATTCGTCAAAAGCGTCTTTGCCCCCTCTTTATCATAGCCGTCGGGTCTTTTTGTCTCAAGTTGGCTGATACTTTGAAAGATGATTAAAAAGCGCAGATTATAGCCCGCGATGAAGCTCACCGCTTTTTGTAAAATATCTATCGCCCCGGGAGCCGTAAACTCATCCATCAGCAAAAGGCACGGATATTTTAATTCGCTATTTTTTTGCGGTAACTCTTTTGTGTTTACCAAGATGAGTTGCGCCCAAAAGATATTTAATATAAGCTTCGCATTCGCGAGCTGGTCAGGTGTGATACCCACATATATCGTCATCTTTTTCTTGCGCAGATCCCGTAAATCAAAATCGCTCTCGCTCGTGGCGTTATCTAAAGTCTCACTTCTAAACATCAGCAACGGCGCGTTAAAACTACTTAAAACACCTGAGCGCGTATTGTCACTGCTTATACTAAAGTAACTCTCCAATCTCCGCTTGCACTCATTTGACAATATATCCCCCCGCTCAAAAAAGCTATATGTCTCCTCAAACCCTTTTATCGTCGTCTCGTCGTCAATTTTTAGATGGATACCCTCCGATAATTCCAATATCCCCTTGAGTGTAAAAGGCAGCGTGATATCATGTTCGAGCAGTACTTGGTAAAACGAGCTTCTTTTCACATCCCTATTCATAAGGCACAGACCTATGAAAAGGTTTTGCGCGAGCTGATTGAAAAAGATAGTATTCGAGTCCGCCCCCGCGGTCGGATACAAGATATTGGCAAAATCGGTCAACTCCAGATCAGCATTTCTACCCTCCATATCTATATAGCTTAGAGGGTTATATCGATGGGTTTTATCGGGACTGAACGGATTAAAGAGATATACCTCTTGTTTAAGTACCTTTTGACGGTATCCGGATGTATAGTCGTAACACTCTTGTTTTATATCTTGTACGACACAAGAGTCGGTCCATTCTAAGAGGTTTGGTATGACTATGCCTATACCTTTACCGCTTCTTGTAGGTGCGCCGACAGAGACAAATTGCTGACCGCCGAAGCGCAGCAGTTGGTTGTCGTATTTGCCCACTATGATGCCGTGTGGTGAAAATAGCCCCATCTTCTTTATATCAGCACGTGTTGCAAATCTTGCCGTACCGTGCAAACTCTCTCTTGCCGGAGCAAAAAGTAACACCAAAATAGCCGCGACGGCTATACCAAAAGCTATCCCTATAGATTGGAGAGCGTGGGGGTAGTTTTGTAAAACCATATCTATCGTAAGATTTGGATAGTATTTGCCAAAAGATAATAAAAGTGGCACGTTGTTCAACAGTATGCAGATGTAACCGCTCGCAACATATATAAATGCAAGAGCGGCAACTATGATAAGCGCCCACTGTATTTTGCTGTAACTTCTCATTCGCCCGTCCTAATTAAACTATCGGCTATATTTTTACTTGTCAAGTCAAAATATACGCCCGTGATGACCCTTTTACCGCGTACTACCGAAAAATGCACCACGACTTGTATGACTTGCAGCAACATTTTCAATATCCTCTCAAAAGGGATGCATTGCCCTTGCTCGTTTTGCAGTATCATAAAAGCAAGCCTTATAAACGCCTCTTTGGGACTTCCCGCGTGCAGTGATGTGATGCTTCCTTTGTGTCCTGAAGAGATGATATTCAAAAAGTCGTATGTCTCGCCGCCTCTTAACTCCGCCAGCAGTATCCTATCGGGTTTCATTCTAAGGCAAGATTTCAGAAGCGTAGCCGAGTTTAAAAAATCAGCAGATTTTGCTTCGGAAGGGTAAAAAAGACTCACATAATTTTCGTGCTCGTAGAGTTTAATCTCGGGCACATCCTCTATCGTTATAATCCTCTCATCACGCGGGATAAAATCTATGAGCGATTTCATAAAAGTGGTCTTACCGCTTCCCGTTTCGCCGCAGATAATGATAGTCTTGCCGTGCTCTACCGCTTTAGCCAAAAAATCGCGCCAAGAGTTACTCTCATAAAGACGGATGAGCTCCATATCGCTGTCAGATACGAAATCATCGCGCAGTGGAACTATCTCGTTAAAGATGTTAGACTTTTCATAATCCGCAAAAGTTACGCGCGAACGCGAAGGCTTTCTAATAGTGATATTTGTAAAATCACTCGCAGGAGGGATAACTATCTGCACCCTCTCGCCTCCGGGTAAAACGCACGACAAGATAGGCTTAGCCGTCGTAATCTCCGTTCGGATATTATTGGCAAGCGTAGTGCCAAGTGACGCAGCCCGCTCTTCGTTTAACTTCGTCTCCCTCTTTTCCCAAGTGCCGTTAGCAAGCTCGACCCAAATCTCACCGGGACGGTTGTACGCTATCTCGTTGATACTATTGTCAAGCAAAAATTCCCCAAAATACTCTTTCGTATAGTATGTTAAAGAATTCTCAATCGGAGATGTCATTTTTGTATCCTCGTATCTGCTCTTGTCAAGCGGTAAACATCACGAAAATCCACATCTTTATTGACATAAATCCCGACTATATCTCCTTGATTTTTATAGAGTGTCGGAGGGATGTTGATAGCGTTTTTCAGAGCCATACTTGCCATCTCCATAGTATTTTCTCTCGTATTCATCGTGTAGTCCCTACCGTCTTTGTTGTCAAAAGCGGCAGAAAAAGCATCATCTATCATAGAGAGTAGTATCGCGCCTCCAAATCTCTGCAGATAGTGATTGTCTACCCACCCTTCAACGCCGCTACC
>JAISQB010000056.1 GCA_031274495.1 Campylobacteraceae bacterium | reverse complement strand
TTTAAGCTTCCTCATCGTCGATAAATCGACTCTGTTGGAACTAAGGCTCCTCATCACCATTAACCTGAGCGATATCGTAATATTTAGCTATCACATCCAGTGATTTTTTTAGTCTGTTTAGGAGTTTTGAAGTTGCTATGAGCTCTTCGCTGGTCTGGATGGCTATGTCTTCGGAGAGGCTGATTTCGGAGAGGATTTTTTGTTTTTCTTCGTCGCCGATATTTAGGGCTTTGAGGCTTTGGGCTACATCGTTTGTGATTTTTGTGATCTCCTCTGTTATGTTATTGCTCAGTTCCAGCGCTTTATTGGAATTGTATAAGCCCATATTTTTCACAAATTGCGATATATTTGCGGATATCTCACTAAGCTCATTTTCCCCCTCCATCGCCATCATTTCGCTGATCTCTTCTTTGCTTAGGGCGCTTTTGGGGGAGAGGGCTAAGGTTTTGCTTTTTTGGATAATTTGGTTAAACGCGACCCTTATCTGCTTGATGACCGTCACGGCATATACAGCCAAAAATATCAAAATAAGCGCCGATATGAGTTGAAAGTTCAGCAGATATGTGCGCGTCCGGATGGACTCTTTTTCGTACATATCGACCACCTTTTCTATCTCGCTAAGAAGCTTTTGGTTTTGCGTGATGATCTCATTTAGCGCGTCCACGACTGTTTGCTGATTTGCCAAAATGGCGGCGGCGTGGGGCGAGTATTCGAGCCAAAAGCGGTAAGTTTTCTCTATCTCGCCGAAAAGTTTGGGGTATTTTTTAAATTTGGCGCTTATATAAAACCTCAAAATAGTCTCATTGTAGAGATTATAAGAGTCGTAAAAATCCCGATACGACTGCGCGTCCCACTTGTTGGCGTATCTCGTCAGATGGTACGCCATACGCTGCGTGAGCATTCTTTGCCGTCCAGAGTCGTCCACATCCTGCCCGCTAAGTCCGTGCGCGACCATAGACTTGACGATATTGTCCGAGAGGGTGAGCATCTGTTTGTTGTGTTCGTCCAAAAAGGCTTTGTTGCTGTTGAGCGCCGAGACGGAGAGTTTAAATATCAACACATTTTGCCTAAAATCCGCCCACAGATAGCCGATATTTTCAAGTTGGCGCGTGATATCCTCATCGCTTGATGGCGCTGAGCCGTGCTCTTTGTTGCCGTATTTTAGGCTATCAAGCCCCGCTTGGAACTCTTCAAGCGACCTGTCCAACTCGCTAAAGTCCGCCTTATCCTGCGAATTTAACACAAACACCTCTTTTGAGATTTTTTGCGACAGCATCCTCTCGCGCCCCGCTATATTGATGACATAGCCGTCGACGATCCCCTTTTTGCTTATCAAAATCGTACAAGACAAAAATATCCCCACACAAAGGCTTATGCCGATACCAACGACCACTAACCGCTTTACGATGCCCTGTTTCATCCGTATATCCTTATCACTGCGTAAAAATCGCGGCAAGTTTAGCGCAGTCTTTGACTATCACGCTGCCATCCGCAGAGGTCTCTATGATCTCTTCTCTTTTCAGTTTGGTTAAAATTCTAGAGAGAGTTTCGGGCTGTATATTTAACATATACGCAACATCTTGCTTCTTTAACGCGTTAAATTCATCCAAAGAGTTCGCCAACATATACGCCACCTTCGCCGTCCCGTCATACACCATCTCACGACTTATGACATATCTTAAGAGGTTGTGGAGTTGTTCAAGCTGTTCATAAAAGAAGATGGCGACGGACTGAGATGCCGCGAGCAGTCGGCGCAATTTGTGAAGCTCTATACACAAAACGGTCGAATCCTCCATACACTCGGTATTGGAAAAGTAGCGGCAACTCTTCAAAAGCTCAAACGCCGTGATAAGCCCCTCGTTTTTGAGCGTATACAAAAATATCTCATTATCAAAACGGTTGATTTTATATATCTTGATGAAGCCTCTAAGCAGAAAATAGACCTCGCCTATCTCGTCATTTTCATAATTTATAATTTCACCAGCGTTAAATTTTTTGATTTTTGATATATCTTGAAGCAATTTCAAGTCAGACTTATTTAATTCTTGAAACAGAGCGCTACCATCCAACTCTTCAAACTCAGCCATTTTGACCAACTTTAGATTTTTATGAGTGCAATATTTTAGCGAAGTTATTATAAAAGATAAGCGTTTGGCTAATGAAATGGACTTATCCATTCCGACAGAGCCGATTTATCGACGACGAGGAATCTTAAAAGGTTATCCGTTTTACAGGTTCAATCACAAAGATTTCTCTCTCCCGTCATTCCCGCGCAGGCGGGAATCCAAACTGAAATTGGTGCATCGAGGAAGAGCATGAAATAGGTTTTATCGGACTTGATTTCATTTGACCTCTCTTTGTTTTCCTGTTACTTTCTTTTCTCAAAAAGAAAGTAACAAGAAAACAAGAAGAGTTCGAATGGAATCAAAAATGATGAAACCTATTTTATGCTCTTAAATGTGATGGAGATTCCGTGTCAAGCACGGAATGACAGAGAGAGTTTGGATTCCCGCCTGCGCGGGAATGGCGGGAGAGAGTGTTGTTTTTTTAAAATAAGCGTTGCGAGAGAGAATCTTTATAGTTGAACTTGATAAAAAAAGCAATCGTCAAGATTCCTCGTCGTCGATAAATCGACTCTGTCGGAACTAAGGTTCCTTGTTCGCTTTGCTCTGTTGGGATGGGTGGAGGAGTACTTTTAAGGTTCGCTATTGATGGAAGGTTTTGCTATCTTTTTTATCGCTTTTGCCGTTAGTTTTGTTTTTGGGGTTTGAAGTTCGAATTCATCGCCTTCGTTTATCTCTTCGAGTGGGGTTTTGCGGCTGTTTTTGACTATTTGGGCGAAGCCGTCTTTGCTCTCTTTTGTGGGCTCTTTTAGGGCGTATGTGTTTTGGATGCTTTTTAGGAGGTTCTCTTTTGAGTTTAAGAGTTGCGCTATGGCGTTTTCGAAGCGCAGGGCGATATCTTTTACGGCGCGCTCTTTTAGTGTGAGTGTGTTGTGGAATGCGGCGTTTAGGGAGCTTTTCAGTACCGCGGAAGATGAGAGTTGGAGTTTTATCCTTGCGTCAAATGAATTTTTTTTGTACAACTCGCCAAGATGTGCCAAAAGCTGCCCTTTTTGCAAAAGCGTCTTTTTCATCACCTCAGAAAATCGCGCGCTCATATAGTCGATCGTCTGTTTGAGCTCATTTTGCTCAGGCAGTATCATCTCCATCGCGGCGGACGGCGTGGGCGCTCTTACATCCGCTACAAAATCGCTTATCACATAGTCTATCTCGTGTCCCACAGCCGATACAACGGGCGTTTTGGCGTAGTGCACGGCATCCGCGACCGCCTCTTCGTTAAACGCCCACAGATCCTCCATACTACCGCCGCCGCGTCCTACGACCATCACATCGCAGCCCAACAAATCGGCTTTTTGTATGGCTCTGGCTATAGACTCCGCCGCCCCTTCGCCTTGCACTAATGCGGGAATCAAGATAAGTTTTGCCAAAGCCCACCTTTTGGCGGCGACTTTTAACATATCCTGCCACGCCGCTCCCGTGGCGGAAGTGACGACGGCTATGCGGGACGGGAAGCGCGGGAGTGGTTTTTTGTCTTCAAAATAGCCCTTCTTTTCAAGTTTGGCTTTTAACTGTTCGTAAGCTTTGGCAAGCGCGCCGACACCTGAGGGCTCTATGTGGAAGCAGTTGATCTGGTAATTGCCGCGCGGTACATAGACGGTGACGCTGCCGTCTACGACGACTTTTAGCCCATCTTCTAAAGCAAATTTGACCCCCTTGGCGTTGCCTTTGAACATCACGCAAGATATCGCGCTATCGGCATCTTTGAGCGTAAAGTAGATATGTCCCGAGGAGTGGTATGTCGGGCGTGATATCTCGCCCTCGACTCTTATATGCAAAAAGGAGCTCTCTAAAAGAGCCTCTATCTGTCTGTTTAATTCGGCTACGCTTAGCGGCATTTTTTGGCGATTAGAAGCGTTGAGATGTCAAACGAAAAACTCTTGACATACTCCGTCTCAAAGCCCGCCTCTTTTAGCTCGCTTTGTAGAATCGGGGCGGTCAAAAAGCCCTCGATAGAGTCGGGCAGGTATTTGTAGGCTTCGTAATTTTTGGAGATAAAAGCGCCTATGCGCGGGAGGACTTTGTGTAGATAAAACTGCTTTAAGGAGTGAAAAAGCCCTTTTTTGTCATCTTTGGTAAATTCCAATATCACGACAAAACCGCCCTTTTTTACGACTCTGGCGAACTCTTTGAAGGCTTTTTGGCGCTCTACGACATTGCGTATGCCGTAACTGATACTTAAGATATCGGCGCACTCGTTTGGCAGAGGCAGCTCTGTCGCGGCGGCTTTTACGAAGTCAAAATTTGGGAACTTCTTTTTGGCGCACTCCAGCATATTGGCTGAGGGGTCGATGCCAAGCACTCTTTTGATGTTTATCCCTTTTTTGTCTGCCCTTTTTTGCCAAAAACCTATCATATCGCCCGTGCCGCAGGCTATGTCTATGACTAAGCCTATCTCTTTTTGAGATATCATCTCGTAAGTTTTATCGCACGCCTTCTTGCGCCACGAGATATCTATACCCATACTTAAGATGTGGTTTGCTTTGTCGTATGTGGGGGCGATGTCGTCGAACATCCGTATAATCTTCTCTTGTCTGTTGTGAGTTTCCAATATAAAGCCTTATGTAAAATATCTTAAATGGCGAAATAGCCGCGGTAGCTTATCTGCTTGCTTTGTCGGACGCGAAATTTTTCTGTACATATGAGAGGACGCCATCAAACTGTTGCTTATTTAAAGCTGAAGTTTGTTTGCTCATGACTCCGCTCACACCGCCTGAGCTTTGGAGGTTTTTATCATTATAAAATAGCGTCAGTCTGTCTTTGATCTCAGAAGATGGCATCTCCGCGAGTTTTCTACTGATACCGAAAGCCTGCGTTTTGCCGTCCCTTCCATGACAGCCGGAGCACTTTTTTCTAAATATCTGCTCGCCTATATCGTCTCCCGCTTCTTGGGCAAAAGAGCTACAGGGTATCATAATGCATGCACAAACAAAAACTATTTTAAGAAAAATATTTTTCATTAAAACCCCTTTCTTCTCATGAGCGCTTAGCTTGTGTTCCCAAACATAATCATGTAGAATAACAGATAAAAGCTTAAATACCTATATCACATTAGATTATAAAGCGTTCTTTATAATACCAGCCAAACGAGTCTGCGCCTATAGAGCCTTGATAGAGTAATTTTAATCTTAAATCAATCTCAATCCTCTCACGACCCCTCTCGCTAAAATCCGCGCTGTGAAAAATCAAAAATCTATCCGCTTTGTCGCTCATAGCGCGCAAAAAACTACTGCCGCCCTCTATCATTATATTTTTATATTTTTTGGGGAAATCGAGGCTATTTTGCACTATCATTTCTCTATCTTTCACGCTAAAGACATTGGCGTTTTTGTCTACATCTTTGGCGGTGCAGATAAGCGCGTCGGGAGCCTTGCCGCCGACCAATCTCGCGTCAAGCAGCGGGTTATCGGTGCGAAGTGTCTTGCCGCCAATGACGATAAGATCGCAAACGCTTCTTAATTTGTGCACAAAGACCCTTGATTCGTGCGAAGTGATAGTGCCGTTGTCGTATGTGCCGTCAAGCCTCAAAGCCAGCTTAAAAAACGAAAAACTTCCGCTCTGCCACAATAAAAACGGCTTTAAAAGCTCATCACACTCCTGCTTCAAAACGCCCTCTTCTACCGCAATGCCCGCACTTCTTAAAATATCCGCGCCACCTTTTGCCTTTTGAGTTTTATCAGACGAGCCGATGACTACTCTTTTTGCGCCAAGCGTTGCGATAAGGGTAGCGCAAGGGGGAGTTAAGCCTTGATGAGCGCAGGGTTCTAAGGTGACATAAAAGGTTGAGTTTTTAAGTAAATTGTTATGATGTTTGCTGATGAACGCGTGGAGTTCGTTGGGATCTTGCGGGAACTCTAAAAGCGGATTTAACTTTGAAAGCGCCTCATATGTCGCTTCAAGTTCCGCGTGGGGGAGTCCGCGACGCTTATGCGCCGCAACTACTAAAATAGCACCGTTTTTATCTGTTATCACGCAGCCGACAGCCGGGTTTGGGTAGGTTAGACCCTGATATTTCCAAGCTTCATTGATAGCTAATGAGAGGTAAAATCTATCGTCTATTACCATTCAAAGTAGGTTTTTGCTTTATTGATGTCGGAGTAGTTGATAAGCCCAAAGCCCTCCACTAAGACCGCTTCGTCATTGGCACTTACGAGTACGCCTTCTATCTTTTCGGCGTTGTTTAGCTTTATCTTGACCTTTTCGCCGACGGAAGCTTTGAAGTGTTTTGGAAGTTTTAACGCCCTCTCGATTCCGGGCGAACTTACTTCTAAAAAATATTTTCCGGATACGGGCGGGTTTAGATCAAGCACGGGGGAGATGATCTTGCTTATCTCTTCGCACTTTTCAAGCGTCACGCCGCCCTCACAAGTGATATATACGCGAAAAATTTTATGTCCGTTTTCTATAGCGCTTTCAAAGTCGTATAGCTTAGCACCGCGCTCTTCTATGATTTTTTCTATATTTTCATCCATTTTTTAACTCTTTCTCTATCTTTTCAAAAAGCTTATCTATGCGGTTTTGCTCTTCCAACAGATCATCAAAATGAAATGTAAAGTTGGGCGCTCTAAACCACCCCTCTTCATTGGCGCAATAGTTTTGCAGATAGCTTCTTACCTTTTTGAGCTTTGAATAAATCTGCGATATCTCTTCGCTCGTAAAGGCTATCTTATCAAGGTAAACATCCGCGTCGTAACGCCCTTTGCGGCAGATCACATCAGTCACAAAAAGCCCTTTTAACTGCTCATCTTCAAGTGTCGAAAGAGCCTCGGGGATAAGCTCTTTTAAAATACTTTCAGTTCTTTTTAACTTAATTTCACTCGGCGTCATAGAACGGCTTGTTCCTCAACATACTTAAAGCTCTCTATAAAATCGCCCACTTTTATATCGTTGAAATTCTCTATGCCAACGCCGCACTCGAACCCTTTTGCCACCTCTTTTGCGTCGTCTTTGAAGCGTTTGAGTGATGAAACAACGCCCTCGTATATAACTACGCCCTCTCGTATGACCCTTGCTTTCGCGCCGCGGTTAATGACGCCGTCGGTGACCATACAACCGGCAATCGCGCCGACTTTAGGCACGATAAATACTTCGCGCACCTGTGCTTGTCCGAGGTTCTCTTCGCGGATGATAGGCGACATAAGACCGCCCAAAAGTCCCTTGACATCGTCTATGAGGTTATAGATAACATTGTAAGTTTTTATCTCCACGCCAAGTGTTTTGGCTTTCTCTTTTACCACGCCTGTGGGTCGTATATTGAAGCCCAAAATGACGCAGTTTTGGCTGGCGTTCGCAAGCGCTATATCACTCTCCGTGATGCCGCCTATACCGCTGTGGATGACATTTATCTTCGTCTCTTCGTTGCGCAGTTTGCCAAGACTTCCTTTTATCGCTTCAAGTGAGCCGCCAACATCGGCTTTGACGATAACGGGCAATACTTTAAGCTCGCCCTCTGCTATCATCGCGCCAAGCTCGTCTATCGTGACTTTGGTGGATTTGGACAACTCTTTTTGGCGCAAGTACTCGGCGCGTTTGCCCGCATACTCTCTTGCTATCTTGTCATTTTCTACTTTTACTACCGTCTCGCCCGCACTTGGCACTTCGCTAAGACCTACGATGACGCCGGGCTCTCCGGGATGGATGGCTTCTATATTTTGTCCCGCGGCATTTAAAAGTGCCCTTACTTTACCGTACGCGATGCCAGCGACTACTGTATTGCCCACCCTTAGCGTACCGTTTTTAACTATCACGGTAGCTACAGGTCCTCTGCCTTTTTCCATAGAACTCTCTATAACGGTTGCTTTCGCGTCTCTTGAAGCGTCGGCCTTGAGCTCCATAAGTTCGGCTTGGAGCAAGATAACATCCAACAGATGCTCTATGCCCTCTCCCGTTTTTGCCGATACGTGCACAAACTCATACTCCCCGCCCCAATCGATAGGCAATATACCTATCTCAGCAAGTTGGCTTTTTGCTTGGTCGGGATTGGCTGTGGGCTTATCTATCTTATTGACGGCTATAATCATCGGCACTTTTGCCGCCTTAGCGTGCGAGATAGCCTCGATAGTTTGAGGCTTAACGCCGTCATCCGCCGCCACAACGATGATAACTATATCCGTCACCTGCGCGCCTCTGGCTCTCATCTCCGTAAAGGCTTCGTGACCAGGAGTGTCTATAAATGTGATCTTTTTACCGTGCTGCTCCACCGCGTAAGCGCCGACGTGTTGTGTGATACCGCCCGCTTCGCCGCTTGCAACGTGAGCGTTTCTGATGTAATCAAGAAGCGAGGTTTTACCGTGGTCAACGTGTCCCATTATCGTGATAACGGGCGCTCTCTCCTCTAAATTATCGCTCGTCTCTTCGTCGTAAGCTTTCACATAGTCAAACTCTTCTTGGTCGTTTACGACATTTACATCTATACCGAACTCTTCGGCTAAAATTTCGATGGCGTCTCTATCCAAAAAGTCATTTTTTGTCACCATAACGCCCAGAGTAAAGAGTACTTTTATGATTTCAGCGGGTTGCTTATTGATCTTGTCGGCAAATTCGTAGACTCTTATATCTTCGGGGATTTCGATCGCTTTTACATTCTCTTCGCTTCTCTCTTCAACTCTTCTTTTGTGCTTTTTGAAAGATTTTCGCTGGATGCCTTGATCTAAAAACGGGTTATATTTTACGGTTTTAACTTGTGTGGGATTTGGAGTTTTGCGCTTCTCTTCCTCATATCTTTTCGTCTCAAGATTGATGGTGAGGTCGGGCAACATTACCATATCGTCTTCCATATCATAACTGCTATTACCCAAATCTCTATCCGACAAAAGGTCGATTTTGGCGCTCTCATCTTTTTTGGTGCTTGGGATTTTTTTAGGTTTTTTGCGTTTTTGGCGCATCTCTTGCATATTTGCCGCCATATTGGAGAACATATCCTCTAAAGATGGCGTAGGCTTTAAGCTCTTTTTAACTTCAATATTCTCTTTTGGCGCCGGAGGCGGTTCTTCCTCTCTTTTTCTTTTTACAAATACCAATCCTCTGCGCTGTTTGAGGCTTACTTCCGCGAGCGATTCGCTTGGCGCGCTTTGAACCGGAGCCGGCTCTTTTGGCTGTTCAACTTTTGCCTCTTGCAAATGTACCGCGGGCTTTACAGGCTCTTTTACTTGAGTCTGAGCTTGGGGCTTTTGCTCTTGTTTTGGCTTTTGCGTCTCTTTTTGGACAAATTTTTGATTTGTTTGAACTTTTTGCTCTTGTTTTGGTCTGCTTTCAACTTTTTTAGGCTGAATTTTAGGCTCTTTTTTCGGCGGCGCGTTATCAACACCCGTAAGTATATAATTTACAAGTCTCTCCGCCTCTTCTGCGGTTATCCCTTTTGCGTCAAGTCCGAGTTGCAAGGCTTTTTCTATAATAGTCTTGTTTGTTTCGCCCAGTTCCTTGGCAATCTCTGCAATTGTTACCTTTTCAACCATTTATTAGTGTCTCCTTCAAAAATTCACCGTATGTTGGTACATATGGCAAGTTTAGGTTGTATTTGTTGTTGAGTATTCTTATAAGTTTATGTTGATTTCCATCAATACATACTTTACAGATATAAAAACTTCTACCGCTTTTACAAAACGGCTTTAAAACGCCCTCTCTCACTTGAAATCGGTAGAGAGTATTTTGGCTAAAACGGCTCTTGCATACTACGCACATTCGCGCTGGGCTGATTTTTTCGCTCATATTATACCAAAATTTCTTTTTTTTAACTCTCTAAGAGAGCAAATCCATCGTTATCTAATCCAAATTCTGCTACTTTGAACTTTGGAAACGAGGATTTGAGCGCATTTAGCAGCTTGTTTGACTGTTTTTCATAGACTAAATTCAAAAAGCTGGACCCGCTGCCCGAGAGTGTACTAAGAAGCGCACCCTCTTCGTAAGCTATGCGTCTTACATCAAAAAGCTCTTTTAGGGCTCTCATACGGATATTTTCGTGCATCATATCTTTGGAGGCGATTTTTAACATATCCCAGTTTTCACTCATAAACGCAGAGCTTAAAAGCGCAGCGTGGGATAGGTTAAAGACCGCCTCTTTCATCTTATAATGCGCGGGCAATGCGCTTCTGGAGCGCTTCGTAGACATCGGGACATCAGGTATCACCACTACGGCTTTTATCGTCTGCGGAAGCTCTTTTTTGATTTTGACCACTTTACCGTCATTTACAACTGCTGATATAAAACCTCCGTAAACTGCTGGGGTGATATTGTCAGGGTGCGACTCATAAACAAGGGCGCGGTTTACGATACAATCTTTATCTACCTTAAACTGTGCCATCTTATAAGCTGAGGCTATCGCGCCTATGATGACCGAGGATGAGCTGCCAAGACCCCTTGAAAAGGGTATGGAGTTGAAAAAAGAGAATTTAAAATCGTCCCTTTTGCCCGTAAGTTCTTTATATATGTCGTAAAAGATATTCACAAATGTATTATTTGTCTTTATGCGGGGGTTGTCGCTGCCTTCGCCTTTGACGGATATGCAAAAGTAGTTTGAATGTTCGATGACCGTTTCATTATAAAGCTTTAAAGCAAGCCCCAAAGCGTCGAAACCCGGTCCAAGATTTGCGCTTGTCGCCGGAACTCTTATCTTAATTCTCAACTTTTCTCCTAAACCGCGGGTAAAATATAAAGGGGCTCGTTTTGACTGCCAAACAGACTCTTATCCAAGTCTGAAGGCAAGACAAACGGCGCCGCTTCGTTTTCAAAGTTTTGTTTTAACACAATACCCTCTTTTTCTTTAAAAAACCATTGTGAACCAAGCGCTTTGATGGGGGAGTTTTGGTTGAAAACAAACCCTTCGCACGCCAAAAGAGGAATTTTAAGCGCGATAGATAGGCTCTTTAAAAAGACATAACTTACTTTGATGGACATAAAACTGCCCGGACCCTTTGTATAAAAAAGCGCTTTTACATCATAAAGACGCAAAATCTCATCAAATATTTTAGGCAGCGCTTCACTTGAAGCCTCAGGACTTTCATATCTTTTTATGAGGCGATTTTCGTGATAAATACCCACTATTAGCGGTGATGATAGCGCAAGTACAAGCGCGTCCGTTGCGATTTTTATGCGAATGCCTTTTCTTGCAAGAGGGCTCTGTTGATAGCTTTTATCTCATAATTTTGCGGGTCTTTTAATATCTCTTTTGTAAGCAGGTGGTTTAATTTATGGCTTCCGGCAAAAGAGTCGTAGTTGCCAAGCATCGGCATACCCAAAAGACATAAATCGCCGATGGCGTCTAAGATTTTGTGGCGGACGAATTCATTGGGAAAGCGCAAGCCTTCGGGGTTTAGTATCTTTTTTTCGTCCATAATGATAGTATTATCCAAAGAGCCGCCAAGTCCAAGTCCCATACTGCGTAGCGCTTGCGCGTCTTTTAAAAATCCGAAAGTTCTCGCTCTTGCTATCTGCTCTAAAAAGTTTTTTTTGCCAAACTCATATGTAAACTCTTGTCTGCCGATAACAGGATGTGCAAAATCTATGATGAAATGGTATGATGGGCTATTTGACGGCGTAACGCGTGAAAATTTATCGCCGTCTCTTACCTCAACATCGCGTTTGATGACTATAACTTTTTTATGCGCGTCCAACTCTCTAATGCCCGCTTCATCCAGCATCATACAAAAGCTCGCACTACTGCCGTCCATCACGGGTACTTCCAAGCCATTCACGATGATGCGTAAGTTATCTATGCCGTAAGAGTTGACGGCGGAGAGGAGGTGTTCTATCGTTGAGATTGTATTACGCTCTCCCGCGCCTATAACAGTCGCCATTTGTGTGTTTACAACATATTGCGGGAGTGCGGGTATAGTTGTTCCGATATCGCTTCTGTAAAAGACGATACCACTGTCGGCTTCTAACGGTTCCAATATAATTCGTATAGGTTCGCCTTTGTGAAGTCCGATGCCTATGCCCTCCACCCTATTGAGGATGGTTGTTTGATTCAAAGCTTTGCCCTCTCTTCTAATCTCTATAAAAATAATCCGTATTTATACCATATTTTCAGTTATTTTATCATTTAATATTGCTGTTTTTCGCTATTTATTAGACTTTTTGCGTTATTTATGACCTCAAATATGTTATCTTTCATCCATTTTTCGTCCATCCACTCCTCAGGTCTCACTTCAATACCCTGTATGACGACGCCAAAATGTAAATGATCTCCAAACGCAAAGCCCGTTCTTCCTGTTTTTGCTATGATTTGACCCTCCGCTACCTCGTCGCCCTCTTGGACCAATAAACTTGAGCAGTGTCCATATAATGTATAGACGCCAAGCCCGTGGTCTACGACGACCATTTTGCCGTAGATACCGTTCTCGCCTGCGAATAGAACTTTGCCTCTGTTGCTAAGAAATATCTCCGCCCCCGCCGTGCTTGCCAGATCAAGCCCCAAGTGGTACGATTCGCTCACTTTTTCCTTATTGTACTCATATGTCCTAAAATCGCCGTAACTTGCCACGACAGCGCCGTTTTTCAAAGGATAGAAGGGGTTGAGCGTAAGGCGCTTAGTGTAGTTGATGCCATCCGTGATAGTCTCTATAGTCTTAAGACTATCTCTTCTAAGCGTATTATTGATAAAGATAAATTTCTCAAAAGGGGTCATCTCTTGCGTCTCATCATCGGCTATATCGCGCGCCAACGAGGCTATGGAGCCGTTTAAAAAGGCATCCGTGATTGTGATCTTGGAACTTTTATAGTTTTTATCCTGCAGATAGTATCTTATCTTTTCGTGTGCCGTATTGCCGGCGAGGTCTGTTGCTATTATCTCCGCGCTTAAGAGATTTTTCTTCTCTCTCGGCCACGCGACAAGCGCCATATAGTAGCCCTCTTTTTCAAAAGGTACGGCTTTAAATACTTTGCCGAAATTTGTCTGCACATACACTTCGTCTATATTTGGATCTTCGGCTTTAAAGATGACTATCCCAGCACCCCCTTTTGTGATCTTGTAAGAGTTGGCGACCACATATACAAGCGGGTCTTGCTTATCTACTATGATGGCAGTCTCTTTGATGATTTTATTGCCCATAAAAAAGTTCCAAAAGCTGTGGTCTACCACTTCGTAGCTAAGGGTATATTCGTTTTTCTTGCTGTAGAAGCCTTTTTTAGGGAAGGTGATGTTAAATTCAAGCTCTCTCTCGCCCGCGCCGTACTTTTCATTAAACAGCGTTATGCTGTTCTCACCGTCGCTAAGCTGTATTAAGACACGCTTAAGCCCGCTTTTGTCGCTTATCTTGACATTTAGGGGTTTTTTTAGATTCCAGTAAATACTCTCATCTATCAATACCTGCGGCGACTCCCTCTCAAACATTTTTGAGTTATAGATAAACGCCATAAGGGCGATGATAAAAAGCGCTATAATTAAAAATGTCCTCTTAGAACTACTACTCTTGCGTGACCATCTTCGTGCCATACTCTTTTATTCCTTTATCAAATTCGTTAAGTATCATCTTCGCTATGTCCCCCGCATGTGTTATCCCACTCTCAAATCCCGCAGCACCGAAGTGCCCGCCGCCGCCGAATTTCAGAGCTATTTTGGAGACATCGAGATAATTTTTGCTTCTTAAGGAGACTTTAAAACTGCCATCCTCCTCTTCCAAAATCATCACTGCCATTTCAACGCTCACAATATCTCTTATGAGATTTATGATATCTTCCGTATCCTCTCTTTTTGCACCCGTACGCTTCAAATCCTCCTGCCATATAAAGACAAGCCCCACCATACCGTTACGAAGCAAGTCAAAGCTCCTTGCGACATACTCTTTGAGGCGAAATCTTGCCAACGGGACGCTCTGCTTTAACTGCTTTGATATTAAAACAGGATCAGCCCCCAGAGTGACAAGTTCTGCCATATCCGAAAAGGTCGAAGCGTTCATCGTGCCGTACGCAAAAAAGCCAGTATCGTCGATCGTGCCCGTATATAGACAAGAAGCTGCCTTTGAGGATGGTGTGATACCGTTTCTTTTAAGCATCTCATATACCACTATACTCGCACTCGCACTCGGGCTTATGACGAGATTGACATCGCCAAAGTCGGAATTTGTGAGGTGGTGGTCTATGTTGATGATCTTAGCCTCTTTTTTTATCGCATCTATATCTAACCCCGTTCTATCAAATCTCGCGCAGTCACACACTACAACTGCGTCAAATTTGGAGGGCAGAGTGGAGCGTATCTCGTTAAAATATGGCATAAACCGAAGTTTTCTGGGAAGATTTTCGGTGGCGTTAAACAAAAAGACATTTTTGTCCGATTTTTGCAAAACATCATACAGCGCCAAAGTACAGCCCAGCGTGTCACAATCGGGATTGATATGCGAAACAAGTACGATATTTTGAGCGTTTTCTATCGCCTGCCATACAGCTTTAAACATAAAAATATACTCCTTGAGATGGAGTGGGATTATACTCTGTTTTAGCTAAAATTTTAGTTAGTAAAATCTTCATAACAATTATGATATCGCTTTTCAAAATAAGCTATTTTAAAAGTTAAAAGA
Organism: Campylobacteraceae bacterium; assembly: GCA_031274495.1. Lineage (GTDB taxonomy): Bacteria > Campylobacterota > Campylobacteria > Campylobacterales > Campylobacteraceae > JAIRKW01. The sequence continues at coordinate 10,450 of JAISQB010000056.1, read as the reverse complement.
GTATAATTCCCGTTTTATATCACAAAAAAATGCAAAAAAGGTTGTTTATGGAGTTCATAAAAGAGTATACGGACTATGTTATATTTGGGGTGTTGGGTTTGATGAGCATTTTGTCTTTGACATTTGCCATCGAGAGACTTATCTTTTACAAAAGATATAAGATAAAGGATTACGCGAACGAAAACGACCTTGAAAATGATTTGACAAAAAATCTCACAACTTTGTCTATTATAGGCTCAAACGCGCCATATATCGGGCTTTTGGGTACAGTTGTAGGAGTTATGATCACATTTTACGATATGGGTGTGAGCAAAGGAAATTTTGACACAGACTCCATCCTCATAGGACTCTCTTTAGCTCTTAAGGCGACAGCCGCGGGACTTTTGGTGGCGATACCGACTCTGATGATATACACTATGTGTCTAAGGCAGGTGGATGTTGGCATAGCAAAATTTAAGGCGAACAAAAATGCGTCTTAAACGACCGGACGGAATGAATGTAGTACCATTTATAGATGTTATGTTGGTGCTCTTATCTATCGTTTTGACCGTTTCTACCTTTATAGCGCAAGGCAAGATACGGATCGATCTGCCCTCAGCCTCAAGCGCGGTGACGACAGAGCCTCAAAAAACGCCCCCTTTGGAGTTGACGATAGGCAATGACGACAAGCTATATATAAATGATGAAGAGGTGACGCTCGAACAGTTCAAAGAGAGGGTGATGCTGCTTAAAAACTCCGATGAGATTATCGTCTTGGGCGATAAGATAAGTAGTTTCGGGCGTTTTGTGGATGTCATAGATGTGCTCAAAAACAAAGGGCACGAAAATATACAGATAGTGACGAAATATGAAAAAGCAAAATCATAAAACAGTCGAATTTTGGGTAGGCTTTATGCTCTCGTGCGTCATACACGGCGGATTGTTTCTGCTTGTATACGCATATTTTGCCGGCACCAAAATAGAAGCCGCAGCACTGCGCGAGGATGTAAAAGCGCCTTTGAGGATGGCATTGACGACATTTGTCGAGCCCCAGCCCGTAGAACAGCCCAAACCTAAAGTAGAAAAACCCAAAAAACCAAAGAAAATTATAAAAAAAGAGCCTGTCCCTGTCCCTGTCCCCATAGAAGAGCCAGTAGAAGAGGAGGAGCAAGAGCCCGTAGAAGTTACGCCGATTTTACCGCAAGTGCAAAACAGCGGCGCGGAGGCGGTCGCTTCATCTATGGCTGAAGATGACAATATCATAGCGATCATAAGGGCTGCCATAGATAAAGAGGCAAAGAAAGATTACCCCTCAAAAGCAAAAAAGATGCATATGGAGGGCGTCGCAAAAGTCAAGATAAAGATCGACGAAGAGGGCAATATCCTCTCATTAGACATTACCGAGAGTTCAGGCTACACGATGCTCGACCACAGCGCGATAAAGTCTATCCGAAAAGCGTCCAAACATTTCCCCAAACCGCACAAACATCTACTGTTCATCTTGCCCATCTCGTATGAACTTACATAAATTTTTAAGGATTTTAGAGGTAACATATCCGATTCTTTAATTTTGAGGGGTTAATAGATGTTTTATCTAATCGCAGTAACGATATTGTGGGCTTTTTCGTTCAGTCTTATAGGCGTATATCTGATGGATTTGGACAAATATTTTTTAGTCTTTATCCGTGTCGCGTTGGCGGCGCTTCTGTTTTTGCCATTCACGAGATTTAGAGGCGTACCGCTTACTTTGCAGCTTCAACTTCTACTCATAGGCTCTGTGCAGATAGGCATTATGTATCTGTTTTTGTACCACTCTTACCAATTTTTAAGCGTGCCTGAGATCTTGCTTTTCACGATATTTACGCCGTTTTATGTAACGCTGGCTTACGACATCTTGGCAAGAAGCTTCCACTCTTTGTATCTCATAAGCGCGGGAGTCGCCGTACTTGGGGCTTTTATCATCCGCTACGACAATGTAAACAATGACTTTTTGACGGGATTTTTACTCATACAAGCGGCAAATATTTGCTTTGCGGCGGGGCAAAGCGCATACAAATATGTGCTGAAAAACAGACAAAACTTCGACCAAAAAGAGATTTTCGGCTACTTCCATTTCGGCGCTGCCTTAGTAACCTCCGTCGCCTTTTTAGCGCTTGGCAATTTTGAAAAGATCACCCCTTCACCTTCACAGTGGTTCATACTATTCTGGCTTGGGCTTGCAGCTTCAGGTGTAGGATACTTCCTATGGAACAAAGGAGCCGTGATGGTAGACGCCGGAGTCTTAGGCATTATGAACAACGCCCTAATCCCCGCAGGACTCATCGTAAACATCACCATCTGGGGCAAAGTAGAAAACTATATCACCCTAACCATCGGCACAGCGGTCATACTCTTCTCATTATATCTCCACGCAAAATTTATGAAAATGAGGGCTGTCTCTTAAGTTGTACACTGTTTCCGCCACCTTCACACAAAACGCGTTAATCGCGGAGGAATAAAAAACCATCTTTTCCCAGTCATTCCCGCGAAAGCGGGAATCCAAAACAAGTATAGCGCTTTTGCGAAGCAAAATGTTTCCTTGAAACTAAAAAATACAACAAATCAAAGAAAATATCGGATTGGAAACCATCCATAAATTCATACGGTTTTTAACAAAAGGAGACGCTAAGCGTATGGAAATTGCGGGTCAAGCCCGCAATGACGAAGAGAGTTTGGATTCCCGCCTTCGCGGGAATGACGAGAAAAGAGAGCGGACGTGACGAAATGGGAGACAACTGTTAAGATTCCTCGTCGCTTCACTCGCTCAGAACGATGGAGAAGGAGGTTATCACCACATACAGCGACAGCGATAATCGCGTAATCGCGATTTTGTGTTTCCCCCATTTTGACAATGCCTCCTGTTTTGATTTATTCAAGGAAAAAGAGCGAGGACCTGTTTGAGTTGTTGCTTGCAACAACGAGTCCCGCAGCTCCCTTGAATAAATTAAAACAGGAGGGTACCCCGCAGGGGCAGTGTCAACTTTCATGGGGGTCATTTCTTTCGAGGAAACATTTTGCTTCGCAAAAGCGCTTCGCTTGTTTTGGTTACTTTCTTTTTGATAAAAGAAAGTAACAGGAAAACAATAAAGTTTTGAATGAAAAAAGGTTGATAGAACCTATTGTATCTTCTTTGATTGCTTATGTTTTGTGAGTTTCAAGGAAACATTTTGCTTCGCAAAAGCACTTCGCTTGTTTTCACAGAAACATTTTGCTAAAGCAAAAGCACTTCGCTTGTTTTGGATTCCCGTCTATGCGGGAATGGCGGAGAGGGACTTGTTTTACAGGAATGACGGAAAGAGGTAGATATTGTCTTGTCTTGAATGGTAACGGCAAACTATCGGTTTGCTGACGATGGTATGCCCTAAATTACGCAGCAAGAAAAAGTAAAAGTCGTATTGGCGTTTTTAAGTTTTTTGTAGTTAAAATTCGAGATTTAACTTGTAAACATAAGGGGAAACAGATGTTTAAAACCATAAAGCGACTGGGTATATGTCTGGTGCTGATAACAGCGCCTTTAGCGGCGGCAGGCGCAGGTGAAGAGTTATCGCAACTTTGGTTAAACGGTAAGCGTGGCTACATCAACGCAAAAGGTGAAGTGGTGATAGAACCTGAATTTGATAGCATTTGGGGGTTTACTTCTAACGGTCTGTCCGTAGCTAAAATAAATAACAAGTTTGGCTACATCAACACAAAAGGTAAGTGGGTAATTGAGCCACAATTTAATATTGTCTCACTGTTCGCCGACAATGGTTTGGCTGAGGTTACGCAAAATCACAAATGGGGTTACATCAACGAAAAAGGCAAATGGGTAATTCAGCCACAATTTGATAGTGCTGAGGACTTTGCCGCTAACGGTTTGGCTGTGGTTGAGCAAAATCACAAATGGGGCTACATCAACGAAAAAGGCAAATGGGTAATCAAGCCACAGTTTAGTTACGCTAAGGACTTTGCCGCTAACGGTTTGGCTGCGGTTGAGCAAAATGACAAGTGGGGTTACATCAACGAAAAAGGCGAATGGGTAATCAGACCGCGATTTGATAGCTCAGGGCAGTTCGCCGACAATGGTTTAGCCGCAATTAAGCAAAAAGATAAATATGGCTTTATCAACACTAAAGGCGAATGGGTAATCAGACCACAATTTGATAAAATTGGAGGCTTTGACGACAATGGTTTAGCTATGGTTGAGCAAAATAACAAATGGGGGATTATCAACACTAAAGGCGAGTGGGCGATTGAGCCGCAATTCGATGATGTTAAATGGCATCTCGATAATGAATTGATAGGAGCCACGCAAGGTGACAAGTGGGGATATATCAATAGAAAGGGTGAATGGGTAATCAAGCCACAGTTTAGTTACGTTAGTGACTTTGCCGCTAACGGATTAGCCGCAACCGAGCAAAAAGATAAGTGGGGTTATGTCAATACTAAGGGTGAATGGGTAATCAAACTGCAATTTGATTATGCTTGGAGTTTTGACGCCAACGATATAGCCCCAGTTAAACTAAACGACAAATTGCGCTACATCAACGCCAAAGGCGAAACTGTCGTTTATGTAGATACTACCGCTTGCCTTGAAGAGGTGCTAAAAAACGCCAAAGGTGAAATTGTCTATCCTAAAAATTATGTCTGCCCCGAGTAAAAACGGGGGAGATGTTTAAAGTGGTCTGCTTGGCGCCGGTTGGTGGCGCCTTTAGTGGTAGTTGGTACGGAGAATGGGTGTCGGCATTTTGGTTGAACGACGATGTCGGGTTCATCAGTGAAAAAGTGAAGTAGTGATAGCGTCGAAGAGTTGTGCGGGAATAATGGGGGAAGTAAGCAAGGCGCCTCCGTACAAGTGTTTTGCTACAAAACGATATCGGCAGGCAAAAAATTTAAGATAACTCTTCTCCTTTAAAGCCCTTTTGCGCTAATTTTGATATACTCTCTTGAAAAATTTCATAAAGACCGATAATGTTAAATCAAAACCTTCCCGTACAAGATTTCGCTGAATTTTGCGCTATTGTTTTGAGTGCGGATGAGAAAAATTTACATACATACTCAAAACTTAACGCCTTTTCAAAGATTTTGGAGAGTCTGTTTGGCTCGAAAATTACTGACGCTGATTTGCGGAATGAAAAAGATGAGATATTGAAGAGCTTCAAAGAGCAAAATTCAATGGAGTTTCAACAGGCGTTGTTTAGCGCGCTTGATAGGCTTTTTGAGGAGGAGATATTGCCTCAAGGGAAGTTGCAGGAGATTAAGGCTGTTTTTGCTTTGCGCGTGGAAGAAAAAGAAGAGGAGAGCGCCCTCGCACCAGTGCCATCAGGCGATAAGACATTTCAGGAGAGACTGGATATTTTATTTGAGATACTCTTAGCGCTTTCTAAAACCATCGAGAGCGATTTAGCTAAAAAGCAGCTTGAAAATGTCGAAAAATCGCTCCAAAACCGAAGCTTCTCCATCGGCATAACAGGCGTTATGAACGCGGGCAAATCTACACTTTTAAACGCCCTTTTGCGTCAAAACATCTTAGGAACGGCAGTTGTACCCGAGACCGCTAACTTGACACTTTTGAAGTATTCGCCCACGCCAAAGGCTAAAGTCAATTTTTGGAATGAGGAGCAGTGGGAGGAGATAGAAAAGAGCGCGCAGTTTATGAGCGGGATATCTAAATTTGTCAAAGATACGAAAGAGAAATTTGGCGCCGGTATCGGCGAATTTATCACCAAAGAGGGCAAACAGATAGAGATAGACATAAACGACATCAGCCTCTACACTTCGGCGGAAAAGTCGGATATGAAGTGCAACCTCGTCCAAAGCGTGGAGCTCCATACTGACTTGGAGTTTTTAAAAGACGGCGTTACGATAGTGGATACCCCGGGGCTTGACGACCCTGTGATAAAAAGGGAGGAGATAACCAAAGAGTATCTAAACTCCTGCGATCTTATGATACACCTTATGAACGCCGCGCAGAGTGCGAGTGAAAAGGATGTGGAGTTTATAGCCGATGCGTTTGCGTATCAGGGGGTTTCCAAGCTTTTGGTGATAGTAACGAGGATAGACGCGATAACAAAAGATGAACTCTCTGAGGTGATAAACTACACGACGCAGAGCATAAAAAGGCGGCTTGAGCGGCTCAATAAAAACGCCCTTTTTAACCCCAAAAATATAGATTTTATAGCTGTCGCGGGAAAACTTGCCCTTATGCACCGCACGGGATACGCCAAAGAGGCTTTGGAGCTTGGGTATAGCGAGGAGGCGAGCGGGATATTTGAGGTGGAGAGGTATCTTGACGAGTCGCTCTTTGGCGCGCAGAGTCCTAAGGCAAATCTGTTGATACACTCAAACGCTAAGATTTTATATCTCGCGGCGGATGAGAGCATAAAGGCTTTCACGAAAGAGAGCGAAAATCTTGGCAAATCATTTGAAGAGTTAAAGGCGCAGTTGGAGAGTACCGATAGCCAAAATGCCCAAAAAGAGGCGAATATAGAGCAGCTTTTGTTGCGCGTGAGGGAGTGCGTGAGGGAGCTCGGTGAGTTTGGCGACGCCTCGTTGATGGAGCTTGACGCGAGGGCGAACGCTTTTAAAGATAGGATATTTTCGAGAGTCTATGATGATGTGAAGTATGAGCTCAATAAAAACAAGAAAAAGCCTGCAAACGAGCGCATAGCCTACATCGTAGAGAGTGGGCTCAAAGATGGGATGATAGATCTGGTGCGGGATTTTAGATTTGCTTTTAGTAAGAAATCTTTAAGTACGGAGGAGAGGCTCTCGGCAAATTTCAAGGACGCTAAGGTGGAGTTGGATATATCAAAGTTCGACGCCAAAGCCTTTTTTGCGAGCCAGTCTGAGGGGGTCAATCTAAATTTTTCTATCCTCATCTTGCGCGTCTTAACGAGCCTCAAAAAGTGCTCCAAATCGACCCTTGAAGAGTTTGCGGACGAGATAAACGCCCACTTAAGCGATGAATTTATCGCGATAAAAAAAGAGCTTGGCGGGATACTAAAAGCCCTAAACGAGAGGCTCATAAGTGACTTTATAGCGCGCAACGAAGAGCCTTTGCAAAAGACAAAAGAGGCTATGCAAGAAGAGGTGAAAAGCCTAAAACGGCAGATAGAGATGCTAACTTCCGACAGGCAGAGGGCAAAAGAGAGGGAGCGGGTCGTGCAGGAGAAACTCTTGGTACTACAGAGGGCAAAAGAGAGATTGACGGAGATTATCGTATGAGGTTGTTTGAAGAGTTTATAAAAGAGTTTAAGGCACTGGAAGCCAAAAATGACGAGCAGTTTGAGAGTATCTTAAAGCTTGTAAACGATGTGCAAAACGCCCTTACGAAGCCTTATATGTATGCATCATCCGAGTTGGACAAAGCTATAAAAAAGCTTAAAATCAGAGCTGAAGAGCCTATGAAAGTGGCTATCACGGGGCAATTTTCGAGCGGCAAATCTACATTTTTGAACGCGCTGTTAGCCAAAAATATACTCCCCACCGGCATCACGCCCGTCACATCGAAGGTCAATTACATCCGCTACGGCGATGAATTTAGCGTGATGGTGCGCTACAAAGACGGCAGGGAAGCCTTTTTTCAAGTGGAAAATATCGCGGATTTCACCGACCAAAGAAGCGTATCTGCCGACGACATCGACTACATCACACTCTACGCCCCTTTGGGGCTTTTGAAAGATATAGTCTTCGTCGATACCCCTGGTCTTAACTCGCAAAGTTTTTCGGATACGGCGACGACGGAGGCGGTGCTAAAAGAGGTGGATGGCATCATCTGGCTTAGCCTCATTGACAACGCGGGCAAGATGAGCGAGGCGGAGGTGTTGGAAAAATTTATGCACTCTTATCAGAATAAATCGCTTTGCGTCTTGAACCAAAAAGATAAATTTTCGCCCGAGCAGGTAAAGCAGACAAGCGAGTATGTGGAGAGGGCTTTTAAGAAGTATTTCAGTAAAGTCATCCCGATATCGGCAAAGCAAGCCGCACAAGCGAGGTCAAACAAAAAAGAGACTGTGCTGGAAGAGAGCTTCGAGGGCGTTTTGAAAAAGCTTAAATCAAACGCGGCAAAGAACGGCTATATCGTCAAAAAAGAGATATTTGACGAAGCGCTGGAGGAGTTTAACACTCAAAGCAAAGCTCTTGGCAAAGATGTCTCGCACAATGACGCGCTTTTGAAAGAGTCCAATATAGAAGCCGTCTTAGAGTTCATCTACGAGGAGATACAGCCCATCGCCATCAACGCCAAAGAGTTCGCCATCACGCAGGATATCAAGCTCTTGATTGAGACGCTCATAGAGCAGGAAGATACCATCATATCGATACATACGAAACTTGAGGATATTTTGAACGAGTACGAAAAAGAGGCGCGAAGGGTTTTTGAGGAGCTAAAAAGCCGCTTCGCGAAGGCTCTGAATGAGTCGCTTTTGAAGATAGAAGAAATAGTCGACAAAATCGCCGTGGAGATTTTATCTAAAAAGATAAGCTCGCAGAGGGTGCGATACGCGAAGGCAAAAGCGGGACTTTTCGGCGGCAAAGAGCTATTTTCCGCACACCAATACGAAGCCCCCAAGATCAACGCCGATGAAGTCTACAAAAAGCTCTTTTTTGATGACGACTTGATAGGCAAAATGTTCAAACAATACTTAAAATCTCTTGAAGTCATCCAAGACGAGGTCAATCTGCAAAATGCCCAAGTGTTCAAAAAATTAGAGGCAAAAGTCTTAGAGTGGCAAAAACCAAACGAGCTGATACGCAAAGCCAAGCCCCTGCACTCCGATATACAGTTCGCAAATGTGCGCAAATTTGCCTCAAAAAGCTATGAAAATATCCTAAAACCTTTCAGCGACGAGATAAGCAACAGCTTCGCCAAAATCAGCTCAGAATTTAAGCACGTAGGCTCGCTTTTAAAATTCAACTACCAAAACGCCACCGAAGTCGTAGTGGCATTTTTGGAGCGCAGGATAGAAAACTCCATCAAACTCTACGAAGAGAACCCAACGCAATTTAGCATCTACGAGCCAAAATTAGATGAGATAAAAGAGCGCTTAAAAACATCATTTCATATGTACGAATTAGAAAATCTTATGCGCTTCAACAGAAGCTTCGTAGGCAAAAATTACGACAGACTATCTGAAGAGTTCGCAAGAATAAACAAAGAGAGAATCGCCCTCATAACAGAAAACAGAGCCGAGTATGTAAACCTAAAAGAGAAACTAACCGCTCTCCTCGATCTCGTCCCGAGCGAGCAAAGCGACGAGGAACCTTAACGGTCGCACACTTCATAGGTTCGACCGCAAAGATTCCCACAGATTGACTCCGTAGCCCAAAGACACAACCGCCTCTCCCGCTATTCACGCGCAGGCGGGAATCCAAACTCACTTTGTCATTGCGGGCTTGACCCGCAATCTCTATATGTATAGCGTCTCTTTTTTGCCAAAAATCGTATTCGATTTATGGGCAATTTCCAGTCCAATATTTTCTTTGATTTGTTGAGTTTTTTAGTTTGGATTCCCGCCTGCGCGGGAATGACGAAAAGGGACGGGAGTGACGGAAAGAAGGGTCATTCTGAGGATTGCGAAGTAATCAGTGAGAATCCTAACGATTGAACCTATAAAATGTTTGACTGTTAAGGTTCCTCGTCGTCGATGAATCGACTCTGTCGGAACTATGGGTTTGCAATCTATACACAAACTCTAAGCAAACAGAAATTAATTAAAGAATTTACTACGTAGCAATTATTTCATTATATTTATGATATAATCACATAATTTTCCTTTTTAATATACGCTTTCTGATAAAAGGAGTAAAAAATGTTTAGTTTTTTAACGAACACTTCAACGGCGTTGGCTTTGTCTGCGATCGGTCTGAAAATATTGGCTTCTGTTAAGTTTAAAACCCACTTCCTCGGTAATATAGTTCCCGCTCTTTTTATTTCGTTGATGTTTGTCGGCTGTGGCGGCGGGGATAGTGATGAGCCTCCTCGTGTTGCAGATATAAGCACTCAAGCGGATTTGGCTAGTATAAATGGTCGCAGCTCGTATTTGGCGGGGCATTATACGCTGGTAAACGATATAACATTAGACACTCCAAGTGGGGCGGGGTGGACACCTATCGGCACTTCCGCCAATCCGTTCAGAGGCACATTTAATGGTAACGGGTTTGTTATCCGCGGGCTTAAGGTAAATAGAACTTCCGCGGATTATGTCGGTCTTTTCGGGTATGCCCATGGCGCTACTATCAGAAATCTGGGCGTCGAGATAGATAGTAGCGGAGTAAAAGGAAAGAATTATGTCGGCGGCATCGCGGGCTCTTTTGTCAGAGGTTCGATAACCGATAGTTACGCTATAGGAAAAGTTGAGGGAAGGGTCTATGCCGGCGGACTTGCAGGACTTTTAAATAAGAGCAGCGTGTCTGATAGTTACTTTAGCGGAAATATTAACGGAACAAGCGG
>JAISQB010000050.1 GCA_031274495.1 Campylobacteraceae bacterium | reverse complement strand
CTTTTTGTGGGCTTTGGCGTAAACGAAAAGAGTGCCAAAGCCAAAGCCAAACACGCGGACGGGGTTATAGTCGGAAGCGCGTTTGTGAAGGTACTTTTGGATGAAAACTTGACAGGAGGCGGAAAAATAGCTAAAATTCGTACCCTCGCAGATACCATAAAGAGCGTTATCAACGAGTAATGGGAGTGACTTGGCTTCGACAGGAGCAGGTTGGTCTTGATTGCATGCCGCTTTGAACAGAGCGTAAAAAGTTCATAAATTTAGACGCAAATAACAAAAATTACGCTCCTGCTTACGCAAAAATCGCGTAAGTTTAACTCTTAAGGAGGCTTTGCACCGCGGATGCTATCTAAGCGGGTTTTGCAAGGCTCAAAAAACAGATAGCTTAAGCCGGACATCTAACCGCCGTCAGGCTGACATTCAGGTTTGCGCTTTTGTGTAGCCTTCGCGGATTGAGTGAAACAAAAGCAAAGATTTATCAATCCTTCTAAGCATGTAGACGTCAAGATGGGGCTTGTTTTTGGACAGGGGTTCAATTCCCCTCACTTCCACCATAGTAAAAATCACCTAACCTTAAACGACCTAAAAAGCCCTCAAAACTCCCTTAAAATCGTACTTTGTGATTATACCATAAAAAATCAACTATTGCCAATCAAAACCAATTATGATACAATTAGGGTAGCCATAGGGTAGTCTAAAAGGAGTTGAATAATGAGCGGTTACATCAAAAGTAGTACTAAATATGATGGCATATATCACAAAAACCTTATCAATGGCGATAAGAGTTTTTACATAACTTACAAAGATGGCAATAAAAAGAAGTGGGTAAAGATAGGCAAAGAGAGCGAAAATATAAATATAGCTTATTGCCACCTACAAAGAAATGTGTTTATCAACAAAGCTAAATTTGGCGATATATCCCCGCTTGCCAAATACAAACAAAAGGATGGGGTAACTTTTAAAGACGCTGTTTGTCAGTATATAGAACATAAGGAGTTGGTAAAAAAGGTGGCTTCACAGTACAGAGCTATTGAAAATATCTTTGGGAATAGCCAGTTAGACGAAATAACTGTTGATACTATCAATAAACTAAAAAATACCCTCACGGCAAACGGTAAAGCTCCACGAACGGTAATTACCTATCTTCAAAGGATAAGCGCCGTGTTTAACTTTGCGATTGATAGAGAGCTGTTTAAGGGGCTTAATCCTTGTAAAAAAGTAGATAAGCCCAAAGGCGATAGTAAAAGAGACCGATATTTAAGTGTCAATGAGATTAGGCAGCTCAAAGAAGCCGTTAAAGACCATCCAATGCGGTTGTTGTTTGTGGAGTTGTCATTAAGCACTGGAGCGCGGTTTAACACGATAATGGAAATACAAAAGAAAGATATTAATCTCAACGCCAAAAGTATTAATCTCCGAAACTTTAAAGCAAAGAATGACTACACGGGCTTTATTAGTGATAGTCTTTACTCACTATTGGTAAAACGCCTCAAAGAGCTATCCACCCCAAATGATAAAGTTGTTGGCGTCCATTACCACACGATAGAAAGACCGATACAGACAACCCTAAACAGACTATTCAATCAAGGTTTAAACAACAAAGACACAAAAAATCGTGTAGTTATTCACACATTACGCCACACATTCGCCAGTCATTTAGCCATCAATGGCATTCCGATATTTACGATAATGAAGCTCTTAGACCATAAAGACATCAAAGACACACTAAGATATGCGAAGCTTGCCTCTGATAATGGATTAGACGCAGTAAGGGGGCTAAGGCTATGAATTTTAATGATTTAGTTTTAATGTTTAAAAACGCACCCAAAGATAATATAGAGCTGTTTATTAAAAAAACAATAAAAAAGTTGCCCATAGAAGAGGTAAAAAGCAAAATAGACGATAAAACGATTGATTTTTTAATGGGGTGGCATTATCACATTGAAAGCCGAAGCGAAAGAAATAAAAAAAAGATACTCAAAGAGCTTATCGCAATGATTTTTGATTATCTAACCGCAAAGGGAACAAAAGAGATATGGAAAGCTTTTACCGCCCCAACGAAAGCCCACAAACAAAAGCTACAAAATCGCTCTATAGAAAAGATACGGCAAATCAATATTGAAAGGTTTAGAGCAATAAGAGAGGATTTAGAAGTCCTTTCATATTCCAACAAAAGAGAGCAGCTTATAAGTGATATTGATAGATATATACAAGATATTGATAAGTACTTTCCAAACCACATACTCAAAATAAAAGCCAATGTTGAACCGATACGCAAGTTTTTAAAGTCTCATAATGTTAGCAATAGCGCTATAACAGAGCTTATAAAACACCTTGACCCAGACTAATATCATAAAAAAACCACGCCAAACCCCCATATATCCATCATTTGCCTTTGAGCGCTTTACCTCATCGTACCATACAAAAACACACCTAAACCCGCAATACAGCCACCTCCGATAAATAATCGGAAGAGCTTTGACCCTAAATTCCGCCATATGCCACCATTTCATCAGGGCTTTAAAACCCTTAATTTGACATATAAAGGATTTTACTATGGGTAAAATGACTTTGACACCCAAAGAAGCGGCGGAATATCTTGGCATTTCGACAACGACACTTCAGCGGTTAAGGTCTAATGGATTAGGCGCACGCTATTTTAAAAGCGGCAAGGGCAAAAACTCAAAGGTTTTATACCCCATAAGCGAACTTACAAAGTTTATGGAGCAACACCTAACTAAGACGGCAAGTTGAGGTGAACTATGAGCAAAGCACTAAAACACAAACTCACGCTCTTAAAAGCAATGAAACAGCGCGTATGGGTAACAGCCAAAGAGTTTGACATCTCAAACGCCAATCTCTACCTAAAGCAGTTAAGAGATGATGGCATTTGCGGCGCAATTTGGCAGGGTAACCACCGTATATTTTGCATTATCAGCAACAAAAGGGCTAAAGAGTTTTTAGCCCTTTGCAATGAGAGGCTTTATTGATAGTGTGGCTCTTGATTTTAATGATACCATTTTGGATAAGTTACGCACTGCGGCAGGCTTTAAGATGATGACCGTTAAAAATCACCTTGTCTTTAACCAAGAGCTTATAAACGACTATTTCAAGCCCAAAAGAGGCAAAGCAAGTGTTAAAGCAAAAGGCAAAAAGCCACAAAACGCATTTAAACCTGCGCTTTACTCTTATTTGGCTATCTTAATAAGCCCGCGAGGTTGTAGGTATAAAATCACGCAGCATAAACGCCAAAAGGATTACACGCTAACATTTCAAGGCTTAAAACAATATAACCTCTTTGACGCTCCTATGTGTGAAGATTTGCAAGAGGTTATTAACCTCATCGGACAAGATAGCTTCAAATTCTCACGCCTTGATATAGCCTTTGATAGCAACAAGCCCTTTAATGTATCTACAATAGCCCACAGGCTCAAAAGAGAGCTATACCGCCGTTGGAATACCATCTACTTAAAAACAGCCAAAGAGGGGCGGACAAACACGTACTACAATGTGAAACACTATCATAAGACAGACAAAGCCAAACACATTTGTTATCGTCTGGAGTTTTCATTTTGTAAGGCAAGGCTTAAAAGATTAGATAGTATCAATGAGGTTATCGCAGCGTGTAATAAGACCATCCAAAAAGCATTTAGTAATGAGCCTCAAAAAAAGCGCGGTCAAGCTACACAAAAAACATTAAAACCGCGCCTTAAGTTTCAGGTGGACTGGTGTCTATTAAGTATATTGGTACAAAATGCAACACAAACAAGCCACAAACCCCCACCACAACGGCATTCAAAAGGCGATTTAAGTTTACAGCCAAAAATAGCCCAAAAAGGAGGCAAAAAATGATTGACAATAACAACGCAACTACTATTTCACTTAAGAGCAAAGGAGGCAAAAAAGAGGTTGAATTAACCATCAAAGAGACCGCTACGGCACTTGAAAAGACAGAGCGGACTGTATGGAGGCTAATCAAAAGCGGTGAGTTAGAAACCATAAGGAGGGGCAACAAGCTATTTATAAACGCTGAAACGATTAAAAAGCTTGGCGGTGACATAGAAAAAGCAAAACAAGACGCTTATCCCGTAAAAGCCAACCGCTTTAGAACCTTATCAGAGATACAGGTAATCATAGCCCCAAAGGCTAAAGAGCTTAGTTTTAGCGTTACAAGAGAGTTAGAGCAAGCAGGAGTTATTACCGAACGGTTAGACCAAAAGGCAATAGAGCAGTTTTGCTACTACTCAACACTCCGTGATTATCTACTCAAAGAGGCAGCTAAGCAAGACTTCACGGAAGTTACACCACAGCGCTTATCTACCATTCACCGTTATGCAGAGTTTGCCCTCAAATGCGAAAAGATAATCATAGCCTATTCCGATAGACTGGGACTTAATCCACGCGCCAGAGGTCAAATGAAGCTCAAGGAACAAGAAGAGGTGGATGATGATAGCGGCGTGATGAAATGGATAATAAAAAGGTAATAGGTTTAAGGTGGCTTTGCTTAATGGCAAGCCTTTATACAAATAATATTCTAAGGAGTATGAAGTGAAAAAAGAAATAAAACAGCAAGAAGAGCAAACGGGGTTTGATGAGCTTGTGCGAGAGTTAGAACAAGATGTTACAAAAGAGTTAGAGCAAACAGGAGTTATCACCGAACGGTTAGACCAAAAGGTAATAAAACGGTTTGTTCGTTATTCGGTGCTTTGCAATTGCCTACTCAATGAGGCAATAAAAGTTACACCGCAAAACTTATCTATCAACTATCAAAACGTAGAGTTAGCCTTTAAGTGCGAAAAGATAGTCATAGCCTATTCTGATAGGCTTGGACTTAATCCACGCGCCAGAGGGCAAATGAAGCTCAAGGAGCAAACAAAAACACATAGTGTTTCGCTTTGGTGGATAGATGGCTTAAAAGCCTTTTTGAGTGGTCTCTACCGCCCCTTTAAAAGAGATAACGGTACAGACACACAAGCGCCTACCCAACAAGACAAAGACGCCATACAAAGCGATACAGCACCGCAGACAAGCAAAACAGACGCTATCACGCCTTGATATAGTCTTTGATAAGTGGCATAGTCAGTGTTACAAAGTATGACACCAAACACCATAGGGAGGGGCGGGTTAAATCTCTACAGACCCCGCCCCGCAGTACCGCGCATATAGCAAAGATTTTATGCGCGCCAAACTTTTTAAAACAAAAACTATGACAAAGGCAAGACAAAACGGCTTACCTTTCAGCCTTTGGAGCGTTTTTGCCCTTACTTTAACAACAAAAACATTAACAATAATAAACTGTTTTTATGCTCAAAAGCCCGTATTACCAACGGTTTTAGCAACAAAAACATTAACAAATGTAACCAAATTTTGTCAGTTGTTTTTGTCATAGTCCTTGCCTTTTTGCCCCCAAATTTACACATCATCAACATTTTCAGATGTACAATTTACGAAAATAAACATCAAGGGGGCTTTTATGAAAAAGGTTAGTTTTTTGCTACTGGTTGTAGTGGGTATTATGTTTAGCGGTTGCTTTGGTAATAGTCCCATCGTTGGCTTTCGTGATATGAAGTGGGGTGAGCCTATAGAAAAGCTTGGCAATCACACCATTATAAGCGATAACAAAACCTCAAAAGAGGTGATAGCCACCAAAAAAGATGAGCTTTTAAAGATAGGCGAGGTGGATTTAAGGAGCATAGAATATCGTTTTTTTGATAACCAATTTTATTGGACTGAAATAAAATATGATGAGTTTTCTAAAGGGAATGAAACACTGCATAATAGAAGCAATAACAACAAGATACTACAAACAATTAAAAAAAAGTATGGCACAAGCTTTTTTGACTATGAAGATACATATTCCGAAAGTTACACGAGCGGATACAGAATGGAGGGCGATAAAATAGTAGAAAACATAGAATATAGAAGTTACTCAAAAGCCTTTCCAAGCTTTTTATATATTACAAGGGGCGGTGGGAAACTTAACACATCTTGTTATAAAAACTCTGAATGTAGTATGATTATAAAGAGTTCTAAATTATCAAAATTGGCGGCAGAACCTGCTGAAAAAATCCGCTTAGAAGCTGAAAGGCAAGCAAAAGAAAAGGAGCAGGCAAAGCTAAAAGAGGCGGCTAAAGACTTATAAAACATCACGCGCCGCCTATTGCTCTATTGCCTTTGAGCGTTCCAGCTCAACCCACAAGTTAAACCCCGCCCCCACCTTTAGGCGTGCGAAATTCAATCTCATCATATATGTTATGAAGAATATCTTCAACAGGCTTTATCACTTCATCTACATATATGCTTTCAATTTCATCTTCATATTTAGTGGCAAGCCTTAGCGTAGCAAGGATACAAGAGCAACTAAAGAGTTTTTTTAAACACTCATCTTTATCTATCAAAACAAGCGTTTTATTATCGTTGTTTTCAACACCTTTTACTATCTCACTCATATTTAACCCTCCGAAAGAAATTTTATTGTACAATTCAAAGCAACTTTCAGACATCAAAAATCATTCAAAAGAGGTAGTTTTTTAGATGATGGGTAGCCATAGGGTAGCTTTTACCCCAAACTCCAAACCTTAAACTACTTATAAAAGCCCGTATTTATCGTACTTTATAACAGTTTTTAGCCCTCTGTTTGTCAGTAGCTCCCCTCACTTCCACCATAGTAAAATCACCAATTCTTAAAAAGTCTCAAAAAATTAATAGCTACGATGGCAAAGCGGTAGATTTTGATACAAAAATAGAAAATTATTTTATCTTTAAATCGTTTTGAGTAATTAGCTGCGGTATGTGGGTGCGGCTGCCAAGAATGCTTTCAAAAAAAAATTAAAATTGTTATATAATTATAAAATTTTCTTGAGGAATTTTAATATAGCATAGAGCCATCGGCGTAATATCTCCCACTGCTGTACTATCGATATGCGGCTCATATATTAATAAAATCGACGGGCTCGTTGTCATCATAGCAATTTTTTGTATCGGCACATCTATTAACAAGAGAAGTTCTCGACGGATAGCTTATTTTGCGCCGGCGTATGTTGTATTAATAGATATAATGGCAATTTTTATAAAATATTATCTTAAAAGTAAAAATTAAAAAGATATAATAAGCGTAATTGTTCATCGCGGTAAATGGTAAAACAAGGTTTCTATAGGCGACCTTTTTTGATTTTTAAGCTATCGCGGGTGGCATTGGAGGAAAATTAGTAACCATTTTGAAATTGTTTTTAAGAAAATAGCGCATACGCTCCAAAGAAGAGATAATTTCAAATAAAAGCGGTTTTTTTAACCAACAAGTCAGAAAATTATATTCTTTATTTATATGGTTTCTGTTATAATAGCAATTTTACAGTTTTAATTTATGTGGAGGAATATTTGAAAAAAGCTTTTTCGCTTATGGAACTTATGGTGGTTATTATCATTTTGGGACTTCTTACAACGCTTGTTTTGCCGAATCTCTTGGGCAAATCAGAGCAGGCTAAGCAAAAACTTGTGTGTATCCAGATGAAGACTATTGCTGAATCTGTTAAAATGTTTAGAATGGATTTCGGCAATTTTCCGACTATGGACGAGGGGCTTAAAGCGCTCATCGCCAATCCGGATCCTAACAAATATAAAAAGTACCCTAACGGCGGCTATCTTGATGTTAAAAGCCCTCCTAAAGACTCTTGGGGTAACGAGTTTATATACATTCCAAGCGGTGGTGATTTTGATTTGGTTTCGTTGGGCGCGGATGGGCGCGAGGGCGGAACGGATGAGAACACAGATATATATTTTAGCAAATGCGAAGAGTAAGAAAAGGCGGATTTACGCTGTTTGAACTTTTACTTGTGATGCTTTTGCTGGTTATCACATATGGGTTGTTTATGCAAAATTTTGCCTTTAAAAGCGACCCTTACGAAGAGGAGGTAAAGCTTGAAAAGCTCAACCTCTATCTGCTTGAGAGTTTAGGCGGCAACAAAGCAAAAGTCTCTTTGAAGTGTGTTGATGACTGTTCGTATTGCCACGTGTTGCTTAACGGTGTCGATACGAACAAGACCATAGAACTTTTTGAGAAGGGTTTTGAGCCTATAGCCTACAAGTACGACGGGAAGCGGCTTGATAGGATAATATATGACGATTATTATAGAGAGGATCGCAAAAGAGAGAGGGTCTGTTTTTCATACAATGTCTATCCTAACGGTAGCGCCGATAAGGTAGTGTTGGAGTATCGAGATAGATTTTATCTGCTGGAAAATTATATGGAAGAGGGAAAGGTGTTTGCAAATTTAAATGAAGCAAGTGACTATTTGGAAGAAAAACAGCTTGAAGTAAGAGGAAGGTAAGATTTGATATTTAAATACTCCGGAATCGATAAAACAGGCTCAAAAGTCAGCTCTAAGATAGAAGCAAACAGCCTTGATGACGCCAAAAAGAGGCTAAAAGCCGCAGGCATCATATATAAAAAGCTCCAAGAGGAGCAATTCACGCTTTTCAGCAAGATAAGCTTTAAGCGCCGCTATAAGATTAGTTCGGGCGAGCTCGCGTGGTTTTGCCGCGATATAAGTATCTATCTGAAGTCAGGCATCTCTTTGGTGGATGCCGTGGCGCTCTCCTCAAACCAATATGTCAACAATAAAAAAATGTCACTTTTCTTAAGTAGTCTTAAAAACTCTCTTGATGAGGGCAAAAATTTCTATTTCGCGCTCGAAAATCAGACTGTCTTTAAACTTCCTATATTTTTTAAACAGTCCATCAAAGTATCCGAAGAGAGCGGTATCTTAGACGAGATACTTTTGGAACTTTCGCGCTTTTTAAAAGAGCAGGAGAGACTAAACAAGCAGATACAAAACGCTTTCGCATACCCTATGTTTATTTTACTAATCTCGGGCTTTATGCTTGGCTTTATGATAGCTTATGTGGTGCCGAAAATCAGCTCGATATTTGAACAGATGAATCAAGAACTGCCCAAGATAACGCAGATCATCATAGCCATTGGGGATTGGTTGTCGCAGTTTTGGTTTTATGCTATCGTGGCTATAATTTTAATCGTTTTGGGCATCAAAGCTCTGCTTGCCGTCAATAAAAAGGCAAAATACACATACGACTTTTTGATGTTGAAGATGCCGTTTTTTGGGAAAATCATCGAATCCTCCGAGCTTGGCAGATTTACATATATCGCCTCCGTGCTGATAAAGTCGGGAGTGCCTTTTGTAAAAACGGTGCGGCTTGGATTTGGTATTTTGAAAAATAGTGTCATAGCTGATGTTTTTGATAAAGCTTCGCTAAAGGTAGTGGAGGGTTCGCGCCTCTCTTCCGCGCTTTTAAAGTCTGATTATAAACTTAGCAACTCTTTTGTGCAAGCGGTCACTCTGGGCGAAGAGACAAGCGAAGTCTCTTTGGTATTGCAAAATCTCTCAGCGCTCTATTTTGAGGAAAATAGAGACAAAATCGCCCTGTTTTTATCGTTACTGGAACCTCTTTTGATGCTCGTAGTGGGCGCGTTAATCGGGCTTATCATCACTTCGATGCTTTTGCCTATATTTTCTATGAATATTTCGTGAGAGGCGCCAGATGAACAGAAGAGGAATAGCGCTGCTTACGACTGTGGGGCTCATACTGATACTCTCGCTGTTGGTCCTAAAAAGCGTTACGATTTCTCAAAAATATTTCACGAGGCTAAATGAGATCAATATCTCCACGCAGCTTAATAAGACCTTTCTTGATATACTAAAGATTTTGCAGGAGAACACAAAAGATATCAAAGATAAAGATTCGCTTTCCATCATCATAGGGTTGCCTATCATGATAAGCGATGAGAATATCAACGCCTTTGTCGATATAAGTTCAGCTGCCGGAGTGATAAATATAAATAAACTTTTAAACCAAAATGAGACTAATAGCTTTTTTTACAATCTTTTGCAAAGTGCCCTTTACGAATACCATGTTACAAACTCAAATTTTTTCTTACAGATACTTTTGGACGCCATAGATAAAGATAGAAACCAGAGAGCTTACATGAGCGAAGCCGCTTTAGACAGTGAACTATTTGAGGATGGTGGTATCTATTCGTGGGAGGCGTTTAATTTTTTACTTGATCACTATGTTGCAAACGGCGGTGATGCCGCGATATACGAAGTCCCATGGAAAGATTTGATAGGCTTCTATGGGGA
Organism: Campylobacteraceae bacterium; assembly: GCA_031274495.1. Taxonomy (GTDB): domain Bacteria; phylum Campylobacterota; class Campylobacteria; order Campylobacterales; family Campylobacteraceae; genus JAIRKW01. The sequence goes on along the minus strand of JAISQB010000050.1, from coordinate 22,418 downwards.
TAAAGTTGACTTTAACTATATTAAAGAGCCATTGTTAAAATTAATAGAAAAAGAGTATAATTTCACTTATCACGCCGAATTGGGGTCTATCTCCGGGATTGATGATTTAAACTTGTCAAATGATGCGAGAGTAGCGTTTGATAAGTTGGGTATTGATGTTGGCGTGCTGAGTGTGATTTGTGCGGTGAATCTTTCATATTTGGACGAGCAAAAAACGTTTTCGTTTATGTACGATATTACAACGAAGAAAGTGAGCTATATTGAAACAGTTTTTTAGTAAATTTTACAGAGAGTTAAACAGCGCAAAGAGGGGCAGGCGTGTGGAGACTATTTTTGTAGATTCATCCGCGGTATTTATAAGAGAGTCGGCGACGGCAAATATTATACTTTCGCCGAAATTTTACTGGGTAAGACACGAGACACTCCCGGTAAAATATCTGTTTCAAGCCAAGGAGTACGCCCCATCGCTGTTTGAAGGTGTAGTACAGGATGGGAATTATTCCTACAAAGTCATAAAAAGTGCGGATAAATTTACACTTTTTGCGTATGACGCGAAGGCTATTTTGGAGGAATTAGAGCGCCTTGGCGTCAAATCATCCCAAATAGAAAATGTCTACTTTGCGCAAACAGAGTTTTCCGAATGTCCGTTGCCGATAAAGATAGACTCCAAATCGGCCATTTTAAATCAAAACGGTAAATTGATAAAGGTGCCGCTCTCCATCGCGAAAGAGCATACGAGTGTAGATAAGGTACTCTCGTTTCACACGCTTTCGCAGCACAGGATAAAATTGGGCAAATTCAACCGTTTTTACGAGAAAAAAGGGGCGCTCGGCATTGTATATATTTTGCTGTTCTTAATATTGTTGGCACTTATAGATATATACTACACAAGCTCTCTTAGGGGCAAATTTGAAGTGCAGGAGAAAGAGGTTTTGGCTCTTTATTCGCTACCTTCGACATCGCTTCAGTTAAACGCATTGGCAAAAGAATATGAAAATATAAATAGAGTTCAAAAATCTTTCAGAGATGCGTTCTCTCATATACTTCAAACATCCTTTAATCAGGGGGAGCGCTTTGAAAGCATTAAAATCGACGAGCTTAAAGTCTCTTTAATTATCCGTGCGGATAGGAGCAGGGAAGAGTACTTTAAAAGCTACTACGGGAATTTTTTCAAAGATGTGTCATTAAGAAATGACGGCAAAAATATTATAATAGAGATGCGCTATGAATAAGATCAATCCTTTTGTTTTACTGGGCATTATTTTTGTGGTGTTTATAGCACTTTTTGTGAAAGCTTCCCATGGGCGTTTGGCTCTGCCGCTTGAAGCAAAAAATCTTGTTGCGTTTGAGGAAGAGGCAAAAAAGGTGAGTGCTTTAAAGAAGATGTGGAATAAAGAGTCCTTGGAAGAGAGGCTGCGGACGCTTTTTGGTCAGGTGAGCGATAAGGCGGCGGTATTTGAAGTAAAAAGCGGCGTTTTATCACGCGCTGAAGCAAATGAATTTATGAGAAAAGCTATTACGGAGGCTTTTGAGATAAGAAAATTTGAATTTATTGCGGAGAGCGAATCGACCTACCGCGTAGTTATGGAGATAAAAAAATGAAAATCATAAAATTTATTTTCTTCTCTGTGCTTTTTTTCGTAATGCTGATGGCATTTTTGCCCAAAGAGAATATCTACTATTTTTTCGAGAACAAACTCTTTGAGAAAGGGATTTCCTTGAACGAAGAGAGTACAAAAGAGGGGCTTTTCGGGTTGGATTTAAGTGGTATAGATGTGCTTTATCTTGGTGACAGTGTTGCACGCATAGGACAGATAGATGCGTTTTTTGGCATTTTGTATAACAAAGTAGCGTTAGCATCCGCCAATCCATCTAAAAATCTGCAAAATTTTGTGCCCCAAGTAGAACGCATAAACGCTTTATATACGCCATTTTATCCGACAAAAGTTTTTTTGAAAGGGGAAGGGGGATTTGGCAGTATATCGGGCAGTTATAGTATTTTTAGTAAAAAGATATCCCTTACGCTAAACCCCGCATCGGATTTTGCGAGAAGATATCCTATGCTAAATTCGAATTTTAAAAATGTTGATGGGAGGTTAGTGTATGAACTATCGTTTAAATAGCCAAACACTTAGTCTTATTTTTAAAATTTTTATTTTGCTTGCCGTTGCAAAAATTATAGGTTTGGCTATATACATCTCCTTACCAAAAAGCGGCGTAGATACGCCAAAAGGAGAGGTCATTCCAAACTTAAACGCTTACGGTACTATTTTTGGACCAAGGGGCGATGCTACCGCATCCGCGACGCAAGTCGTTACGCCGGTGGAAGATATAAAACTAATAGCCGTCTATAGAGAGGTAAAGGGCGATAAAGGTTTTGCTGTGGTACAAGAGGGGAGCGAAGTAAAGATTTTGAAAGAGGGCGAAAATTTAGGGCGATATAAATTGAGCGAGATAAAGTCCGACGGTATATTTTTGACTGAGAGCGGCAGACAATTTTGGGTGGGATTTGCGAAGGGTACGCTAAACCCCGCTCCGCCGGCATCCGCTATCATTGGTCCGCCATCGGGGGCGACTTTATTGGCGCGCGATATGAGGATAGAGCAGGAGCTTCTGGCGTCGCAGGCTGCCGGACAGCCAAATATGGAGGAGTACTCAAATGTTATCCAAAAGGGAGAGCTTAACCAATTTCTTGACAATCCCGACTCGGTCTTTAAAAATATAGGATTTAAAGAGGTTGTAAGAAATGGTAAACTGGAGGGGTTTAGGGTGCTTAGTGTTAATAGAAATTCACCTTTTGCGAAGCTTGGTTTGCGTGCGGGGGATATTATCACGAGTTTTAACGGCGTACAGCTTGATAACTATTCAAGGGTGCTGGAGATATACAACAACGCCAAAACTTACAGTAGAGTGAGGATTGAGGTGATGCGAAACAATATAAAAAAGGATTTTGAGTATGAGATTCGTTAGGGCAATACTACTAGGGGTGTTTGTCATAAGTTGCGCCATGCTCGGCGCTCAGGAAGCGGCAAGACCGCAGCCAAGTAGTCAAAGTGTTGAGATAAACTTCAGGGATTTGGAGATAACCGACTTCATACGTCTCGTATCCAACGTACTTGGCAAAAATGTGCTTTTGCAAGATGCAATTCCGGGCAAGGTAGAGTTTGTCTCCGCGGCGCCTGTGAACAAAAAAGATTTGCCGCTTATCTTGCAATCTGTGCTCGCATCCAAAGGTTATACTATGGTTGACCACGGCACATATCTGGAGGTAGTGCGCAACAACAACGCGGCGCAATACAATCTGCCTGTACTAAGCAAAGGGGCTGACCAATATACGCAGATGGTTACGCAGATAGTTCCCGTGAAGGGCTCAAATGTCGATGAGGTCGCAAATAAGATAAGGCACTTAGCCTCTCTTGCTGCCAAAATCACAACGATAAGAGAGAGCAATACGCTCATAATTACCGATTTTCCAAAGAATATAGAGACGATAAAAAAGATAGTAAGCATCATGGAGAAAAACGGCGCGGCGGAGGTTGTCTTTATACAGCTAACACGAGTCGATATAGAGCAGGTTTTTCCTGTCTTGCAATCTATCTCAAAAGATATATTTAACGAAAAGATCGAGAGCGAGCGCGTAGCGCTTTATGAAAATAAAGCCGACAACGGCGTCATCGCGGTTGGTTCAAAAGAGAATATAGATAGATTGAAAAGGGTAGTAGCAAATCTCGACAAAGAGCAGCAGAGCTTGCAGGTAAGCGCAAGAGTGATACAGTTAAATAATACCGAAGCAAAAGATATATTTAAAATCGTCTCCGAACTTGTCTCATCAAGCCAGCTCATCGCTCCATCAGGCGGCAATCAAACGATAAAGCCCACCCCTGCTGCTGCTGCGGAGGCTAACAAACCGATACTATCTCTTGATGAGGCTAGTAACTCTATCGTAGTATTGGCTTCACAAAAGGATTTTGAGATCATAAAAAATATCATAACCGACCTTGACAAAGAACAAAAACAGGTATTTGTTAAAGCGAGAATTATAGAGATAAGCGACAGCGCTTCAAAACGCATAGGTATACGATACGGACTTGAGGGCGGACGCGCTACTTCGGACGGACTTTATACATTTGCTATGAATATGGGTGGGTCGGCTTTTTCACTCTCATCTTTGCTTGGCACTGCTCTTAGCAATGCGTTTGATGTCGGAAATCTCAAATCAGGCTTGGCGTTCGGCGCGGCAATAGACTTTCTGAAGACAAACGGTGCGGCAAATATCGTATCCGAACCGTCCGTTTTGTGCTTAAATAACATGGAGTCCAAAATATATGTCGGACAGACACAATCTATCATCACAAGTACGACAAATGCGGACAGCACGACAGATTTGACTCGCAACACTTACTCAAGAGAAGATATAGGCTTGACTCTTCAAGTAAAGCCCCGTATCTCAAGCGACGGTAAAGTAGCTCTTCAGATAGAAGCTAAAGTGGAAGATGTTTTGGACGGCAGCGGCGGAGATAGCGGTATGCCTACAACCACAAAACGCGAAGTTACGACAAGGGCTATCGTTAAACATGGCGAAAGCGTTATCGTAGGAGGACTTATCCGTAACAAAAAAACGGAGAACGACTCTAAAGTGCCGTTGCTTGGTGACATTCCGCTTTTGGGACGATTGTTCACACATAAGGCAAATACGGACGACCAGACAAATATCGTCATCGTTTTAACGCCCTATATCGTTGACTCAAGCGAAGATCTCTCCGCTTTAAGAAGCCAGCTTGCCGAACTTGATATGATACAAGACGCTTACAGTAAAGAATTTCACAATGAGTTAGTCCGTCAAGAACTTGCGCGCCAAGAGGCGGCAAAAAAAAGTAGGCCTACAAAAGAGAGTAAGCCAATAGATATCCAACCCATAAAAGATAGTAAGCCCGTCCAGGAGAGCAAGGTTATAAAAGAGAACAAACCAGTTCAAGAGAACAAAGTTGTAAAAGAGAGTAAGCCGGTCCAAGAAAATAAGGTCATAAAAGAGAGCAAGCCTATAAAAGAGAACGGATTTGTCAAAGAGAGCAACCCTGTCAGAGAGAGCCAACCCGCAAAAGATGTTAAAGCGGTAAAAGAGAGCGGCATCCAAACAGAAGCAAAGCCGGAGCGCGCTCCCGTCCCGGGCAGTACGGAATACTTAAATCAACTTTTAAAAAGGTAATTGTCAATAAATGAATATAGAGCAAATCCACGATGTAGGTCTTGAGCCGTATGAAGTCGAAGAGTTATCGGTCGCACTGAAAAACTATGTCCTCTTCTCCAAAATAGGCGGCGTCCTACACGCGTGTATCAATGAAGATTATATGGAGAGCGCGTTTGAGTATCTCTCGAAGCTACAAGAGGAGTACCCCGTAGCCTTTTTGGATGAAGAGTCGTACGATAGGCTTTTCAACAAATTTTTAGAATTAAGAACCGATAGAGAGCTTGACGCTATAGACAAAAATGCCGAAGAAGAGGCAAGCGGCGAAGATATGAGCCTTAGTGAGTTTTTACGAAATTCAGGCGATATATTGACCTCCGAAGAGTCCGCCCCGATCATAAAATTCGTAAACTCACTCTTCTATCAAGCTATCAAAAAACGCTCATCAGACATTCACATAGAGATGCACGAGTTCAAAGGCGATGTGCGCTTTAGAATTGACGGTGTTTTGACTAAGCACATAGAGCTTGAGAAAAACATCCTAAACCTCGTCATAAGCCGTATAAAAGTCATATCCAACCTCGACATCTCCGAAAAGCGTATCCCGCAAGATGGTAGAACGCAGATAAAGATAGCCGGACGCACACTGGATATCCGTGTGTCCATATTGCCGACATATTACGGCGAGAGAGTTGTTATGAGGATACTTATGAACTCCGAGACTATCCCTTCTTTGTCGGAGCTTGGATTTAGCAACGAACTTATCGAAGAATTGAATAATATCTTAAATCACTCTTACGGCATTATCTTAGTAACAGGACCCACAGGCAGTGGTAAATCGACCACACTACACTCATTTTTGCAAAGATTAGCTTCGCCGGATAAAAATATCATAACGATAGAAGACCCCGTGGAGTACAAAACAGCCAATATCAATCAGATACAGGTGAACAACAAAGTAGGTCTCACTTTCGCTGCCGGTTTGCGCTCTGTTTTGAGGCAGGACCCTGACATCATAATGGTAGGCGAGATAAGAGACAATGAAACGGCGTCCATAGCCACGCAAGCGGCTCTTACCGGACACCTTGTTTTGTCCACACTTCACACAAACAACGCCACTTCGGCCATCACAAGACTTGTAGATATGAAGATAGAGCCTTTTTTAATCTCCTCAACATTGCTGGCAGTTTTAGCTCAAAGATTGGTGCGGCTTTTGTGTCCTCACTGCAAAATAGAAGACGATATAGCCGAAGAGTTTTCCGATAAAGTATTTATCCCCAAAAATACAAAAATATACAAAGCTTGCGGCTGCAAACAGTGCAACTACACGGGCTACATAGGCAGGCGCGCTGTGGGTGAGCTGCTCGTTATGAATAACGACATCAAGACGATACTCAAAACCACGACGAATGACTATCAGATCCGCTCTTACGCAAAAGAGAAGGGTATGGTTTTTCTATCGGCGAAATTAAAACAGCTTTTGCGCGAGGGTGAGATTTCATTAGAAGAGGCCATAAGGATAGGCATTAAAGATGAATAAAGCGTTTACGCTCGTGGAGATTTTGATTTGCGTCGTTATCGTAGTTACGGTAGGCATCGGGCTTTTGAAGACAAACTCCAACAGTGCGAAACTTATAACTTATGCTAAAGCCAAAAGCGCAGACTCAAGCTACTTCTCCGTTTTGCTTTTGAATTCCGTGGTTTGCGAGGATGATGATACCGATATATACGAAGTTTTGAAGCCAAATTTTAACATCAAGGACGACAAACTCGTAGAGTTATTCAAAAACGAGAAGTTAAATTGCGACACCGAAGAGGTATCAAGCTTCAAATTAGCCGACACCGATATCAACGAAACGATAAACGATATACCCATGGTGAGCTTCATCATCAACAGAATCAGTGCCCATTTTAACGGCTCAAATATCGTAGGCTACGAGATGAAGGTTGAAATGTGAAAAGAGCCTTTACGCTTGTTGAGGTCGTAGTATCCATCGCTATATTTTCGCTTATGGCGATCTATATGTATCAGACTATCAATGTCGTAACGACGAGCAACGGTTTTTACGAACGCCACTACAGCTATGATGAGCGCTCAAACAAAGTGCGCAAACTCTTTTACAACGACCTGTTTCTACAGACAAGCGTCTATCCCAACGCCACGATAAATCAAAACGGCGATTTTGATATCTTTTACCTGCACACAAAAAACTCCATCCACGCTATGACTTCGCCCTATGTCGCCTACTTTGTACAAGACGGCGCACTATTTCGCGTCGAGAGCAAGGAGCAAGAGACTATGCCGCCAAATTACCAAGCCGTAGAACGCCTCAAAGTGGACAAGCTATTCGATAATGTCACGCTCTTTAGAGTCTACGAATCCAAAAACGCATACCTCATAAACTATATGGAAGAGGACAAACTGACCTCCTTCCAAATCTCCCTCCCACCACCAGCAGGCAGAACAGGCAACACAAGCGGCAATAGAACATAGAATATATATATATAAAATTAATTTTTAAGTTTATTTTTAATTAAATTTGGCAATAATGAGTTTGTTCTTTTTTATCAAGGAGTGTGATTATGAAAAAAGCTACTCCACTCATTCTGCTTTTTGCCGTCTTGGCGCAAATGGTATTTGCGGAGAACAATCAAACTTTAATCGTATATGGCAATAGAACTATATCTAAGTGCGAAGTAACTATCGGACACGATTTTCATGAGTCATTGGGCTATGGGATGTCCCCATCCGACAGATGAAAGTCATTATAATTGGCTAATGTCAACAGGAGATTATTTTGTAGATATTCCTGAGTGTGAACTCCCAATTGAGCCGCTCTCCCCACCTCTTCCACCATATCTTGGCGAAATAATAGACAAAGAAATTCCAAATAACTATGAACTTGTTGAAGAGAATATCACAAGCAATAAAACATATTCTTATAATGCTTTTTTAGATCATACGAGAAGCACTGTTTATAGCGAACCATATGCTTTATCTGGATATTGCCGCGGTATGATGGCTTGGGACGATTGGAAAGCAGATGTATATGAAGGAAAAATTATATATCAAGAGTTTGTAAGACTATATCAAAAAATGTGTGATGAGGGTTATTATAATAATAATGGCATTTGTGAAAAAATCCCTGATTGCTCAAAAGAGGTCAAAGGTTCAATTTGGAACTCCACCCAAAAACAGTGTCAATGCCCAATTGAAACAATTGATGTTGGCGGGATATGTTCTTCGGAAAACAAAGATGGAGGGGGAGAATGCCGTGTCCCTGTCGGCTCTTATGTCATACCAAAGACAAGAGAACTTCACGAAGATATAGATATACAAGGCAGTGACATAACTCTTCATTATTCAAGCTCAAGGGCAGAGGGATATAAAAATGCTCTATATCCTTACACTGTTTCCGATATAGCAAATGGCTGGACACTATCCAATCTTCATCATTATAACAATGGCACTTTATATCTTGGAAACGGCGAGACGATAGAGTATAAAGATAATGAGATAACTACTCTAAAATCAGGCAATACGATAGTCTATGATAAATCACACATAGGACACGAGTTTAACGCTTCAGGTTCTATCCTTCGCTCATTTGACCCCAAATCAAATGCCAACCTTTATACATTTACTTACGACAAAAAGAGCGGACTATTAACATTTATCACGGACAGATATGGTCATACAACCAAACTAAATAGAGACAGTAACGGCAAAGTACTTTCCATACAATCACATTTTGGTCAAACGACCTATCTTGATATGGACAGCAATAATAACCTTATCTCCGTAAGATATGAAGACGGCAGCTCTTACTATTTTAATTATAACAGCGAGAGTCTCTTAACCTCTAAAATTAACCCCAGAAACTATACATATAGATACGAGTACAATACAAACGGCAGAGTCTCAAAAACTATCAATCCTCTATACGGCGAATATACATTCTCTTCAAGCCTAAATGACAACACAGCCATATCTTCATTTACAACCCCGCAAGGCATCTCATACAACTACTCCAACTCAAAAACAGATGCAAACGGAGTGCAACTCTCCATATCAAAAAATCCTTTCGGATTTGAGACAACGGTAGCTACCTCTAACGACAAAAGAGATGTTGAGAAAAACTACTGCAGCATCAAAGAGAAGATAAGCTACGAGATAGATGAGCTATCTATGCAAAATAGACTCTCTTCGATAACAAAAACTATGCCAAGCGGTCTAACCAACACTCAGACATTTCATACTTACTATAAAAAGCTAACCTCAGACAAATACAAAGAGACTAAAGAGATAAGCCTAAACTCTAAAACTTCAACCGTAACTACAGACTATCTTTTAGGCACACAGACGATAACAACTCCCGAGAATAGAAAAACAACTATACACTTTGACCTTAAAACATATCTTCCTTTATCCATAACGCAGACAGGAAAACCATCCTATACATTTGCTTACAACTCCAAAAAGCAGTTGATATCATCTCTTGAGGGACTTAAACTGCATACTTACACTTACGATAAAAGAGGCAATTTAGCGACCATAACAGATGCCTTGCTGAACAAATACACATACTCTTACGACCAAAAAGACAGACTTATATCTGCCAAAAACCCAAATGGTCTTACGCTATACTATGACTATGATACCAATGATAACCTCATATCCATACTAAACTATAACTCTTACGATAATGAGTTTAATTACAACCCTTTAGACCAAAAGAGTGAGTGGAGCTCTCCTTTGGGATATAAAACATATTATGAGTATGACAAAGATAAAAAACTCACCAAAATAACAAAACCTTCAGGCAAAGAGATAAGAAACGAATACTCAAACGGTCTTCTCTCATCAACGTTTACTAATGAGGATAGATATGACTACTCTTATGACTGCTTAGGACAGATAGTTTCCATATCCACTAACCAAGACAAAACTATCTACTCTTACGACGGAGACCTGCTCACCAACATAAGCTATCAAGGAGCATTAAATCAAGATATAAAATTCACCTACAACCCCTACTTCCTCCCAACCTCCCTAACATATGCAAGCGAAAAAGAGAACTTCACATACGACAAAGACAATCTCCTCATAAAATCAAACGATTTAACCATAACAAGAGATAAAAACAACGCCAATATCTTAAATCAAGAAGAGAACGGTTATGAACAAAAGTTATCATATCTCTCCTCTTATGATGGTATATACAAACTTGAAGATAATATTGACAATAAAAGGATATACGGATATACCAATACATTAAGAAACACGGCAGACAAACTATTAACTCAGACGGAATATCTGTATGATAGAACTCTCTATCATACATACACTTACGATAAACAAGGAAGATTGACAAAAGCTTCAACTCTTCACTCAGGAGTAAAAAACGAAAAACCATCATCATACTACTACATAGAAGAGTTTAGCTATGACAAACAAGGAAACATACTAAAACAGACTATAGCAAACAATACTCAAAAAACAATAAGACAAGGAGCATATGATATAGATGACAGAACTAAGATATTTGACAACACAAACTATATCTATAACACAGACGGTTATCTATCATCAAAAACAGATGCCCAAGAGACCACTACTTACACATACGGAACATTAGGAGAACTAAGAGAGGTAATACTACCCAACAATGACAAGATAACCTATCTCTACAACTCCAACAACCAAAGAACAGCCAAACTCATAAACAACCAAATAGAAGAAAAGTATCTATGGCTAAACCTAACAACACTATTAGCAGTATACGACAAAGACGACAACCTAATATCAAGATTTTACTATTCAAACGATAGAGTACCATACAAAGTAAAACACAACAACCAAATATACTATCTAAGCTACAATCATCAAGGAAGCTTAAAAGCAGTAACAGACCAAAACGGACAAAATATAAAATCAATAATATATTCCGCATATGGCAATATAATACAAGACACAAACCCAAATCTAAATATACACATAGGATTTGCAGGGGGACTATACGATAAAGATACTAAACTGATTAGATTTGGTTATAGGGATTATGACCCCAATACTGGTAAATGGACAACGAAAGACCCGATAGATTTTAGTGGAGGGGATTCTAATCTTTATGGGTATGTGATGGGTGATCCGGTGAATGGGGTGGATGTTGAGGGGTTAAAGAGTTATTATGGTACATTCAATCCCATATTGCAAATTTATTCAGTATATGAATCTTTTGCTAAGAATCAGGATAGAATGAAAGAAGCAAATGTTGTTTACTCGGATAAATATTTTCATTGTATGGCGCATTGCCAAGGTTCAAATGTGGGATTGGTCGGCTACATAACCTCTTTTTATATAGGAGAGATAAAAGAAGCAAGAGATACGATTTGTGGAATGAGCGACTCAAGCGCAGATAGAGAAGCAAATTATCAAGGACTACTTAACAAAAGTGGGGATTGCAGAAAAACGTGCGGCAAATATATTGTTCCTGGTTTGGAAAAATGGCTATGGTAATAAAAAAAAATATCATTATGTTTTTTAAAGTCTTTATAGCAATTTTAGTTTTTTTCATTGCATGTATACTGCTAATGGAGGTTAGATTATATGTTAATTGTGGGTTTAGTTCGCTGTGTTCAAAAAAATTAGATTGTCTTGATGAAGGTGGACAGTGGAATAACAAAAGTGATTTATGTGGGTATGCTAAATAGACGGGCAAATAAAGATAAGCAAGGTCAAAAAGGCGGCAATTGCGCGGCAACTTGTTCCCAATATATAGTTGATGGTTTAGAACAATGTTTCCTCAATGGTTCGTTGACGGTTCTGCAGGATTTGGAGATGCAGTTACATTTGGCTTGACAGATGAGTTTCGCAATATATACGGAGGCAATGAAGCCGTCGATAAATGTTCTGATGCTTATAGGAATGGTGGCTATGGTGGAACTGGGACTCAAGTGGTTATCGGGGGTGGAATTATTGGCTCAAAATCATTTGCAAGAGGCGGATGGACAAATAGCAATAGATATTTACGGATTGGTTGGGGCAGACATAATGGATATAATATTTTCAGAATTTCTGGAAAGTGGGTTAAAACACCAACCGGGCACATCGATTTATTTAGAGGTGGACGATTATGATATTTGGTGAATTATCTCAACTCTCTAATTTTCAGGAACAATGTCTTAATATGTTAAATTCTACTATTGCAGAATGTGATGTTCTATCAAAAAATATCAGTGTCGGCGGTATATCGGAAACATATTTGAATATCGAGATTGTAAGCAAAAATGATATGCATATAAATGCTTACATATATGCCGACGAATGTATGTTTAATTGTGATAAAAAATCATATTATTTTGAGAAATATGATTTTGATGATGAAAAAGATTTGATTATTGCATTCGTCGAAACAATTTCCGCTTTAATGAAAGGAGTTGAGCCAACTCAAAAAAGAAGCTCAAGGATAAACATCTTCAAGGGCAACATTCTTTAATGGAAATACGGTATGATATTCCAAACAAACAACAGTCGCCAAACATACCAATTGGCTTTTCAGGAGGATTGTATGACAAAGGCACTAAACTTGTAAGATTTGGATATAGAGACTATGACCATACGGAGGAGTTTAGCTATGACAAACAAGGAAACATACTAAAACAGACTATAACAAACAATACTCAAAAAACAATAAGACAAGGAGCATATGACATAGATGACAGAACTAAGATATTTGACAACACAAACTATATCTATAACACAGACGGTTATCTATCATCAAAAACAGATGCCCAAGAGACTACTACTTACACATACGGAACATTAGGAGAGCTAAGAGAGGTAATACTACCCAACAATGACAAGATAACCTATCTCTACAACTCCAACAACCAAAGAACAGCCAAACTCATAAACAACCAAATGGTTGCATTGTCGTTAATGGAAGAGCTGTACGCGATAGGATTGCTAATAGCGGAGACAACCACCACACCATCCGTCAAATTTACCGCCAAGCTGTATAATTGCAAAAAAATAAAAGGAGCGAAGATGAATATCAAAAGCACGGTCACTTTGAGTAATGGCGTGAAGATGCCTAAGTTTGGGTTTGGGGTGTGGCAGATAAATGATGGGGATGAGGTCGCGAATTCTGTGCGGGAGGCTTTGAGGGCGGGGTATGTGTTGATCGATACTGCCGCTATTTATGGTAATGAAAAGGGGGTTGGCGAGGGGCTGCAAGATTTTCGTCGGGATGAGTTTTTTCTTACTACGAAAGTTTGGAATGAGGAGCAAGGCTACGATAAGACTTTGAGGGCTTGCGAGGAGAGTCTTAAGAGGTTGGATGTCGATTTTGTCGATCTGTACCTTGTGCATTGGCCTGTGAAGGGCAAATTTGCCGATACTTGGCGCGCTATGGAGCGGCTTTATGAGGAAGGGTTTGTTCGCACTATCGGCGTGAGTAACTTTACACAGTTTCATATAAATGAGATTTATAAAAACGCCCACATCCCGCCTATGGTCAATCAGATAGAGATTTCGCCGTTTATCACGCAAGTGCCTTTGCGCGAATTTTGCGTTCAAGAGGGTATCGCGGTGGAGGCGTATTCGCCGCTTGGACGCGCCAAAATATTAAAAACGCCCCAACTCATCAGGATAGGTGAAAAGTACAGCAAGAGTCCTGCGCAAGTCATCTTAAGGTGGCATCTGCAAAATGATATCATCCCGATACCAAAGTCCTCCCACGCGGAGCGCATCAGAGAAAATGCGGATATCTTTGACTTCGAGCTTAGTGCGGATGAGCTTAAGACGATAAGCGCGCTCAACCAGAACAAGCACGCGATAAAGCAGACATTTTTTCAATTTGACGAGCAAGGCAGCGTTATATTGTAAAAAAAAAGGGATATCCTTGTCGAAAGTTATCCGCAAAGCAGCGCCATATCGTAAAAGGGCGTGGAGTCCTGCAGCTCCCTTGAACAGATTAAAACAGGGCAAGGCGGGGGCTTTGGCGGCGTGGTCACAAGCCCCCGTCGGCGTCAAACGACAAAACAGGCTCCACCCAACGCCGCTTCTTGGTTGATAACGAAAGAATAGCTTTTATTAAACAAAATATTGTTATAATCCGCCTTATTCTACTTAAAGGATTTTTATGCGTAAATCGTTGATGTTTATTGCCATATCTTGCGCCTGTACGCTGTTTGCACAAGAGGAGATAACGATAAAAGCCACAGGTGAGTTCGCCAAAGAGCTTAAAGAGTTGATGGAAAAGTACCAAACGAGCGATGTGAACGGCAGCATCGAGATAATAGACAGCAACAAAAGCATTGCTCAGCCTTCGCAAACCCAAGATGAAGAGGTGGCAAAGAGCGCGGAAGAGCCAAGTGACGAGATAGTAGTTGTGGATGTGGACGAAACTATATACGACAAAACGCAAAGCGCCGATGTGGAAAAGAAGGACTTTAGCATCTTAGGCGTGCTGTTTGGCGAAAAGAAGATGAACGCCGATCTTGCGCACGGTGAAACTTTATACAAAAAAAAGTGCACAAGCTGCCACGGGCAAAATGCCGAAAAGAGCTCTTATCTAAGTGCGCGCGATTTGATAAAGCTTCCCAAAGATGAGATAGTAGACCAACTTAAAAATTATAGAAGAGACTCAGGATACGGCGGAACTTCGGGGCTTATTATGAGAGTGCAAGCCACGATGCTGAACGAACAACAGATGTATGATATCGCCTCTTATATAGAATCGCTTAAAAAATAGACACTACGACTCTTCACCTCTTAACTATTTTAAAGTGAAGCTTGTGTAACATAGAAAAATTTATTTTGACAAGGAGAACATATGAAAAAATCGCTATCGATTATATTGGCTGCGTCTCTTGTCGGCACTTTGTCGGCAAAAGAGGTGAAAATAGGCGCTATTATGCCTATGAGCGGGTCTATAGCCGCTTACGGGCAGACGGCATACGAAGGGTTATCTTTGGCGAATAAATTGGAGCCGACACTAAAAAACGGCGACACTGTCAAAGTTGTTTTGATTGACACGAAAGGTGAAAAGGTTGAAGCAGCCAACGCCGCTTCAAGACTCATCTCATACGAAAAGGTAGCCGCGATAGTCGGCGAGCTTATCAGCACGAACACAGACCAAGTTGTCTCCATAGCCGAAAAGGCGAAAATCCCAGTAGTAGCACCCGCCGCTACGAGTGATAGATTGACGCAAAAGCGCGAATTTATAAGCCGCGTCTGCTTTACGGACTCATTTCAAGGGGCGGTGGTCGCAAACTACGCTTACCACACTTTGGGGCTTAAAACTGCCGCTTTGTTGGTAGACCAAGCGCAGGTTTACTCCATAGGTCTGGGCAAGACATTTGAAGAGGTCTACACGGCAAACGGCGGCAAAATCACCAAAAAGATTTTCGTCAACTCCGGTGATAAAGACTTCAAAGCGGTAGTGGCGCAGATAAAGAGCGCAAATCCGGATATGATATTTTTGCCTCTGTACCATCCTGAGGCTTCGATGATATCTATTCAGGCAAAAGAGATAGGCTTGAATAAGCCTATGTTTTCAGGCGACGGCGTCGCTAACCCTACATTTTTAGAGCTTGGCAAGAGCGCGGTTGAGGGGTATATGCTTACCGACACATTCGACTACGGCGCACCTCCGACAAAACGCTCCGAGGAGTTCATAAAAGAGTATGAGAAGCGAACGGGCAACAAAGAGATGGCTTCATTCACTGCTCTTGGCGCGGATGCTTACTTTTTGATAATAGACGCGATGAACAAGTGTAAAGACCCGCAAGACGGCATATGTGTCAACAAACAGATAAAATCCGCCAAAGGATTTGAGGGCGTCTCCGGCGTCATCAATATGCTGCCCAACGGCGACCCTGTACGCTCAGCGGTCATCAAAGAGGTAAAAGACGGCAAATTTGTATACAAAGCGACGGTCAATCCATAATCGCTTTTTTGCTTTTTAAGGACGGGGCGGTAGATCTGCTCCGTCCTGTTTGTTTTTAAGAACAGTGGCTTTTAGGTCTATTTTAAGATTTTTATTGGAATGGAGTTTTGGTTGAGGGCTAAATATAGGAGAGTTTTTTGGATTTTATAACTTTTATGCAACAGATGCTAAACGGCTTTAGTCTGGGCAGTATGTACGCGCTTATCGCCGTCGGATATACGATGGTTTACGGAGTTTTGAGGCTTATCAACTTCGCGCACGGCGATATTATGATGGTTGGGGCGTTTTTGTGTTATTTTGGTATGGCGGTATTTGGGCTGCCGTTTTTTGCCGCGGCGGTGATGGCGGTTCTTGGCGCGTGCGCTCTTGGAATTTTAACCGACAAGATAGCCTACAAACCCCTGCGAGAAGCCCCGCGTATCTCGCTTTTGATAACAGCTATCGGCATTAGCTACTTTTTGGAGAATAGTTTCAATGTGCTTTTCGGCGGTGTGCCAAAAGGCTTTTTAGTACCCCCTTATATGAGTAAAGTTATCACCGTTTTCGGACTTACATTTTCTATGTCGGCTCTTTTGGTGCCGATCATCACGATAGTTTTACTGATGATAATCTTATATATACTTTTTCGCACCAAATACGGCGTGGCGATACGCGCACTCGCGTTTGATGTCAAAACTGTCAATCTTATGGGCATCGACGCCAACAAGATCATTATGTTAGTCTTCGCGATGGGCTCTTCGCTGGCTGCTGTGGGCGGCGTGTTTTGGGCGTTGAATTATCCCGCTATCGATCCGATGATGGGCGTTTTGATAGGTCTTAAAGCCTTTGCCGCCGCGGTCGTTGGCGGTATCGGAAGCGTCACGGGAGCGGTTTTGGGAGGCTTTATCATAGGCTTCACGGAAGTGGTCGCAGTCGCGTTTTTTCCGGAACTTGGCGGATACAAAGACGCTTTTGCGTTTGTATTTTTGATACTCGTTCTACTCTTTAAGCCAACGGGCATACTGGGATATAACTTTGAAAAGAGTAGGTTTTAGTATGATTTTTACACGCCAAAGAGTTATCAATACCGCTATCTTTTTTGTTGCCGCCGGTTTCATACTGGTCGCGCCCACTTTTTTTGACGAATACACAATGCGCATTTTGAGCAATATCGCCATCTTTGCTATCCTCGCCGTCAGTTACAATCTCATCAACGGCGTTACGGGGCAGTTTTCATTGGAGCCCAACGGCTTTGTCGCGATAGGTGCCTATATAACCGCACTGCTGCTTTTGAGCGCGGATGAGAAGGTGTACCAATTTGTCGTGGAAGAGCCCACGGCATTTGTTGTGTGGATGAATTCGGGCTTTGTTGCCGCGCTTATCATATCAGGACTTGCTGCTTCACTTGTCGCGTTTACACTCGCCTTTCCCGTCTTTCGCGTCAGGGGCGACTATCTTGCTATCGTGACTTTGGGGTTTGGCTTTATCATCCAGATACTTGCCATCAACAATCCGCAAGTTACCAACGGCTCTTTGGGCTTAAGCGACATACCCGAACACGCGAACTTTTACTGGACGGGATTTGCCGCGCTCTTTACGGTGCTTTTTATCCTCAATGTCGTCAACTCCAAATACGGACGCGCGATGAAAGCCGTGCGTGACGACGAGGACGCGGCGGGGGCTATGGGCATCAATACATTTAAGATTAAAACGACCGCATTTTGCACGAGCGCCTTTTTCGAGGGTGTCGGAGGCGGACTTTTAGCCGTTCTTTTGACGACCGTTTCGCCTGACCAATTTACATTTTTCTTGACATTTCAACTACTCATCATCATAGTCTTAGGCGGACTTGGAAGCACGACGGGGGCTATAGTAGGAACGATACTTGTCATAGGCGGCAGCGAGTGGCTAAGGTTTTTGGATGAGTCTATGAATATTTTCGGCTACGAAACTCCCGCGATGCCCGGACTTCGGATGGTCGTCTTTTCGGTCATACTCATACTCGTTATGCTTTTTGCAAGGCGGGGGCTGTTTGGCAACGGCGAAGTGGGCGACCTTTTGAAAAAATTAAAAAGTAAAAAACGATGATATTAGAGATAAAAAGTATAACAAAAAGTTTTGGCGGGGTGATGGCGATAAGCGACACCTCTTTTAGCGTCGAAACGGGGCAGATTTTTGGGCTCATAGGACCAAACGGCGCCGGAAAGACCACGATGTTTAACATCATCACGGGCAATTACAAGCCAACAAGCGGCATTGTGGAATTAGACGGCGAAGTGATATCGGGGCTGAAGCCCTATCAAATCGTGCGCAAAGGGATAGCCAGAACATTTCAAAATATCCGCCTTTTTAGCTCGATGAGTGTTATGGAAAATGTGCTTATAGGGTTTGATAACCACGCCAAATATACATTTTTCGAGGGGATGTTTCGCTTGCCCAGATTTTTTAAATCCGAGCGGGAAATAAAGGCAAAGGCGCGCAAGATATTAGAGTATCTGGAGTTGGAAGCTTACGAAGATGAGGCGGCTGTGAGCCTTAGTTACGGGCAGCAGCGTAAAGTGGAAATCGCCCGCGCCCTTGCGGCAAATCCGAAGCTTTTGCTCTTAGACGAACCCGCCGCCGGTATGAATCCCGCTGAAACGAAAGAGTTGGCGACACTTTTACAAAGAGCCAAAGCCGATTTTGACCTTGCTATATTGCTGATAGAGCACGATATGAAATTTGTAAACCAACTCTGCGACAGGGTCTTGGTTCTGGACTACGGCAAATCCATCTGCGAGGGGACACCTGCGGAGGTTATCAGCCATAAAGATGTCGTAGCGGCGTATCTGGGGGATTTTACGAATGATTGAAGTTAAAGATTTACACGTATATTACGGGCTTATAGAGGCTGTTAAAGGGATAAGCTTTAAAGTGGAGGCGGGCAGTATCGTTTCGCTTATCGGCTCAAATGGCGCTGGCAAGACATCCGCTCTGAACGCGCTTTTAAACGCCGTCAAGAGAAAAGGCGAGATAAATTTCGGCGGATATGAGACAAGAAAGCATAAAACCCACACTTTGGTGAAAAACGGTATGGCGCTGGTGCCTGAGGGCAGGCGCATATTTATCAACCTTAGCGTTGAAGAGAATCTGCGCATCGGCGCTTTCAATAATGACGAAAATTACGAAGAGTTAAGAGATGTGATGTACAAACTCTTCCCGCGTATCAAAGATAAACGCAAACAGATGGCGGGGACTTTGAGCGGCGGCGAACAGCAGATGTTGGCGATATCGAGAGCTTTGATGAGCGAGCCGAAGCTATTGATGCTTGATGAGCCAAGCCTCGGACTCGCCCCCAAAATTGTGGGCGAAGTGTTTGAGACTATCGTGAAGCTTAAAAACGAGGGGATAACGATACTGCTCGTTGAACAAAACGCGTTCGCGGCTTTGAAGATAAGCGACTACGCGTATGTCTTGGAAAACGGCAAAATCGTTATGGAGGGCATCGCCTCCACGATGATAGGCAACGATATGATAAGAAAAAAATATCTTGGCGGATAGAATGTTCGTTTTATCATTTGTAAAAAAATAGGGGTTGATTTTATGAAAATAGTTGAAAATATTTTAAAAGCATCCGTTTCTATGTGGTTTATGGCGGTTTTACTCATCATCTTCGCCCTCTCCTGTGCCGTGGCGACATTTATAGAGAATGATTTTGGCACGGAGACGGCGTGGGCGCTCATCTACGCGGCGAAGTGGTTTGAATTAATACAACTATTTTTGGCTTTCAATCTCATCTACAATATCGTCAATTTCTCTCTCCACAAAAGAGACAAACTCCCCGCACTCATCTTCCACGCGAGCTTTCTTTTTATCCTTTTGGGCTCAGCCCTGACGCGCTACGGCGGCTACGAGGGGACGCTGCATATAAGAGAAAATGAGAGCGGCAGCTTAGTCAAATCCTCCGAATCCTACATCCAAGCCCAAGCCTACAAAAACGGCACTATCTACAACGCGGAGCACAAACAGTTCATCTCCAAAATCGGCTCGAATGATTTTAGCTTCTCTTTCAAGATAGCAGATAAAAATGCCGCAGTAGCTTTTAAAGAGTATATACCCAACGCCGTAAACTCCATACAAGATGATAGAGACGGCGAGCCTATGATAGCTATCGTCGTTTCACGAAAGGACGGCACGGCGGATGTTATATTGCGCGAGGGGGATATCGTGGAGGGCGAGGATGCGATATTTACATTTAACAAAAAGATAGACAACGCCTCAAAGCCGCTTGTTAGATTTATCTTGCAAGAGGGTGAATTTTCATTGATATCAAGCGAGGATTTGGATTGGTTTAAGATGGCTGACTCATCTTTGGGCGTCTACAAAAAGGGTGAAAAAGAGCCTTTTGACGATAAGCACCTATACACGCTGGGCGATATCAATTTCGCGGCAAAATATATAGGGCTCAAGGGCAAAGAGAAACTTGTGAGCGCCGAAGTTACGCAGCAGACTACCGCTATGTACACAGACGCCGTGATAGTAACTCTTACTTATAAAGATATCTCAAAAGAGGTGGCTTTGCGAGGGCGGGGCAGGGGATATAGCGGCACGCCTGCAAGAGTTGTGATAGATGATGCTATGTTTGTCCTCAAATGGGGCTCGTCGGAGTCTATCTTGCCGTTTTCTATCTATCTTAATGATTTTCAGCTTGAGAGGTATCCGGGCTCGCGTTCGCCCTCTTCATACGCCAGCGAGATAACGCTCAAAGACGGCAATTTCACGATGGACTATCGTATCTATATGAACCACGTTTTGGACTACAAAGGGTATCGCTTCTTTCAATCATTCTATGATAACGACGAGATGGGCACGACCCTCACGGTCAATAAAGACCCGGGCAAACTATCCACTTATATAGGCTATTTTCTGCTAAGCCTTGGACTATTACTAAATCTTTTCAACCCCAAAAGCAGATTTAGAAAATTAGCCTCGCTGGTACATAAAGATATGACGGCAAACCGTAAAAGCACCATTGGCGCACTCTTTTTGGCGCTGTTTTTAGGTGGATTTGCGACGCCATCGTACGCCGCCGACGCAAAAGAGCACGCGGAGAATTTCGGAACGATACTGATACAAGGCTTGGACGGGCGCATATATCCCGCCGACACGCTATCTCACGAAGTTTTAAATAAAGTCTACCGCAAAGACAGCTACAACTCCCTTGGCGCGAACGAGGTGATGTTCGGGATGATAGCTGATGTGGCAAAGTGGCGCGAAGAGCCTATCATCAAAGTTACGCACGACGAGCTTAAAAAGCTTATCGGTGTGAAAAGCGGCTACGCGGCGTTCGCGGACTTTTTCGATGAGAGCGGGGCTTATAAATTGATGCAAGTTTCCGAGATCGCCAACCGCAAAAAAGAGAGCGAGCGCAATCAATTTGACAAAGATGTGATAAAGGTAGACGAGCGCGTCAATATCGTCTACGGCGTCTTTAATATGGACATTTTGCGTATGGTGCCGAAGATGGGCGAAGAGGGGTGGTATTCGGTCAATGAGGCTTGGATGAGCTTCCCCACCGATGAGGCGGCGAATATTCAGATGATATTCAGCTACTATTTTGACGCCATCAAAATGTCGCAAGAGAGCGGCAATTGGACTCTGGCGGACAAGATGGTGACTATCATCAAAAATTACCAAAATAAAGTAGCCGCGGATGGGCTCATCCCGAGTGAAACAAAGATAAAAGCGGAGCTGTTTTTCAATAAAGCCAAAATCTTTGACAGGATATATCCGCTATATCTCTTAAGCGGTCTGGTGCTACTCATATTTATCTTTGTGCGTATGGCTCTGCCCAAATTCAACATCAAGCCCGTCGTGATGATAGCGCTCGCCGTCAATCTCATAGCATTCGCGCTCCACACGGGAGGACTCGCTCTTAGATGGTATGTCGCCGAACACGCCCCGTGGAGCAACAGCTACGAATCGATGATATACATAGCGTGGGCGATAGCGCTCTCGGGTATCTTCTTTTCGCGCACCTCTATCATATCTATGTCACTCTCGTCCATAATGGCGGGCATCACACTCTTCACGGCGCACCTTAGCTGGCTTGACCCGCAGATAACCAATCTCGTCCCCGTCCTCAAATCGCACTGGCTGACGATACACGTATCCATCATCACGGCGGGGTATGGATTTTTGGGGCTCTGCGCGCTGCTTGGATTTTTCGCCGTCATACTCTACATCATCAAAGGCTTCTCAAAAGACCCCTCACACATAAAAGAGATAGAGCGCAACATCTCCGAAGCCGTGAGGATAAA
>JAISQB010000029.1 GCA_031274495.1 Campylobacteraceae bacterium | reverse complement strand
TTAAACTGCGCTTAATCTCTTTTTCGCTAAAATCCTCACCTTGTAATAAAATCCACCCAAATAAAGGATAGCTATGTATGCTATTATCAGAAACGGCGGGAAGCAGTATAAAGTTCAAGAGGGCGACTATCTAAATGTCGACAAACTTGACGCTCAGCCGAAGGATAAGATTGAAGTTACTGAAGTTTTAGTCGTACACGATGTAGAGCTAAAAGTCGGAACTCCATATGTTGAAGGCGCAACTGTAGAGCTTGAAGTAGTAACTTCGGGCAAAGAGAAAAAAGTTGTCATTTATAAAAAACGCAGACGCAAAGACTCTAAACTAAAAAGAGGCTTTAGACGACAATACACGCGCGTTAAAATAGTAAAAATAAGCGCTTAAGGAGAAAAAAATGGCTCATAAAAAAGGTCAAGGCAGTACCCAGAATAACCGCGACTCGGCAGGGCGCAGGTTAGGCGTTAAAAAATTCGGCGACGAATTCGTAAGAGCAGGCAATATCATCATCCGTCAGCGCGGCACTAAAGTCCATACGGGCAAAAATGTCGGCATCGGCGTTGATCACACTATCTACGCGCTTATCGACGGTTTTGTAAAATTCGAACAAAAAGATACCAAACGCAAAAAAGTATCTGTTTATCCGTTAGCTTAACAAAATTATCTACGACCCTTTTTTAAAGGGTCTCTTCTTTTGCATATAAGGATTATCCCAATGAGCATCGCAAAGTTAATCTACCCTCCCCTTACCATAAGCGTTGCCGCCTTTGCGCAAGATTGCAACAATGCCCAAACCCAAACCGAGCTAAATATATGTACCGATACCCTGTACAAAAACGCCGACAAAGAGTTAAATAATATCTATTCATCTTACAGAGCGACTTTAGATAAAACTCAAAAAGAGGCACTCAAAAACGCACAAACGGCGTGGATAAAGTATAGAGATTTGTCTTGCGCTTTTGAAGCCTCATCTTTGGCTGGGGATAGCGCTTATGCGATGGTCCTAAACCAATGTCTGGCGAAAAAGACAAAAGATAGAACCGAAGAGATTAAAGAGCTCTTCTTTTGTGAAGAGGGCAATATAGCTTGCCCGAACGGTGAAAAATAATGTTTATAGATAGCGTAGAGCTTACCTTAAGCTCAGGACACGGCGGCGCGGGAGCAGCGACATTTAGGCGTGAAAAATATGTCACCAACGGCGGACCTGATGGCGGAGACGGCGGAAAAGGCGGAGATGTTTTTTTCAAAGTAGATAGAAACTCTCACACCTTAGCCTCTTTTAGAGGAGTTAGACATCTGAAAGCCAAAAACGGTGAAAACGGGCTTGGCAGCAAAAAGCACGGCAAAAAGGGCGAAGATCTGGAGATAGCCGTACCGCCCGGGACGCAAGTCGTGGATGCCGGGAGCGGTCAAGTTTTGTTTGATTTGATTGATGACGACCAGAGAGTTGTTTTCTTAGAAGGCGGGCTTGGCGGGCTTGGAAATTGGCACTTTAGAAGTTCCACCAACCAACAGCCCCGCTACGCGCAAAAAGGGCTTGGCGGTGAGAGCCGCCTTGTGAGATTGGAGCTTAAACTCATAGCAGATGTGGGACTCGTGGGCTTTCCGAATGTGGGCAAATCCACGCTCATCTCGGTGGTTTCAAACGCAAAACCCGAAGTTGCAAATTACGAATTTACAACGCTCACGCCAAAACTTGGCGTTGTTGAGGCTGACGAATTTAACTCTTTTGTGATGGCAGATATTCCGGGCATCATCGAAGGGGCAAGCGACGGCAGGGGTCTCGGACTGGAATTTTTAAAGCATATCGAAAGAACCAAATTTTTGCTTTTTATGCTGGATATCACAAATATACGAAGCCTTGAAGAGCAGTTTGGCGCGCTGAAATTTGAACTAAATAAATTTTCAAAAAAGATGACAAATAAACTATTTGCCGTAGCGGTCACAAAAACGGACGCTTTGGGCGAGGAAGATGCGGCTGAAAAGATAGAGGCGTTTTTTGAAACCTTACATATAGAAAAAAGTCAAAATTTAAAATATAATATCAACGGCGCTTTACCTTACTATTTCGCGGAGGAAGCCAAAAAAGAGGAAGCGCGGTTCATACTCCCTGTCTCATCGGCTGTAAATTTTAATATAAAAACGCTCGTGTGGGCGCTTTTGCAAGAGGTAAAAGATGAAAAAGCAGCGCATAGTAATTAAAGTAGGAACGCACGTCTTAAACGACGAGGACGGCTTGTCGGTAGATAGATTTGAAAAATTAGTAGAGTTTTTAGCGCAAGCTATGGAAAAATATGAAGTGATTTTGGTGAGTTCCGGCGCGGTATCTACGGGGTATTTCAAAATCAAATTAGACAAAACCATCATACAAAACCGCCAAGCGCTCGCCGCCATAGGGCAGCCCTATCTTATCCGCAGTTATAATGAATTTTTACAAAAACACGGCAAATTCGGGGCGCAGCTTTTATTGGTCTCGGATGATTTTGACTCAAGAAAGAGGACAAAAGCGGCACGCGATACGGTAAACGCGCTTTTAAAACACAACATCTTGCCCATCATAAACGAAAACGACGCGACCGCGGTAGAGGAGTTGATATTTGGCGACAACGATCAGCTTTCAGCCCACGTGGCGCACTTTTTTGACGCGGATTTGCTGGTCATACTATCCGACATTAACGGCTACTACGATAGCGACCCAAAGAAAAACCAAAACGCCACACTCATTTTAAATGTCAGCAAAATCAGCGAACAAAAGCTACGCGAAGCGGCGGATGCGGGCTCGACTTTCGGTACTGGCGGTATCGTGACAAAATTAAAAGCCGCTGACTTTTTACTTAATAATAACCGCTCTATGTTGTTAGCCAGCGGATTTGACTTGACTGACGCAAAAAATTTCATATTAGAGGGCAAGCACAGCGGCGGAACGCTCTTTTCTCCCAAAAAATCATAAAGGAGAGACGGCGTGAAAAAACAGCGCATCATTTTTATGGGCACGCCCTCTTACGCGACGGTCATCTTCCAAGCGCTCTTAAATGCCCCCGACATAGAGGTATGCGCGCTTTTCACGCAAAGCGATAAAAAAGCGGGACGCGGACAAGCGCTCGTACCGCCGGACATAAAACGATTCGCGCTTGAAAACAAGATAGCCATCGACATTTTTCAGCCCCAAACTCTAAAAGATGAGCAGATAACGGCGCAGATCACCTCTTTAAAGCCCGACTTCATAGTCGTCGCAGCTTATGGCAAACTGCTTCCCACTGATATTTTGGATATAGCGCCGTGTATCAATCTGCACGCTTCGCTGCTGCCAAAATACAGAGGTGCCAGCCCCATCCAGCAAGCTGTGTTAAATGGTGAGCGATATATCGGCGTAACGGCGATGAAGATGGAAAAGGGGCTTGATACGGGCGATATGCTTGGGCTTAGCTATGTTTTGGCAAAAGGGCTTAGCTCTGACGCTCTTTTTGACCTGCTCGCAAAAAAGGCGGCGGATTTGACGCTTAAGGTTTTGAGGAGTTACGATAAGATTTTACCGCTAAAGCAGGTAGACGCGCTCTCTTCAAAAACCTCCAAAATCACAAAAGAGATGGGGCTTATAAGCTTTGAACTCACTTGTGAAGAGTTTGAGCGAAAGTTGTTGGCTTTTACGCCGTGGCCAGGGCTCTTTTTGCAAAGCGGACTGAAGCTAAAAAGCCTTAGGTGCGTAAAGGCAGAACATAGCTTTAAGGCGGGCGAAATTGTGGAGATAAGAGAGGGTGAAGTTATCACGGCGTGCATTGACGGCTTCGCGCATATACAAACGGTGCAAGCCCCTTCAAAGCAAGAGACTGACGCGCTCTCATATATAAATGGAAAAAGGATTAGGGTTGGAGATACATTTTATTGATAGGATAGGCTCGACTCATCAGTGGTTGAGCGAAGCCGTAAAAAACGGCAAAGTGACGCCGCCGTTCGCGCTATACGCAGGCATCCAAGACAGCGGCGTGGGGACCAGAGGAAATGTGTGGGAGAGCAGAGAGGGAAATCTCTCTTTAAGTTTTGCTATCCCCTCATCAGTCCTTCCATCCGACTTGCCCCAGCTTTCGATGTCTATCTACTTTTCGCAGCTTCTTTTGGAGTTTTTGCGTGCGTTTGGCTCAAATGTGTGGCTCAAATGGCCTAATGATTTTTATATAGAAAATAAAAAAATCGGCGGTATGATGACGGCAAAGATAAAAGAAAGCTTTATAATATCAGTTGGAATAAATTTAACTTTTGCCCCAAAAGAGTATGCAACGCTTGATATAACGCTAACGCCAAAAGAATTAACGGAAGGGTTTATGGAGTATATAAAAAATTTTCCCTCGTGGAAGCAGATTTTTAGTAAATATAAGTTAGAATTTTACCTAAGCCAAAATTTTGGTGTTCACATAGAAGACAGATACTTCTCCTTAAGAGAAGCGCAGCTGTGCCCCGATGGGTCAATAGAGATAAATAGTAAAAAGGTGTATAGTTTAAGATGAGTGAGGTAATTACTATTGCAAACCAAAAGGGCGGTGTTGGAAAAACGACTACAGCTATCAATCTATCTGCCGCACTCGCCATCGCAGGAAAAAAGGTACTGCTGATAGATATCGACCCCCAATCAAACGCCACCACGGGACTTGGTTTTCGCAATAACTACGAATTTAACATCTACCACGTGCTCATCGGACGCAAAAAACTATCTCAGATACTCCTCAAGACAGAGATCAAAAACCTCTTTTTCGCCCCGTCAAATATCGGACTTGTGGGCATCGAAAAAGAGTTTTACGACAATAACACAAGAGAGCGCGAACTAATACTTAAAAACGCCATTAGCGAGATAAAAAACGATTATGACTTTATCCTTATAGATTCGCCTCCGGCATTGGGAAGTATCACGATTAATGCCCTAAGTGCGGCAGATTCGGTCATCATACCGATACAATGCGAATTTTTCGCGCTGGAGGGGTTAGCGCAGCTTTTAAACACCATCAAACTTATAAAAAAGACTATCAACCCACCTCTTGAGATAAAAGGGTTTTTACCTACGATGTTTACTACACAAAATAACCTTTCGCGCCAAGTGGTCGCGGACTTGCAACAGCACTTCAAAAGTAAGCTGTTTTTGGACAAAGACGGTCAAACCCTCGTTGTGATTCCAAGAAATGTAAAGCTCGCGGAATCTCCAAGCTTTGGTAAACCAATAATACTATACGATGATAAATCGCCTGGGTCTATCGCGTATCAAGACCTTGCGCATTCAATTTTAGTAGGATAATTAAATATGGCGAAGCAAGCATTAGGAAGAGGACTGAGCGCAATTTTCGAGGATGTGGAAGAGGCTTACAAACAGGAGTTTCAACACGACAACTCAAGGGTTCAAGAGATAGAAGTAGATAAAATCACGCCAAACCCCTATCAGCCGAGATTTGTTTTTAAAGAGGACGCACTAAAAGATTTAGCCGCCTCCATCAAAAAACACGGACTATTACAGCCTATACTTGTCATAAAAAAAGATGACGGCTTTATGCTTTTGGCAGGCGAGAGAAGACTACGCGCCAGCCAAATGGCGGGCTTTACGACCATCAAAGCCATCGTCGCAGACTATGAATCCGACAAACTACGCGAATTGGCGCTCATAGAGAACATCCAAAGAGAAGATTTAAACCCCATAGAGTTAGGGCGCGCGTATCAAGAGTTGATAGACGAATACAATATAACGCAAGACGGACTTTCCGATATCATACACAAGTCCAGAACACAGATCACCAACACGATAAGACTGCTTTCATTGTGTGAAAAGACAAAACAGTTGATAGCCGATGGCAAACTCTCTCAAGGACACGCCAAAATCATCGTAGGATTAAGCCCCGCCGATGAGGAGATGATAGTAAATACGATTTTAGGTCAAAGGCTAAGTGTAAGAGAGACGGAAAATCTCGTAAAACAGCTCAAATCAAACCCGTCATCATTAAAAAAGAGAAAACAAGATACAGCCCAAGCGCACCCTTCGTTGCAAGCCGTACAAGAAAAGATAGCAAGTATCGGGCTAAAAGCAAAGGCGGCAAAAGATAGTTTAACGATAAATTTTAAAAATACCCAAGAGATAGAGAACTTTTTGGCGCGCATAGCAACATGGTAACAACTTTTGCGTATAACTTCAAGATTTTAATGAAGTTTTTTTGTTTTAAATGGTAGAATTTTAAGCTTATATGAGATTGCTTTTTATTTCACATAAAAAACGTTTTAATTATCGGTCATCATAAAAATAAGGAGAATACTTTATGCTGGATATGGATCTTACACTGTTGCTCTCAACGGTAGTGCTGTTTTTGGTTCTGCTTGTTGTTCTCAACAAAATCCTCTACAAACCCCTGCTAGATTTCATTGACAATAGAAACGACCTTGTCAAGAAAGATTTGGAGAGTGCGGTTAAAAATGCCGAAGATGTCGGCGTTTATCACGAAGAGGCAAACCAAATCATACTCGACGCCAAAAACAAAGCTTCAGCTAGCCGCATTGAGCTTTTAGCCTCTGCCAAAGCAGACGCGAACAAAAAGCTTGAGGCAAAACGAGATAAGCTTGAGGCTGAGTATAACGAATTTATCAAGACGCTTGAGAGCGAAAGAGTTGAGCTTAAAAACGCTCTAAAAAGTCAAATGCCACTCTTTAGAGAAGCTATCAAAGCCAAGCTTGGCAAGATATAGGAGAGGTGATGTTAAGATATATTATACTATTTACTATCCCCGCGTTGGCGTTCGCTAGCGGCGGCGCAGGCGAGACGGATATATTCCCAAGAACTATAAACTTCCTTTTATTTGCCGGACTGTTATACTATCTGTTGGCAAATATCATCAAAAACTTCTTTAAAAACAGAAAAAGCTCCATCGCGGATAAATTAAACGCGATTCAAGATAAGCTCAAAGAGTCCAAAAGACGAAAAAACGAGGCTTTGGAGAAGGTAGAGGAGGCTAAGGCAAACGCTAAAGCGCTTCTTGTAACCTCTGAAAAAGAGAGCAAAATGATGCTTGCCAAAATCTCTTCGGATCTATTGATAGAGCTTGAAAATCTTGAAAAAGCAAACCAAGACCAGATGAGTATCGAAAGACGCAAGATGGTAAGAGCTGTCGTAAACGAAGTGTTGAGCGAGCTTTTTACCGAAGAGTCTATCGCTATTGATAGGGAAAAATTCATCAATATCATTCTAAAGAAGGTGGCATAATGAGCACCGTTATAGCAAAAAGATATGTCAAAGCCCTGCTTGAAAGCTTTAGCGATAAAGAGCTTGCAAATGTGCAAGCGGCATTGCAAGAGCTTAACAGCGCGTTTGGCATAGCAAAATTTACGACTATCATTTCAACTCCGGATGTAGACAAAGAGGATAAAAAGAGACTTGTTATCTCTATCTTAAAGGATAGCGACAAAAGGCTTATCAACTTTATCTCACTCTTAAGTGAGCGCGGAAGATTGCTCTTTTTACCGGATATCTGTAAAGAGCTTGAACTTCAAATCTCCCTTAAAAACAACCGCTACGAAGGCAAAATTTACGCGGATAAAGAGATAAGCAGAGATCAAACGGAGAGTTTGCAGAAGAGTTTTGGTAAGAAATTCAAAGCAGACATAACATTTAAGTCGGAAAAATCAAACTACAAAGGTGTCAAGATAGAGATTGACGACCTTGGAGTTGAGACAAGCTTTTCGCTTGATAGACTAAAAGCTCAAATGACTGAGCACATACTAAAAGCAATATAATCAAGGAGCAATAAAAGTGGCAACTAAAGTTAAAGCAGACGAGATTAGTTCTATTATAAAAGAGAGAATTGAGAACTTTAATCTCAGCGTTAATGTTGAAGAGACAGGCAAAGTTATAGCAGTAGCCGACGGCGTGGCAAATGTTTACGGATTAAACAATGTTATGGCCGGCGAAATGGTCGAATTTGAAAACGGTGAGCGCGGTATGGCTCTAAACCTTGAAGAGTCAAGCGTAGGTATAGTTGTACTTGGCAAAAGCGACGGCATTTATGAAGGCTCGTCCGTTAAAAGACTTGGAAGACTTCTTCAAGTTCCCGTAGGCGACTCTATCATCGGACGCGTAGTAAACTCACTTGGCGACCCGATAGACGCTAAAGGTCCTATCGAGGCTAAAGAGACAAGATTTGTAGAGGAAAAAGCTCCGGGCATTATGGCGAGAAAATCGGTACACGAGCCGCTCCAGACAGGACTTAAAGCTATCGACGCGCTTGTTCCCATCGGACGCGGACAAAGAGAGCTTATCATAGGCGATAGACAAACAGGTAAAACAACCGTAGCAGTAGATACTATTATCAACCAAAAAGGGCAAAATGTCGTTTGTATCTATGTAGCTATCGGACAAAAACAGTCAACAGTCGCGCAAGTCGTGAAAAAACTTGAAGAGCACAGCGCTATGGAGTATACGATTATCGTAAACGCGGGCGCAAGTGACTCTGCCGCACTTCAGTATTTGGCTCCGTATGCGGGCGTAACGATGGGTGAGTATTTCAGAGACAACTCCCGCCACGCTTTGATTATTTATGATGATTTGACAAAACACGCTATCGCTTACCGCGAAATGTCTTTGATCTTGCGCCGACCACCGGGTCGCGAAGCGTATCCGGGAGATGTATTTTATCTACACTCCAGACTATTGGAGCGCGCTTCAAAATTAAACGACGAATTGGGAGCCGGCTCACTAACTGCGCTTCCTATTATAGAGACGCAAGCGGGCGACGTTTCGGCGTATATCCCTACAAATGTTATATCTATCACGGACGGACAGATTTTCCTTGAAACAGACCTATTTAACTCAGGCATCCGCCCCGCTATCAATGTGGGCTTGTCGGTTTCACGCGTAGGCGGAGCGGCACAGATAAAGGCGATTAAACAAGTTTCGGGTACTTTGAGACTTGACTTGGCTCAATATAGAGAGCTTCAAGCGTTCGCGCAATTTGCGAGTGATTTGGATGAAGCAAGCCGCAAACAGTTAGAGCGCGGTCAAAGAATGGTCGAGTTGCTAAAACAACCACCCTACTCTCCATTGGCGGTCGAAAAACAAGCTATCATCATATACGCGGGCTCACGCGGATATTTGGACGATGTAAGCGTTAGTGACGTTACAAAATTTGAGAGCGAGCTTTATCCTTTCGTAGAGGCGAAATATCCCGAAATTTTAGAGCAGATAAGAACCAAAAAGGTACTTGATAAAGATATAGAAGACGGTTTGAAAAAAGCGTTGAATGATTTTAAGACTACCTTTGCAGTTAAAGGATAGAGAATGTCTAATCTCAAAGAGATAAAAAGAAAGATAAAAAGTGTTCAAAACACGCAAAAAACAACGCGTGCTATGAAGCTTGTATCTACTGCGAAATTGCGCAAAGCCGAAGAGGTCGCAAGGCAGTCAAGAGTATATGAGAATAAAATCAACGAAATGCTCTCCGAAATCTCTTATAAAATAAGCCAACACAGTAAAGCCAACGGGATTGAGAGTAAATTTTTCAAACTTAACGAAACCCCCAAAGTCGTGGATATCATCTTTGTAACCGCAGACAAAGGGCTTTGCGGCGGTTTTAATGTCCAGACTATCAAAGCTGTGAAACGCTTAATGGAAGAGTATAAAGCTTCCAATGTCAAAGTGAGACTTCGCGCCGTGGGCAGGACGGGCATTGAGTATTTTACCTTTCAGGGTACGGAGCTTTTGGAGAAGTATCTTAACACCTCCTCATCTCCAAGCTATGAAAAGGCAAAAAATATCATAGACGACGCCGTGAAAGATTTTACGGAGGATTTGACGGATAAAATCATCCTCGTTCATAACGGATATCTAAATATGATATCTCAAGAGCTAAAAGTCACGGATGTGCTTCCGGTTGAGACTCCCGATGCTGATAAAGCGGTCGTTTCGGAGTCCAAATCGTTGTTGGAGATAGAGGCTGAAAGCGAAAAAGAGATACTCGAAGAGTTATTGAAAAAATATCTTGAGTACAATATGTATTATTCATTGATAGACTCTCTCGCGGCTGAACACAGCGCCAGAATGCAAGCAATGGATAACGCCACAAATAACGCAAAGGCGAGAGTAAACGCTCTAACCATAGCTTACAATAAAGCAAGACAAGAGTCCATTACCACAGAGCTTATTGAGATTATAAGCGGTATGGAATCAATGAAATAGTGATAAAAAATTAAGGAGAAAAATTCTATGAGTGGAATCATAAGCCAAGTTTTAGGTCCGGTTGTTGATATAGATTTCAAAGGCGAGCTACCTAAAATCAATGAGGCAATCGTTGTAAATTATAGTATCGGAGGCAAAGCGGCAAAGCTTGTTCTTGAAGTCGCTGCGCATTTGGGCGACGGCAGAGTAAGAACCATCGCTATGGATATGACCGAAGGATTAACCAGAGGCATAGAGGCAATACCTACCGGAAGCCCTATAAAAGTGCCTGTTGGGGAGAAAGTTTTGGGACGCATTTTGAATGTTATCGGCGATGTCGTTGACGGCGGAGATCCGATAGAGAGTAAAACTTCGTGGTCTATTCACCGCGACCCACCTCCGTTTGAAGAGCAAAGTACAAAGTCAGAAGTTTTTGAAACAGGTATAAAAGTCGTAGACCTCTTAGCCCCTTACGCGAAAGGCGGAAAAGTAGGCTTGTTCGGCGGCGCTGGCGTTGGCAAGACGGTTATCATTATGGAGCTTATCCACAATGTCGCCTTTAAACACAGCGGTTATTCGGTATTTGCCGGTGTAGGCGAGAGAACCAGAGAGGGAAATGACCTCTATCACGAGATGAAAGAGTCCAACGTTTTGGACAAAGTTGCCCTCTGCTACGGACAGATGAACGAACCACCGGGAGCAAGAAACAGAGTAGCGCTTACAGGTCTTACGATAGCGGAATACTTTAGAGATGAGATGGGACTTGATGTGTTGATGTTTATAGATAACATATTCAGATTTTCACAATCAGGCTCGGAGATGTCAGCGCTTTTAGGACGAATCCCATCAGCCGTTGGTTATCAGCCGACATTGGCAAGTGAGCTTGGACGTTTGCAAGAGCGAATCACATCAACCAAAAAAGGTTCTATCACATCCGTTCAAGCGATATATGTTCCCGCAGACGACTTGACAGACCCTGCTCCTGCAACAGTATTTTCACACTTGGACGCGAAAACGGTTTTAAGTAGAAGTATCGCAGAAAAAGGTATCTATCCTGCAGTTGATCCGCTTGATTCTACCTCAAGGGTGTTGGATCCTCAGATATTGGGCGAGGAGCACTACAGAGTGGCGCGTTCTGTCCAAGCGATACTACAAAAATATAAAGATTTGCAAGATATCATAGCGATACTTGGTATGGATGAGCTTAGCGAAGAGGATAAATTGGTAGTCGATAGAGCAAGAAAGATAGAGAGATTCTTGTCTCAGCCATTCTTTGTTGCGGAAGTTTTCACGGGAAGCTCCGGCAAATATGTGAGTCTTGAAGAGTCCATCGCCGGATTTAAAGGTATCATAGAGGGCAAATACGACCATCTACCTGAAAATGCCTTTTATATGGTAGGCAACATAGACGAAGCGGTGGCAAAAGCCGAAAAAATTAAAGCCGGTGCGTAAAAAGGTTTGCGATGAATACGATAAAATTAGAGATTGTAACGCCTGAAGGGTTAATCTTTTCAGGCAACGCAACATCTGCTACATTTCCCGGAAGCGAGGGCGAGTTTGGCGTTTTGCCAAACCACGCCGCGCTTTTGACCTCTTTGAAGGTGGGCGTTATAGATATAGAGCTTGAAAACGGCTCAAAAGAGTCTATCGCCATCAACTGGGGATTTGTAAAAGTTGAAGAGACAAAAGTTACTGTTTTGGCTGACGGGGCTGTGGCTCTGGGCGGAAGCAACGAGAGTGAAATTGCGGCGGCGCTTGAAAAAGCAAAAAGCCTTATCCAGAGCATGAGTGACTCCAACGTAGCCCTCGCGGTTGCTAAAGTCGACTCTATGTCAAAAAAGATATATTAATACTATGGGCGCGATATTTTCATATTTGGTCAATAGTCACCCGATAACGTGGTTTGTTTTAGGGTGGTTATCCTTATATTTTTTACTTACATTTACGATTTTCGTAGCAAGAAGCCTCTATCTTACGGCGTGGAAAGAGAGAGAGCAAGATTCGCTTGAAAAGATGCTACTCGGAGCAAAAACGCCAAAAAATAGCTCCATCTTAGCTAAATGCGCGTCACAAAAATACGCGCCCTCATTCCTAAATGTATGCAAAAATGTGGCAGAAAAGAGTACGACAACAGGATTAGCTTGGCTCTCTATCATCGCTTCCACTTCGCCGTTTATAGGACTCTTCGGCACAGTGGTCTCTATCTTGCAGACATTCGGCAAGCTTGGACAATCCACGAATGCAAGCCTTGGTATCATAGCCCCCGCTATCAGCGAAGCTTTAGTGGCGACAGCCGGCGGTATCTTTGTCGCGATACCCGCATACACTTTTCATATCATATTGAAACGAAAAGGTTACGATGTTATGGCGTACATCGGACGGCAGATTGATTTGTTGACAAGCGACCAAAATTACAATAAAGAGCAGCAGTCATATGGCAATAGATTGGGATGAGAGACCCGAACTCAATATCACGCCTTTAGTGGATATAATGCTCGTGTTGCTTGCTATTTTGATGGTTACGACGCCGACATTGGTATTTGAGGAAAATATCACACTCCCTGATGGCTCCAAATCGGCTCAAGTCACCAAAGTACCAACGCTTGAAATCAGAATAGACAAAAATAAAAACGTCTATCTGGGCAAAGATAAATTTGCATTAAAAAATTTTCCCGACAATATGATACTACTATCCAACAAATACAGCAAAGAGACGACCATCTACATAAAAGCGGATAGAAGTCTTCTGTATAGCGATGTGATGTATGTGATGAAGGCAGTAAAAAGTGCGGGCTTCCTAAAAGTGGCACTGGAAACAAACGGCTGATGAGTGCTGAAAAACGATTTTATGTTATCGGCTTTTACATTTCGCTTGCAATTTACGCTGCGATTTTTATAACTTTAGCCTATATGTACGGCAAATCACCCGACTTTTTGCAGCGATATACGGCAAGAGAGAACTTTTTAGATATTATCTTGGTGGAGAGAAAAGAGGCGACCGCAGAAGAGAAAACACAAGCGCCTACTATCGCGGTCGTTAAGCCAAGCTCGCCCTCACCGACAATTCAGACGCAGACAACGGGGATAAGAGACCTTTTTGCCAGTGTTGATGAAAACAATCTCACTAAAATAGGAGACAAACCCGCAACCCCCAGCAGACTTGACGGTAAAGATATTCCGCAAAACAATGCAAGTAAACTGCTTGATAAGCTCACTTTTAAAAAACAGAGTACGATTGTTATAAATTCGGCAAATTCGGGCATATATGACCCATTTGTAGGAAAGATCCAAGATATGCTCTCGCAGATGTGGACGCAGACGGCTTATACCGTAACGGGAGCAAGCGCGCAAGTTACGATAATGATAGACAATAGCGGCAGTTTTAGCTATTCCATAGTCTCTTTATCGTATAATAACGACTTTAATGAAAAGCTAAAAGTTTTTCTGGAAGATATGGTGGGCGAAAATTTTCCGCCTTATGAGGGTGAAGGGGTTTTCAAATTTAACACAACTTTTAAAGATGAGATGGAGTAGACAATGAAAAAAGTAATTTTTGCGGTTATTTTTGGCTTTATGAGCCTTTTTGCGGCCGGAGATGCTACGATAGAGATAGTAAAAACTATGGACAAATTGCCCGTCATTCAACTTCAAGACGCGAGCAATTCAGGTGTAAGCAGTCTTTTAAGAAATAATATCTTCAAGCTTTTGATAGCAGACTTAAAGATCACCACATATTACGACATCAACGAAGTTTACGGCGTTTCGGGCTGGAACGACAGCAACCGCGTAGGATACGGCATAGATACAAAAACAGATCTTATATTGCGCTATAGGGTTACAGAAGAGATAGACGACTCTATCAGAGTTACAACAAAACTTATCAATACAAGAAGCGGCAGCGTCATAAGCGAGGGGGATTTTAGGATATCCAAAGCAAGCCACTATCCGTTTTTGTCGCACTCTATAATAACAAGCGTAGTGAAAGACACAAAACAAGAACCTGTGGATTGGATGAACAAATATATCATTTTCGCCAAAAATACAGCCCCGGGAGAGAGCGAGATAGTCATCTCCGACTACACCCTCACCTTTCAGCAGACTATCGTTAGAGGCGGGCTTAATATATTCCCAAAATGGGCAGACAAAGAGCAAAACAGCTTCTACTATACTTCAAACAGCGGCAAAGATCCTATAATCTACAAAGTCTCCATTATGAGCGGACAAAGAGAGGAAGTTATAAGAGGGAAAGGGATGCTTGTAGTCTCGGATGTAAGTAGCGACGAGAGCAAATTACTTTTGACAATGGCGCCCGACGAACAAGCCGATATATTTATGTACGACTTAAGGAGTAAGGCATTAAGCAGAATCACAAACTACAGCGGTATTGATGTAAGCGGTAGCTTTGTGGATGATGATACGAGAATTGTTTTCGTGTCGGATAGATTGGGATATCCTAATATATTTTCAAAAAAATTAAAAGAAGATAGAGTTGAACAGATGGTTTACCGCGGCAAAAATAACTCTTCTGCTTCGACCTATAAACACTATATAGTCTACTCCGGACGCGATAAGGCAAGTGAATTCGGAGGGCAAGTTTTTAACCTCTATCTCATCTCAACAAAGACTGATTATATAAGACAACTCACAGCGACTGGCAAAAATCTCTTTCCTCGTTTTTCGCAAGACGGAGGCAGCGTTTTATTTATAAAAGACTACGCAAATGAGAGTGCACTTGGCATTGTAAGATTAAGTGTTAATAAAAGTTTTCATTTTCCAATACATGTCGGCAAAATACAGTCTTTGGATTGGTAAAAATTAATCTAATTTATGATAGAATTACAAAAATTCTTTCAAAGGTGGTAAGAGGTTATGAGTAAGAAGTTACTTATGGGCGCTATTGTAGCGTTATTTTTGTTGAGTGGTTGTTCCGACAAAGCTCAAGTTGATGTTGGCGGCGAATATGTTGACACAAAAGCCAGCGGAGCATCCGGCACATCTGGAACATCAGGCACATCCGGTGCATCAATAGGAGCATCCGGAGGATCATCTGCAACCGGCACAGTTGGCGGTGTTGACGATCCTAATGTATCAAGCTTGATTGCAAAACTCGAGGGTGACGCAAAAAGTATCTATTTTAGTTTTGACCAATTTAATGTCAAATCAAGCGAACTTAGTTCTATTGAACACAATGCCGAACTATTCAGAGATGCAAATGCTGCGGATTTGAATATTAAAATTGAAGGTAACTGCGACGAATGGGGCACAGATGAGTACAACTATGCGCTTGGTTTAAAAAGAGCCAAAGCGGTTAAAGATGAGATCGTAGCACGTGGCGTTCTTGAGAGTAGAGTAACGATAGTAAGTTATGGCGAGAGCAATCCTGCCTGCACCAGCTCTTCAAAAGAGTGCTGGAGCAAAAACAGAAGAGCTGATTTTAAACTTATTCCTTAATTGATGAAAAATCCTTTTTGTATACAAACTCCATATGCGTTTTTGCGCATATGGAGTTTTTTATTAATAACAACTCTCGGTGCTTTTGGTGCGGAACCTTCCGTATTTGGTGCCGGAAAACTTGACACAAACTCTCCATACGGACTAACGGACAACGAAAGATATCTACTCAATATCAACAAAAGAGTGGATGATTTGTCGGCAGAACTATTAAGAGTTAAAACGACGGTAAATGCAGCCGTTGAAAAATCCGGTGGAGCCGTATCTCTAATGGATGGTCTAAGCGACAAAATCGCTTCTATTTCACAAAACATTCAAAATATAGGCGCCAATCAAAGCGTGCTAAACAGTAAAGTCTTCAATGATATTGTCAGTCTTCAAAAAGATATTGGCTATATCCGAAACGATATCGGCGAACTTAATAAATATATCAAAGAGAGTCGGGATCTGGAGCTTGCAAATCAACAAACCGTAAAAACAGTTTTAATGGAACTAGCTTCTATGGTGGATGCTTTGAGTGCAAACTACAACGCTTTAGATAAACGTATAGCTGAACTTGAGAGCAAGAAAGCCGCAAGTGTTGCTACGACACCGGCGGCAGTAGTCGCTAAAAATGAATTTAGCGCAAATATTACCTCCGAAGAGTTATCTAAAGAGGGCGAGAGACTCCTTGCAAGCAAAGAGTACAATAACGCCAAAAAGTACTTTTCAGCATTAGTTGCACGCGGGTATAAGCCTGCGCGTAACAATTATCTGCTTGGTGAAGCGGAATATTTTAGCGAAAATTGGAGTGAAGCTATCATAAATTATAAAAAAAGCGTGAAGCTTTACGATAAAGCAGACTATATGCCAAGACTTCTTTATCACACAGCCATATCGTTTGACAAAATCAAAGATATCACAAGCGCGAACCAATTTTACAAACTCCTAAAAGCAACCTACCCCGACAGCAAAGAGGCAAGAGCTTCTCCTGATAGAAAGTAAAAACGGCTATAAAACTTTATGACGCCGAGCATAAAGGTCAAAAAGTATTGCTGATTTAACACAAAAATCACATATATCACGCCGATTATTTCCATATTTTTCTTATACCTATCTTATAGGCTTTTACAATAACGGTGTTATTCCAAATAAGAGTTTCTATGTTTTTTAATAAACCATCATTATCATGATGGTTTATTAAAAAAGAAGTCATCTGCAGAATTAGTAGTTTAAAGCGAAACATATCTTTTAATCCATTTATTCTTTTGTCAAGAGGAGCTTTTTAAAGTGCAAAAATAAGATGTAAATTTTATGTGAACATCCCTATAAATCCCTTGTTTTCGGCAGTGGCTTGCGCTATAATATTTACAATCATCCCGCATACAAGCCGATAGATTAGAATTTGTGGAGCGATATTCAATATGAAAATGCCGGATAAAATTGAAGATATTATGTTTGCGCCATGCGGTATGAATTGTACCGTCTGCTACAAGCACATTGGGACGCGAAAACACACTAAACCTTGCGTGGGTTGCCTTAAAGATGACTTGAGTAAGCCGGAACATTGCCGTAAGTGCAATATTAAAAGTTGTGCACAGAGCAAGGGTTTTATTCACTGTTTTGAATGTGGCGACTTCCCTTGCAAGCTGATAAAAAACCTGGAAAAGAGCTACATAAAACGGTACGGTACCGGCTTGATTAAAAACAGTCAAACCGCAAAAGAAAAAGGCATCTCAGCATTTTTGGAATATGAGCGCCAAAAATGGACTTGTACCGACTGCGGCGGTGCTTTCTCACTGCATGATGGCGTTTGCAGCGAGTGCGGGGGAGCAAAAAATGGATAAAATAAAAAAGATGAAAGCGTAGCAACAAATTCAGGTTCATCGAAATGCCGGGGCTCCTCTACCTTTCACACTACAAGTCCACTCCCGGCGCTCTCGTCAGTTTTGGCGGTTCAATCACTCGCTGTATCTTCTGCTGCTTGTGTATGGTTAACCTCTTTGATATCTCTTTCAGGCGTGAGTATTCTTGATACAGCTTGCTTTTCTCGCCACTTGGCGTTCTGCTTTTCATTTGGTGACCGGCGGTAATTTCTTTGGGTTAAAACGCCCTTGTAAAACCTCTTTCAAATACTTCTTGGCGTTATAATATATAGCGATTTGTGGGCGGTTGCGGCGTTAAGTGCTTTTTGCGCTTTGTATTCTGCGAATAATCACACTCCATTTTTCATAACTCAAAGCTTTTTGAGATATGATGTACCAAAGTGCCTGCAATACGATATTGACGGATGGTTTTAGCACCCTTTTTTGAGCATTATATCCATTCCGATAGAGCAAAGCGACGAGGAATCTTTGTGGCTGAACCTATAAGTGGGTAACCCCTCGTCGCTTCGCTCCATCGGAACTGTACAACTCCGCTATTATACTTTACTTCTTTGCCCTTATATCCGGTAAATTCTTGCCAAGCAAGTTTTGCAAAGGCAAAACTAAAAGAGCATATCATCTTCCGAAGCGGTAGCTCTTGAACCCGAAGGCAATGGGGATTTGGCTGTGAAATACTCCTCTTTGCCGTTATATACGCTCTTCGTAACGCCTTGCGGGATGGCAAATTTGCGTCCTGTCTCCGGATAGACTTTTAAATAATTTTGTATAAAGTGAGCAAACGGCTGCGTGGATGTTCGCCCGCCTACTTCGCTTGCAGCCATAGGCGTATTATCGTCGTTGCCGTACCAAACCATCACATTTATATCGGGAGTTATACCGCAAAACCATGCATCGACATTATTGTTTGAGGTGCCTGTTTTGCCCGCTATCTCTATGCCGTTCACGTGCGCCGCCCTGCCCGTTCCGCTCTCGACCACCGCTTTTAGCATATCTATCATCAGATAGCTTTGAGCCGTGTCCAAAACCTGCCTCTTTTCACTCTCAAATACATGCTCCACGCCGTATCTGTTTACGATTTTTCTCACCATCTTAGGCTCTACGACAGCACCGCCATTTGCGAACATTCCGTAAAATTTACTATACTCCAAAGGCGACAACCCCAAGCTTCCAAGCGATATAGACAGATCGTGCGGCACATTTTTGAAGCCCATCTTTGTAAGCTCTTTATGCACCGTCTC
Source organism: Campylobacteraceae bacterium (assembly GCA_031274495.1). Taxonomy (GTDB): domain Bacteria; phylum Campylobacterota; class Campylobacteria; order Campylobacterales; family Campylobacteraceae; genus JAIRKW01. The sequence continues at coordinate 19,019 of JAISQB010000029.1, read as the reverse complement.
AAGTCCAATGCTTGTGACGAGATTTATCGTAGCGAGGTTACGCGAACGCACCAGAGCCTCTTTAATGGTGATAAATCCTTGAAAATTGCCCTCTATATTTTTGGGCGTCCACTCTTTTGTCTCATTCTCTTCCGCCCCCTCTTCAACATAAACCCTCGATATATCGGGAATTAAATCCATCGTCGAGTAGCCCGAATCCAGCGCTATCTGATATAAAAATGGTTTAAAACTACTTCCAAGCTGTCTATTTGCCAAAACCGCCCTGTTAAAATGGCTCTGGGTATAGTTATGCCCGCCCACAAGCGCCAAAATATCGCCGCTATAATTATCCAGCACAACAATCGCACCGTTTAATATAGAAGTATTCGCCCCTTTGTGCCTCTCCAATATCTTTTCATATCCGAACTCCAGCGCCTCTCGCGCCAACTGTTGAGTTTTTAAATCTATACCAAGATATATCTTATACCCGCCGCTTCGCACATCATCATACAGTAAAGACGCCTCTCTGATGGCTTCATCCACCGCGTATGGGGCTTGATTTTTGGAGAGCGTATCGTTATAGACTTTCACCTTCTCATCAACCGCCGCGGTATACTCCTCTTCGGTTATCCAGCCCAAAGTTTTCATACGATTCAGCACGGAGTTGGCGCGGGCAAGCGTTAGATTTAGATTTTTCGTGGGGTCGTAACTGTTGGGCTGTCTTGGTATGCCCACAAGCATCGCCACCTCTTTGAGGCTCAATTCCTCCAAAGGCTTTCTAAAATACCCCTCCGCCGCGGTTCTCACACCATAATAACCGTGCCCAAAATAGATATGATTGAGATAGCGTTCGATTATCTGTTCTTTTGTTAAATGGCGTTCTATGATAAGTGCGATAAGCGCTTCGTTTATCTTTCTTCTTAGTGTCTTTTCGCGTGTGAGGAGTGTATTTTTTATAAGCTGCTGCGTCAGCGTGCTGGCCCCCTCGGAATATCTAAAGCTTCTTATATTTTTAAGAGCCGCTCTGAATATCGCCTCTATATTTATCCCGTCATGCTCAAAAAAAACCGTATCTTCGATAGCGACAAGCGCCTCTACCATGCGGTAAGGTATATTTTCAAACTTCGCGTAAAGTCTATTTTCATCTTCAAAATAGTTCGCCACCAATTCGCCGTTTTTATCAAAAAATTGAGTTGTGAGTTTCGGATTATAGTTGATAAGCCCAATAGCCTGATAGTAGGCGTTTTGATAGGCATTCAGAGCAAAGACGGCAAAAGCCGCAAAAATAGCTATAAAAACCGCCGCGATAACCCTTTTTTTGCTGTTTATATATTTGCAAACCGCGATAAGACCGGAAACAAATCTCCCTACAAAACCCTTCATCTCCTAAAACTCCTATTCTCAAATCCTACATTCAAAAGCGCTTTTGTGTATTCGCGTGACGGTGAGCTAAAAATTCTCTCGCTCTCACCGCTCTCCACCACTACGCCATCTTTCAATACAACGCACTCTTTGCACACCCTCCTCGCCAAAGGCAACTCGTGCGTCACAAAAATCATCTCAAACCCCATCGCCTTATGAAGCTCCTCCAAAAGAGCGATGATTCTCTCCTTCATATCAAAATCCAAAGCGGTCGTAGGCTCGTCAAGCAGTAAAAGCTTCGGATTTCGCGCAAGCGCCATCGCGATGATAACGCGCTGCAACTGCCCTCCGCTAAGTTCGTTCGGGAATCTCTCCAAAAGCTTTTCATCCAACTCCACCATATTTATACACTCTTTTTGCTTAATTTTGGGAGCAAAAAACTGTTTTGATATTTTGGTCATCGGGGAGAGTGCGGTAAAGGGATTTTGGGATATAAAGCCTATCGTAACTCCCGCTTCCATATGAAAATCAGCCTCAAAATCCGCCTCGTATGTGAGGTTTTTGGGCAAAAGTCCCAATATCGCTTTCAAGGTCAAACTCTTGCCGCTGCCGCTTTGTCCTACAAGAGAGAGCGAGCCGTTTAGTTTGAATGCTATATTTAACAGCTCTTGCTCGCCGTTTAAAACTTTAAGCTTTTTGCACTCCAACACTATTCACGCTCCAAAAACGGCAAAAGCCGCTCAAGACTCAACCCCATCGCGGTACTCTCCAGCCCCCTCACCTCTTTAATGTAAGGCTTGCAAAAACCCTCCACCATACAAGCGCCCGCTTTGCCCTGCCACTCGCCGCTTTTAAGGTACGCCTCCAAATCGCCGCTTTCAAATTTGTCAAATTTATATATAGCCGCCGACAGGTCGGTGAGTTCCAGATTTTGACTTTTATATATCATACAAGTGATGATTGAGACATTGGCGCCGCTTTGAAGATGGAGCATCCCCCTCGCCTCGTCTATATCGTGCGCTTTTCCAAGGAGTCTATCATTAACCGCCACAACGGTATCCGCGACGAGAAATGGCATATCCAAAGGGTATGTTTTAAGATAGTGCGCCGCTTTACCTTTGGCTATCTCATATACAAATTCGTGCGCATTTTTAGCCACAACACTACTCTCATCAAAGTCGCACGCCCTTTGTATGAAAGCGATACCCGCTTTTTGCAAAATCTTCGCACGCGTGGAAGATGAAGAGCCAAGCGCTATCATCTCATCTCCCCCTCTTGCGAAAATTTTTCAATCTCTCTTGCCCTCTATCACACCCACGGCATATTTTAGCGCCGCGTTTAAAGCCTCTTGTATCTTTGAGGCGTCCTTGCCTCCGGCTTGCGCGAAATCATCCCTTCCGCCGCCCCCGCCGCCGACTATCGGGGCTATCTCTTTTATCCAAGCGCCGGCTTTAACGGAGCAATTTTTCGCCCCCGCCGCTATCGTTACCCTATCACCGCTATTTTGAAACAGCAAAACAGCAACGCGCTCTTTTTGGTTTTTGAGCTCATCTATACTCTTTTTTATATCGCCCGATGGCAACTCGTCTACGATGACCTCTACACCTTTTATATCAACGCCGACAAGCTTTTTGCCCGCATTTGACTCAAGCGATGAGGCTTTGGCTTTTAACTCTTTTATCTCCGTTTTTAGCCTCTCTATGCCAAGCAGGGCGTCTTTGTTTTTCAGCGCCTCTTTTATACTGCCAAGCTCATCTCTCCACGCACGGGAAAGCTCCAGCGCCGCTCTGCCGCATACAGCCTCTATACGCCGTACACCCGCGCTCACGCCGCTCTCTTTTGTGATGAAAAAGTTCCCTATGACGGCGCTATTTTTCACGTGTATGCCGCCGCAAAACTCTATGCTTGTATCTTCAAAGCTCACCACGCGCACTTTATCTGCGTATTTTTCGCCAAAAAGCGCGATAGCTCCGCTCTTTTTAGCATCTTCTATATCCATAATCTGCGTCTTTGCCTCTATCGCCTCTTGTATCGCGGCATTTACAAACTGCTCTGTTTTAGTAAGCTCTTCAGCGCTCATAGCCTTCGGATGCGAAAAGTCAAATCTAAGTCTTCCCGCCTCTACCAAAGATCCCGCCTGCGCCACGTGAGAGCCCAAAACCGCCCTCAAAGCGCTATGCAAAAGGTGCGTAGCAGAGTGGTGTTTGGATATCTCTTCCCTCTCCTTAGAGACTACAGCCTCCACCGTATCGCCTGCGCGGATAGCCTTTGTGGCATTTACCAACGAGAGATTCAACTCAAAAAACTTTTGCGTATCAACCACTTCGGCAACTTTTGTCAGTTCGCCGCTATCGCCGCACTGTCCGCCGCTTTGCGCGTAAAACGGCGTGCTCTCCAAAAAGACCCAGCCGTTTTTTCCCGCTTCTAAAACATCTATCTTTTTAAAATCCTCATCCAAAAGCGCCAAAACTTTTACAGCGGCTCTTTCGTTTTCATATCCTATAAATCTGTTCGCGCCAAAATTACTCAAAAGCTCCTTAAAATCGCCGTGCACAGCCTTATCGCCGCTCCCTTTCCAAGAAGCCTTAGCGCGCTTTTTTTGTTCATTCATCAACTCATCAAATCTCTTCACATCAACGCTTATGCCCCTATCTCTTAGCATATCCTGCGTCAAGTCCAAAGGAAAGCCGAATGTGTCGTAAAGCTTAAACGCAACATCCGCGCTAAACTCTTTTTTGGAAGCTTTAAGCTCCTCTTCAAAAAGCTCAAGCCCCGAAGCGATAGTGGCAAAAAACCTCTCCTCTTCAAGAAAAATCTGCTTTTTGATGACATCTTTTTTGGCTTCCAAATATGTATAATGCCCGCCCATAAGCGCTACCAAAGGTTCCACGAGTTTGTGCATAAACGGCTCTTTTAGCCCCAAAAGATAGCCGTGTCTTACTGCGCGGCGCAAAATGCGTCTTAAGACATACCCCCTGCCCTCTCTGTCAAAGTTCACCCCTTGAGCGAGCAAAAACGAGACTGATCGGATATGGTCGGCTATGACTCTGTAACTCGCCCCCTCTTCGCTCACATAAGGCTTACCGCAGAGCTTAGCCACTGCGTTTATAAGCGGCATAAAAAGTGAAGTTTCGTAGTTGTTAAATTTGCCCTCTTTTATCGCGCTGACCCTCTCAAGCCCCATCCCAGTATCGATGGAGGGCTTGGGAAGCGGCGTGAGTTTGCCGCTTTTATCGCGCTCAAACTGCATAAATACAAGATTCCAAATCTCAAGAAATCTATCCCCGTCGCCGCCCATATAATCTTCCGCGCCGCCAAAGTGTTCCGCCCCTTGGTCTATAAATATCTCACTGCAAGGTCCGCAAGGTCCCGTATCGCCCATCTGCCAAAAGTTATCTTTATCCCCGAAGCGTAAAATCCTGCTTTTATCTATATGCTCTGCCCAGATAGCCTCAGCCTCATCGTCGGTATCGTGCACCGTTACCCAAATCTTCTCTTTGGGCAGCTTCAGCACCTCCGTCACAAACTCCCACGCGTGCGCGATCGCATCTTTTTTAAAGTAGTCGCCGAAGCTGAAGTTGCCAAGCATCTCAAAAAATGTATGGTGGCGCGCCGTGTAGCCGACATTGTCAAGGTCATTGTGCTTTCCGCCCGCTCTTATACAAGTCTGGCAGCTTGCGGCTCTGGGAGGATTTGGGGCGGGCACTTCGCCTGTAAATACACTCTTAAACGGCACCATACCGGCATTAGTAAACAGCAGCGTCTCATCATCCGGTACTAACGGGGCGCTTGGTATTATCTTGTGCCCTTTTTTTTCAAAAAATTTAATAAACTCTTCTCTTACGTCCATTTTAGCTTTCCCCATAAAAAATCCTAATATTTTATCCAAATAGTTTTAAAGGGATTTTACTTTTGATTGGATTTGTATATTTTTGTCTTTTTTTAGTATAATAAAATTGACTACGACATTATTTGGAAAGGCTTAGTATGGCAAAAAACATCTTAATCATTAACGGTCATCCGAACAAGGATAGCTTAAATTACGCCATTAGCGATGCTTACGCTAAAGGGGCGCGGGAAAATGGGGCTAATGTAGAGGTTATCAATATCGGCGAGCTGAAATTTAACCCAAATCTGGCATTCGGATACCAAAAAGAGATAGAGTTTGAAGAGTGCCTGACTGACGCGCTTGCGAAGATAAAAGAGGCTAACCATCTCGTCTTTGTCTTCCCGCAGTGGTGGGGTTCGTATCCTGCTATTATGAAAGGCTTCATAGATAGACTTTTTCTGCCTAAAATCACCTTCGGACACGATGATCACGGCAACAGAGTAAAGCTTTTAAGGGGCAAGACAGCGAGGATTATCACCACGATGGGGCAGCCTGTGTGGTACTATAGACTTGTATACTGCTCGTGCGCAACAGTGCAGTTGAAGCGCGGAACGCTGAGATTTTGCGGCATAGAGGGCGTGAAGGCGACCTATTTTGGCAGCATAGCAAAAGCTTCAAGACAGAGGGGCGAAGAGATACTGAAAACCGTTGAAGCTATAGGTCTAAAAGAGGCAAACTAATATGGCAGTATATTAAAAAAGTTATATAACTTATGGTAAGATTGCAGTATTTAAGTAAGCTATAGGAAACGGCTATGTTTGATAAATTCTTAGACAAAGTTAAAGAGTTGATACCGGCAAAGAAAGATGAGAAAAAGAGTGAAATTTCGCATATCGCAAACGCTTTTTTTGATAGACTCCTCGCGTGGGCGGATAGCGAGGGGATAGGTGAGTTATCGTTTGACGCGAGATTTAACTGCGAGAGGGGACTCCCAAGAGACAAGCAAAAACTCCTTCTTTTGAGAGACCTGAACCTCTCCCGCTTTGATATCGTCGAGCTTCCCAGAGAACTCTTCTTTTTGGGGCTTATCACCTCCTTAAATATTAGAGACAACCAACTCCAAACTCTGCCTCGCGAAACGAGCAACTTAAAACACCTGCGCATCCTTGACGCCTCGTACAACGCCATCAGCGAACTACCCCCCGAGATCTGCTATCTTGCGACTCTCCACACGATCAATCTTGGCTCCAATAAATTGATGTTCATACCCCAAGATATCGGCAATCTTGAAAGCTTGATGATACTAGATCTTAGCAACAATGAGATAAGGATAATGCCGCCTGAAATGTTCAAAGCCAAAACGATAATAAAACTCCTGCTTAGACAAAACGCCATCACGGAGCTATCGCAATATATAGGCGAACTTGAGGATTTGGAGGAGCTAAGCCTCTCTCACAACCTCATTGAGAGGCTTCCAAAGAGCATAAGGCGGCTAAAAAAGCTGACAAAGTTTGACATCCAAAACAACAAACTCTCCTCCCTTCCAAAAGAGATAGGCGAGCTTGAGAGCTTAAGAGAGTTTGAAGCGGGCAATGAGGTGACCAATATCGCCAATATCAATGAAATTATGCACCTACCCCCGGAATTTGGCTCTTTGCAAAACCTCCAATATCTCAATCTCTGCGGCAACATCCTGCTTGATTTGCCAGACTCCATAGGTGGACTTAAAAATCTTTTAAAGCTAAATCTTGCCAATAACAAATTAGACACTCTGCCTGTCTCCATCGCAAATCTTGCAAATCTAAGAGATTTGGATCTAAGTATGAACCATCTTAAAAAACTGCCCGAAGAGATCACAAATCTCACCCTCTTGCGCCTTGATATCTCGGGCAATCCCGACCTTGAACTGACCCCCAAACAGCAAGAGTGGCTCTCCACCATTCAAATAGCGCGCCTAAACGGCGGCACCGATATCGCAGGATAAAACCCCATCCGCCCTCATTTGCCGCCCAAATTAAAAGGGGCGCTTTTTATATCGTAATATATTCTATTTTATGATTGGTCATTTTTTACGCAATTCTTATCTTATATAATCACCGTTATTTTGTTATGCTTCTAATCATATTTAGTATTAAGGAGTAGGCAAGATGAGAGTTTCCAAACTTTTCACAGCGGTATGTATCGTTGTTGGCGGTATGCTTGTACAGGCTGCCGACACGATTAAGGTGGGCGTTTTGCATTCGCTTTCGGGCACGATGGCGATTTCGGAGACGACATTAAAAGATACGGTTTTAATGTTGATAGACGAGCAGAACAAAAAAGGTGGGCTTCTTGGCAAAAAGCTTGAAGCCGTAGTGGTTGACCCCGCGTCAAACTGGCCGCTTTTTGCCGAAAAAGCCGGTGAACTTTTGACCAAAGATAAGGTCGATGTGATCTTCGGATGTTGGACATCGGTATCAAGAAAGTCCGTCCTCCCCGTAGTTGAGGCAAATAACGGCATCCTCTTTTACCCCGTCCAGTACGAGGGCGAAGAGTCTTCCAAAAATATCTTCTACACAGGCGCAGCTCCAAACCAACAGGCGATCCCCGCTATCGACTACTTGGCTAACGAAGTTGGCGTTAAAAGATGGGTGCTTGCCGGAACAGACTATGTCTATCCGAGGACTACCAACAAAATCTTGGAGACATACCTCAAATCAAAAGGCGTCAAAAGTGAAGATATCCTCATCAACTACACCCCTTTTGGACACTCCGACTGGCAAAGTATCGTAAGCGATATCAAAAAGTTCGGCTCCACAGGCAAAAAGACAGCCGTCGTTTCGACCATCAACGGCGATGCGAATGTACCTTTTTATAAAGAGCTTGCCAATCAAGGCGTCAATGCCGACAATATCCCCGTCATCGCATTTTCCGTAGGTGAAGAGGAGTTGGCGGGCGTTGATACGAAGCCGCTTGTGGGACATTTAGCCGCTTGGAACTACTTTCAAAGCGTCAAATCCCCCGCGAACACCGCCTTTATCAAATCGTGGAAAGCGTTCATAAAAGACAACAAAAGAGTCACGAACGACCCGATGGAGGCGACATATATAGGGTTTAATCTATGGGTAAAAGCCGTAGAGAAAGCCAAAACCACAGATGTCGCCAAAGTCTCCGACGCCATCATCGGCATAAGCGTTCCAAACCTCACAGGCGGCACAGCCACAATGCTCAAAAACCACCACATCACCAAGCCCGTCCTCATAGGAGAGATCCAAGCCGACGGTCAATTTGAGACTGTTTGGCAGACAAAAGGGGTGGTTGACGGCGACGCTTGGAGTGACTTTTTGGATGGAAGTAAAGACTTGGAGGCTGACTGGACGAAGCCCATCAGCTGCGGTAATTACAACACCAAAACTAAAAAATGTCTGAAGTAAGACTATAAAAAATGCGGGCTCTTTTGCCCGCATTAAAAACTAAAAAAACTATTTTCGCGAAGGAGAGGGGCAAAAAATGAAGAGATTTTGTATGGCTTTGTCTATTATTTTCATCGCGACAATCTCTTTTGGCGCAAGCTTTGAAGATGACCTTTTAAAGTTGTCAAACGCAGAAAATTTTGCGCAAAAAGAGAGTGCCATCAATGAGCTCTCCGAAGTTCATAAAGGCGATGAGCGTCTGGCGTTGGCGTTTTCGCAAATGCTAAATGGCAATTTATACAAGAGCGCCAACGGCTCCCTCGTATATCAAGATGACTCATACATCGTAGATATCGCGACAGGCGAAAAAACTCAAACAGACGAGATAGATAAAATCACCATAAACAACAAACTAAGAACGCTCCTGCGCTCCAAACTTGTGATGGTCAATCTCGCCTCAAAAGACAAATATATCCGCCTTAGCGCCGCTAAAGAGCTGCTTATAAATATAGACGAGAGGGATTACGCGCTTTTATATGAACTGCTCGAAAAAGAGGGCGATAAAGAGATAAAAAAGGCTCTTGGCGAGTCGCTCTCTATCCTAAACGCTAAATTCAAAACAGGCGATGAGCAAAAAGAGGCGATAGTTGCCCTTGGTGAGTCGCTCTCCCCCGCCGCGCTCCAGACGCTAAATGAGTTAAATGAGACGGCGGATATCCCCTACAAACAAGAGATAACCGCCTCTATCAAAAAGATAGAGAACAGCAAAAAGATTTACTCTATTTTAGAGACTCTCTATTTTGGCTTGAGTGCCGGCTCCATACTGCTTTTGGCGGCGATGGGGCTTGCTATAACATTTGGCGTTATGAGGGTTATAAATATGGCGCACGGCGAACTTATAATGCTTGGCGCCTACACTACTTATACTATCCAGCAGATTATGCCAAACCTTATAGAGTACTCCGTCATCATAGCCATCCCCGCAGCGTTTTTAGTGAGCGCGTTGGTGGGTATTTTGATAGAGAGGTTGGTGTTAAGACATCTTTATACGCGACCGCTTGAGGCGTTGCTTGCGACATTTGGCATAAGCTTGATACTCCAACAGCTCGTGCGTACTATATATTCACCGCTGAACAAAGAGGTGAAAACGCCCGAGTGGATGAGCGGTTCGTTTGAGATAAACAGCATTCTTTCGCTAACTTACAATAGATTCTACATCATCATCTTCACACTGCTCGTCTTCGCGTTCACGCTCTTTGTGCTGAAAAAAACTTCGCTGGGACTAAAAGTGCGCGCCGTTTCGCAAAACAGAAGTATGGCGCAGGCGATGGGTGTGAGGACAAGTTTTGTGGACGCTTTGACTTTTGGTATCGGCTCGGGTATAGCGGGAGTTGCGGGGGTCGCGTTGAGCCAACTGACCAATGTCGGACCCAACCTCGGGCAAGCCTATATCGTGGACTCATTTATGGTCGTGGTATTCGGCGGCGTGGGCAATCTCTGGGGAACGCTTATCGGGGCGTTCACGCTGGGTGAGATAAATAAAATCATAGAGCCATTGTCAGGCGCGGTACTGGCGAAGGTCATCATCCTCGTGATAGTTATACTATTTATCCGCAAACACCCGCGCGGACTTTTCCCCCAAAAGGGCAGAGATGCGGAGGATTGATATGAGAGAAGCATTGCTTTTAAAAATCTTAAAAAACGACAAAGGCGGCAAGATAGTACTATCTTCGCTTTTTGCGCTCGTCGTCATCGTCTCTATCTCAAATCTTTTGATACCTGAGGGTTCTATATTTCACATCTCGACCTTCACGGTGACACTGCTTGGCAAGTATCTCGCCTTCGCGCTTTTGGCGTTGTCGTTAGACCTGCTGTGGGGCTATCTTGGCATTTTGAGCTTGGGGCATGGGGCGTTTTTCGCGCTTGGCGGGTACGCGTTTGCTATGTATCTTATGCGTCAAATTGGCGAGAGGGGCGTTTATGGGGATCCGATATTGCCTGATTTTATGGTGTTTATGAATTACAAGGAGCTCCCTTGGTTTTGGTATGGATTTGACAGTGCGTTTTTTGCCGTTTTGATGGTGATGATAGTGCCGGCACTTTTGGCTTTTATATTCGGATTTTTCGCCTTTAGGTCGAAGGTGAACGGCGTCTATCTCTCTATCATCACGCAAGCTCTCACATACGCCTTGATGCTCGCGTTCTTTAGAAACGATATGGGATTTGGCGGCAATAACGGCTTGACTGACTTTAAAGATATATTAGGCTTTGACCTGCAAAGTCCCTATACGAAGATAGCGCTCCTCATCGCCTCTTTTTTAGCGCTCTTTTTTGGGTATATCGTCTGTAGATTTATCATCAACTCAAAGCTTGGACGCGTCACTGTATCCATCAGGGACTCTGAGAGCCGCGTTGGGTTTTTGGGGTATAAGATAGTAAGTTATAAGATTTTTATATTTGTCGTCTCAGCCGTGCTGGCGGGCATCGCGGGGGCTTTGTATGTGCCGCAGGTGGGTATCATCAACCCCAATGTCTTCGCGCCGCTATTTTCCATCGAGCTTGTCATCTGGGTCGCAATCGGCGGGCGCGGCACGCTTTACGGGGCTATCATCGGGGCGTTTGTGGTAAATTTCGCAAGTACATATTTTACCTCAGCACTCCCCGAAGTGTGGCTATACGCTCTTGGCGGGCTTTTCGTCTTGGTCACGCTCTTTTTGCCAAAAGGTATAGCGGGACTTTTCGTCAATATCTCCACCAAATTAAGGCTGAAAAAATGAAGATAAATCCCGACTTCATAGGTAATATAGAAAAAGGCAACAGAATCCTCCTGCTTAATGGCGTAACGGTGAGCTTTGACGGCTTCAAGGCGCTAAATTCGCTCTCTTTGACGATCGACTATAAAGAGCTTAGATGTATCATCGGCGCGAATGGTGCGGGCAAATCGACAATGATGGATGTGATAACAGGCAAGACGAAGCCTGACAGCGGGCAGGTGGTATTTGGCAAAGCGGTCAATCTTTTGGAGTTGGACGAGAGCGAGATAGCCGAACTTGGCATAGGCAGAAAATTCCAAAAGCCCACCGTTTTCGCGCACCACACTATCTTTGAAAATTTGGAGCTTGCTATGCAGGATGATAAGCGCTTTTGGAAGACGCTCTTTTTCAAGCTCAAAAGTTTTCAAAAAGATAAGATAGAGGAGACGATGAAATTAGTGGGTCTAAAAGATCACGCTTTTAAAGAGGCGGGCACGCTATCACACGGGCAAAAGCAGTGGTTGGAAATCGGTATGCTTATAATGCAAAATCCAAAGATTATGCTGGTAGATGAGCCGGTTGCCGGTATGACGCCGCAGGAGGTCGAAAAGACGGGCGAGATATTAAAAGAGCTCTCCAACGAACACTCCGTCGTAGTTGTGGAGCACGATATGGAGTTTATACGAAGTTTGGCGGCAAGAGTGACAGTTTTGCACGAGGGCTCGGTACTGGTCGAGGGCTCAATGCAAAATATCCAAAACAATGAAAAAGTACGAAAAGTATATCTGGGTGAATGAGATGTTAAAGATAGAAAATTTAAACCAATACTACAAACAGAGCCACACACTGCGGGATGTGAATTTAGAGTGCAAAAAAGGCAGATGTACCTGTCTGATGGGCAGAAACGGCGTGGGTAAAACGACGCTTAGCAAGGTGATAATGGGGCTTCTTAAAGTCCAAAGCGGCAAGATTATACTCGGGCACAAAGATATCACCAAACTACCCCCCTACGACAGAGCCCAAAACGCCATAGCATATGTGCCCCAAGGCAGAGAGATATTCTCGTCGCTCACCGTCAAAGAGAATCTCCAAATCGGCATTCTGGGCAATCGAAACAACATCAAAAAGGTGCCCGAGCGCATATATGAACTCTTCCCCATCCTAAAAGAGATGCACAACAGAAAAGGGGGCGACCTCTCAGGCGGGCAGCAGCAGCAACTTGCCATAGCCAGAGCTTTGTGCTTGGAGCCAAAGTTTTTGATACTTGACGAGCCAAGCGAGGGGATACAGCCAAATATCGTGCAGCAGATAGGGGGCGTGATAAATTATCTAACTAAAGAGGAGCATATAACGGTGCTTTTAGTGGAGCAAAAATTGCCCTTCGCAAGGCGCCACGGGGATGATTTTTATATATTGGATAGAGGAAGCGTAGTAGCCAACGGAGAGATAAAAGAGTTAAGCGATAAAATCATAAAGCAATATTTGTCGGTATAATTGCGTTATGAGTCTGAAACTTGAACTAAAAAACGACCGTTTAACGCCAAAAAAGATAGCGCTTCCAAGCCGTTACTATCTCTTTTCGGAGGGTGAAAATTATCTCAAATTGCTTACCGTGGGTGAGGGGATTTTCCCAAATGATAAGATTTGCACCGAGCTTGATATGGTAGGTTCAAATCTCATTTTGGCAAGCGAATCGGCGCTTAAAGTTTATCCAAGCGAGGGCAATTTCGCCGTAAATAGGACTGTCATAAATTTACAAGAGCGCTCCAATCTGGAGTTTTTGAGTGATGAGGTTATACTATTCAAAAACGCCCGTTTTTTGCAGCTTTTTAGTTTGAGGTTTGACGCCGGTTCTACCTTTTTTTACAGCTCCATCTTAAGCGGCGGCAGAAGTGATGAAGAGTACGGCTTTGAAGAGTTGGCAGAGAGGAATAGATTTATCTATAACGGCGAAGTTGAGTATCTTGAGAGGTTTAGGATAAAGGGCGAGAGTTTAAGAGAGTACGCAAAAAGGCACGGCGCGTATAAGAGGCTTTTTGCGAAAATTTACATAAGAGTTAAAGATAATGAAGCGTTTGGCGAACTGCTTTTGAAAGAGGGGGTTGAGAGCTTTGAGCGGACAAAAAGCGGCGCTATTTTGGTCTGTATTATCACGGGGGAGAGGATATCGCAGATAAAGGATGGGGTAAATTTTGTGTGGGGGATGTATAGAGGGGCGGTTGGGAAAAAGAGTTTTGATTTGGGTAAGAGGTGAAGCGAAGTGGTGGGGAATCTTTTATTGGGTTTGACCGTTAAGATTCCTCGTCGCCGCGCTCGCTCGGAACGAAAACAAGGAGAATAAATATGTTTCTAACAGACAGAGAAAAAGAGAGGCTGCTTATCTACACCGCGGCGAAGTTAGCGCAGGAGCGGAGACAGAGGGGGCTTAGGCTCAATTACCCTGAGGCTGTGGCAATTATCAGCTCTTTTATTATCGAGGGGGCGCGGGACGGTAGAAGCGTGGCGGAGTTGATGACGCAGGCGGCAAAGGTACTTACAAAAGATGATGTTTTGGATGGCGTTGGCGGTATGATGGGGCTTGTGCAGGTGGAGGCTGTTTTTGAGGACGGCACCAAACTTGTCTCCATACATCATCCTATATTTGACGCAGACGAGGGAGAGGTCGGCGGATATATCATCGAAGAGGGCGAGATAGAGTTGAACGCGAAAGCCAAAGAGACACATATAGAAGTGGTCAATACGGCAGACCGCCCCGTGCAGGTGGGGTCGCATTTTCACTTTTTCGAGGTAAATAGCTTTTTGGAGTTTGACAGACAAAAAGCTTACGGCAAGAGGCTCAATATCCCAGCGGGGACATCTGTAAGATTTGAGCCGGGCTCGCACAAAAAAGTAGCACTTATCCCCTACGGCGGCAAGCGGTTTGTGAGCGGATTTAACGCGCTTGTGGAGGGATTTTTGGATGAAGAAGAGACCAAAAAAGAGGCTTTCAAGCGCTTAGAGAAATTTTTAAAGGAGAAGCGATGAAGATATCCAAACTAAAATACGCCTCGATGTACGGACCAACAACGGGCGATAGATTTAGGCTTGCCGACACCGCGCTTGTCGCACGCGTGGAGAGGGACTTTACCACTTACGGCGAAGAGAGTAAATTTGGCGGCGGTAAGACGATAAGGGACGGTATGAGCCAATCCCCCACCGCGATAGACTCCGCCGACCTCATCATCACAAACGCCCTCATCATCGACTACACAGGCATCTACAAAGCCGATATCGGTATTAAAGACGGGCTCATCTGCGCGATAGGAAAAAGCGGCAATCCCAACATCACAAATGGCGTAACGAAGGGGTTAGAGATAGGGGTAAACACGGAGATACTAAGCGCCGAGGGCAAAATCATCACTGCAGGCGGCATAGACACGCATATCCACTTTATCTCTCCCGGGCAAATCGACACAGCATTTGCAAGCGGCGTCACCACTATGATAGGCGGCGGCACGGGACCAAATACAGGCACCAACGCCACCACCTGTACTCCGGGCGCTTGGAATCTTCACAAAATGATGCAATCCGTGAACAATATCCCACTAAATTTTGGCTTTATGGGCAAGGGAAACGGCAGCTCATACTACGCCATACAAGAGCAGATAATGGCGGGGGCGATGGGGCTGAAATTGCACGAGGATTGGGGCTCCACGCCAAACGCTATCGATATGTGCTTGAAAGTCGCCGACGATTTTGATGTGCAAGTGGCGATACATACCGATACGCTAAATGAAGCGGGATTTGTGGATAACACTATAGCCGCCTTCAAAGGGCGCTCTATCCACGCGTTTCACAGCGAAGGTGCGGGCGGCGGACACGCGCCTGATATTATGAAGGTGACGGGGCTTTTAAATGTCCTCCCCTCCTCCACCAACCCCACCCTCCCCTACACCAAAAACACACTCGAAGAGCACCTTGATATGCTTATGGTCTGCCACCACCTAAGCCCCAAAATCCCCGAAGATGTGAGCTTTGCCGAAAGTAGAATTAGGGGCAAAACGATAGCCGCCGAAGATGTCTTGCACGATATCGGGGCTATCTCGATGACCAGTTCCGACTCTCAAGCTATGGGACGCGTGGGAGAGGTCATCACCAGAACTTGGCAAGTGGCGGACTCTATGAAAAAACAGCGGGGCGCATTAGCAGGAGACAGCGACAAGGACGACAACAACCGTATCAAAAGATACATCGCCAAATACACCATCAACCCCGCCATAGCCTGCGGCATCGACCAATTTGTAGGCAGCGTGGAGGTGGGCAAGATGGCAGACTTGGTGCTTTGGAACAGAGCATTTTTCGGCGTGAAACCCGAGATCATTATCAAAGGAGGCTTCATAGCCCTTAGCGTGATGGGCGACTCCAACGCCTCCATCCCCACACCCGAGCCCAATCTCTACCGCCCGATGTTTGGCTCTTTGGGCAAAGCGGCGGGGGCGACAAGTGCGATATTTGTCTCAAAATACGCGCTCGAAAACAAAACCCTGCCCAAACTTAACAAGCGATTCTTGTGCGTCAAAAACACGCGCAACCTCACCAAAAAAGATATGAAGCTAAACGACTTCACGGGCGAGATAAAGATAGACCCCGAAACTTACGATGTTTTCGTAGACGGCAAACTTATAGCGTCGGAGTTTGTCACAAGCGTGCCGCTGGCAAGAAAATATTTCATCTAAGGCCGGATATGATAAAAAAGATAGTAAAGATAGAACACTCCGCAACGGCAGACGATAGCGTCCAACTGGCGTGGTATGATTTGCAAAAGCCGCACCTCTCGGCGGTCACCAAAAAGGGCGTTTCGTTTGCCTTGAAACAGACACATCTGCATAGCGGCGATATTTTGGTGGCTGAGGACGGATATAAGATAGAGGTCATCATCGAAAAGGCGCAGCTTTACATATTCTTGTTTCAAGACGCCGCCCTCTTTGCCGCAAGCGCATACAGGATAGGCAACCGCCACCAGCCCATCGCCATCCGTGATATGAAGATAACGGCATTGGACGACCCCGCTATCGCCGATATCGTTGAGGCTTTATCCAAAGATGAGAGTGTGTGCGTCACAAAAGAGTTTGGCGTTTTTCACCCAAATGTACACGCGCCGCACACGCATTGAGATAGGCAAATAATGGCAGAGACTAAGGCACTTGGCACACTGGCGCAGGTTTTGGATTCGGCTTTTCCGTCGGGGATGTTTATCCATTCGTTCGGGATTGAAGCGCACATTAAGCAGGGCAAGGTAGAGAGCGCGGCGGATTTGGAGCTGTTTTTGAAAAATATCATAACAGACCAGTATCAAAGATTGGAGTTCCAAACGGCAAAGAGCGTCTACAACTACGCCGCCGCGGAGGCGCTTTTGCCCATCATCAGGGCTGATTTTGCCTTTTCGTCGATGCTCACTTTTCCATACGCGAAAGCTTATAAAACGATAGGCGAAAATATACTCTCCCATATCAAATCTTTAGAGCCAAACCAAGCCGTCACCAAGCGCTATTTTGCCGCGGCGTGTGAAAAAAAGACGCCCTGCAATGAGATAGTCCTACTCTCCATTTTTGCCTGCGACCTCTGCATAGATATAAAGCTCTTTTTGGCTCTGTGGAGCAAGCGAAGTTTAGGTGCACTTGGGCTATGCGCTCTTAAGATATCAAAGATAAAGCCCTCCGAAGTACAACGCATGCTTTTCGGTATGGATGGCTTTTTGGATGAGGCGTTAGACGAGGCGCTAAAGAGAAGCGGGGCTATGAATTTCAACCCGTTTTTTGACGAGACAGCATATAAACACAAAAGTTTAGAATCAAAAATGTTTGCGACATAAGGAGTAAAATTGGGCGCGATTAAGATAGGAGTAGCAGGACCCGTTGGCAGCGGCAAAACCGCCATCATAGAGCAGTTGACGAAGCTTTTAAAGGATAGCTACAAAGTAGCCATCGTGACAAACGACATCTACACAAAAGAGGATGCGCAGTTTCTAAAGGCACATTTAGATATCCCCGGTGAGCAAATCGTCGGCGTAGAGACAGGCGGCTGCCCGCACACCGCCATCCGCGACGATATCTCTATGAACCAACGGGCGTGCGAAGAGCTGCAAGCGGCATTCGACCCGCAAATCATCTTCATAGAGAGCGGCGGCGACAACCTCTCGACCACCTTTTCATACGAACTTGTGGACTTTTATATGTATGTGATAGATGTAGCCCAAGGCGGCGACATCCCACGCAAAAAAGGGGCAGGACTCACATATTGCGACCTACTCGTCGTAAACAAAACCGACTTAGCCCCCTTCGTAGATGTAGACCTCGACCTAATGCTAAAAGATGTGCAGGTTGCCCGCAAAAACAGACCTTTCCTATTCGTCTCCAAAAAAGAGCCGACTTCACTTTTGCAGATAAAGGAGTGGATAGAGGCTTTGGTTTAGCAGCTATTCCGACAGAGCGCCTTAGTTCCGACGGAGTCGATTTATCGACGACGAGGAACCTTGACAATTGCTTTTTTTATCAAGTTCAACTATAAAGATTCTCTCTCGCAATGCTTATTTTAAAAAAAACAACACTCTCTCCCGTCATTCCCGCGCAGGCGGGAATCCAAACTCAAAAACCTTAAATAATCAAAGAAGATACAATAGGTTCTATCAAACTTTTTTCATTATAAATTATTTTGTTTTCCTGTCACTTTCTTTTGTTGAAAAGAAAGTAACACAAAGAAACAACCCCCATAAAGTTGACACTGCCCCTACGGGGTACCCTCCTGTTTTAATTTATTCAAGGGAGCTGCGGGACTTTTCTACGCTGGGACAGGTCCTCGCTCTTTTTCCTTGAATAAATTAAAACAGGAGGCAGTGTCAAAATGGGGGAAAGAGAAAATCGCGATTACGCGATTATCGCTGTCGCTGTGTGCGGTGTGTTCTCTCTCGTCATTCACGCCTCCTCTTTCGTCATTCCGTTGGAGCCGATTTATCGGTGACGAGGAATCTTGACGGTTGCTCGTTTTATATGTTTAACCATAAAAGGTTCTTCATCGCTTCGCTCTGTCGGAATCAATGATTCTCACGGATTGACTTCGTAATCCGAAGACGCAACCCTCTCTCTCGTCATTCCCGCGTAGGCGGGAATCCAAACTCAAAAAACACAACAAGTCAAAGAAAATATCGTATTGGAAATCATCCGTAAATTAAATACGGTTTTTGATAAAAAGAGACACTACGCTTAGTTTGGATTCCCGCCTACGCGGGAATTACGGAAGAGAAAAGAAACATGAGCCGATGAGAAATATTGATAGTTACCGACTTTATAAGTTTAACCGCAAAGGATTTTCACGGATTACCTTATGAGTTGGAGGTATGACGGAAAAGAGCGGATTTTTACATTCTTTTATACTTCTGTTTTCAGTGTTATGCGGGGAATGGCAAATTTACTCTTCCTATTATTTCCGACCGAGTGTCAGTGCGAATATGGGGAATCTTAAACTTGCATTATTATCTGCAAGTTTGAGCGTCAAGATTCCCCATTTCTATGAAAATATCGGGATGACGAAGAGGTTGAGTCATGCCCGAGTAGGCGGGAATCCGCACCTAAATGCCACGGAGCAATATTCAAGGAAACATTTTGCCAAAGCGAAAAAACGCTTCGCTTATTCCGGATTCCCGCCTGCACGGAAATGATAAAATGACGC
>JAISQB010000095.1 GCA_031274495.1 Campylobacteraceae bacterium | reverse complement strand
TCTTCTCGGATTTCGTCGGCTATGGTTTCGCCGTCTTTTATGGAGGTGGCGATGAAGGTGTCGAGGTCGCTTAGGATCTCGAAGAGTTTTGATTCGGTGGTTTGGGCGGAGTTTTTCATACCTATCATTGTCTCAAAAAATACAAGTTGTCTTATCATATCGGATAGTTTTTCTAAGGCTTCCGCGGCGTTTGTGCCATCTAAGAGGGTGAATTTTGCCTCATCTTTTGGGGTTTCTATGTCAAGTCTTATGGCGCGGATCTTCTCTTGCACAAGGCTTGCGAAGTTGGCGTATAGGCGCGGGAGTTCTATCACGGGGGCGTTGGCATCGATATTGTCTGTGACGCGGTTTATCTGTTTTATCATTATGATGATGACTATCGCCGCTATGACGATGGCTGCGAGAAGTTGGGCGCTCATATAGTTTCCTCTGTTTTAAATCGCCGTATTTGGCGAGGGGTTATTATATATAAGCACAGCTAAATAAAAGATTATATTAGAATTTAAATATATTTAAAATGGATGATTTCCAACTCCTAAGTTTTTCTTGTGAGAGTTTAAAAAATGAGTCGATAGTGATGATGAACAGCGCGCACCAGATGAGCAAAAAGACAAAAAAATCACTCTTCGTAAAGGGCTCATTGTATATAAATATCGCCAGTACCATACCCACAGTGGGGCTGATATACTGCGTAAATCCCATAGTGCTGAGCTTGAGCCTTGAGACACCAAGCCCGAAGAGGACAAATATCAGCAGCGTCAGCGGTCCCATACATATAAAAAGCCAAGTGTTCGCGTCGTCGAGCCCAAGCGAAAAATTGGACTTGCCGCAAAGCCAAAGGTAGATGATAAACGCAACGGCAAACGGCACCATCATCAGCATCTCCATAAAAATAGCGCTCGCGGAGTGGATATTTATCTTTTTTCTTACCAAGCAGTATGGCGCGTAGGTGGCGGCTAAAAGCAGAGCGGCGATGGGTACTTTGCCAAAGCCCAAAAGCTTGATAAATATCGCGCAAAACATCATAAATATCGCTATCTTTTGCGTGGTATTTGCCTTTTCGCTTAGTAAAAATATGCCTATGAGTACGACGGCAAGCGGGCTTAAAAATCGCCCGAGGCTCACCTCCAGTATCATCTCGTTGGAGCTTGCCCATATCAGGATGAGCCAGTTGGAGGCTATCAGGGCGCCGCTTATCGTGAGATAGAGTAGCGTTTTGGGGTTTTTGAAGATATTTTTGGTGTATCTTACCTTTTTGGCGAGGATGAGTGTGAGCGCCAAAAATAGCACCGACCAGACTATCCTTTGGGCTAAAATCTCGCCCGCGGATACATCGTCGAACTGCTTAAAATAGGCGGGGATCATACCCATCAGGAAAAATGAACCAATCGAGCTTATGAGTCCAAGATTGGTCGCGGAGAGCCTCTTCATAAAAACTTCTTTTTGTAAAATTGAAAAGAGATTGTATAGTTAATGGCGTTAAATGGAGCTTATAATATGCCATTTTTACGCCACGCTATAGAAAAGACTAAGCTTTTTTTCTCCTCATCAAAGCGTCCGCCGTGACAAATACCAGTGAAAGCCATATGAGCGCGAATGTCGTCACTCTGCTGAGCGATAAAGGCTCATCATACACAAATATAGCCAGAGCAAAAGTGATAGTGGGGCTTAAGTACTGGATAAATCCTATCGTGCCAAGCCTTATCCTTGATACCGCACCCGCGAAGAGTAGAAGCGGTATGAATGTGACGGGACCCGAGAGCGCGATAAGCCACGCGGAGGCGTCAAATGTGAATACAAGCGTGTGCGAAAAGCCCAAAAAGATGAGATAGCCAAGCGCTAAAGGGGCGATGAGCGATGTCTCTACAAATAGCCCCGTGAATGAACTCACTCTCATCACCTTTCTGATGAGCCCGTAAATGCCGAATGTAAACGCCAACGAGAGGGCGATAAGGGGTATCGAACCTAAGTTGACGATCTCAAAGGAGATGGCGAAAAAGGCTGTCGCTATGGCGATTTTTTCTAAAAAGCTTGTCTTTTCTTTGAGGAAAATTATCCCTAAGATGATGTTCACAAGGGGGTTGATGAAGTAGCCAAGGCTGGCTTCGGCTATCATATCGTTCGTGACGGCGTAGATGTAGATGAGCCAGTTTAGCGCTATCAAAGCTCCTGTGATAAATAACAAAACGACCGTGCGAAACGAGCGAAATACCGCTTTTATCTCTTCAAGTCCTTTGGAGAAATAGAGCAAGATAGCCAAGAAAAACGCCGACCAGACGATACGGTGGCAGAGCATTTCAAGGGGCGGTATGTGGCTTACGAGTTTGAAATATAGGGGGAAGATACCCCACAAAAAGAATGCGGCAATCGCGCAGATGATACCTGTTTGTTGTTGTGAAAATGAAGTGGGCAATGTATACTCTTTTTGGGTAAATTGTAGTTTTTTAGACGTTAAAAGAAGCTTATAAGTACATTTTTATTATAATTTATGCTTTATTAGTAATTTTTATCGTTTATCAAAAAGGAATATGAATGAAAATATGGACTAAAGAGTCGTGGAGAGAAAAACCGATAAAACAGCAGCCTATCTATCCCAATCTTGAAAAGTTAAAAAAGGTCGAAACGGAGCTGGGTAGAGTGCCGCCGCTTGTCTTCGCGGGAGAGGTGCGCAATCTTACCAAAAGCTTGGCGGAAGTTACTAAGGGGAAGGCGTTTTTGCTGCAGGGGGGCGACTGCGCTGAGAGCTTTGCGGAGTTCGGGGCTGTAAATATCAGAGATATGTTTAAAGTTATTTTACAAATGGCGGTCGTTTTGACATTTGCGGGGGGCTGTCCTGTGGTCAAAGTCGGGCGTATGGGCGGGCAGTTCGCGAAGCCGCGCTCGAGTGATTACGAAGATGTGGACGGCGTGAAACTCCCAAGCTTTAGAGGCGACATCATCAACGATATAGCATTTAACGAAAAAGCCAGAACGCCCGAGCCTAAAAGAATGTTAAAAGCCTACAACCAATCCGCCGCTACGATGAATCTTTTGCGCGCCTTTGCAAGAGGCGGTTTGGCTGACTTGCGCGAGGTGCATAAGTGGAATCTTGGCTTTATGAAAGATAGTATGCTCGGCGAAAAATATGAGAGGTTGGCGGAGCAGATCACGCAGACTTTGGCTTTTATGGAGGCTTGCGGTATCACTTCGGAAAATACCCCGATGCTTCACGAGACGGAAATATACACTTCGCACGAAGCGCTGCTTTTGAACTACGAGGAGGCGCTCACAAGGCAAGATAGCTTGACGGGCGGTTGGTACGACTGCTCGGCGCACCTTTTGTGGATAGGCGACAGGACGAGGGACGCGGACGGCGCTCACGTGGAGTTTTTGCGCGGAGTGCATAACCCCGTGGGTATAAAAGCGGGACCAAAGACCGATATAAACGAACTTCTTGGCGTGATAGATGTCTTAAATCCGGATAATCTCGCGGGAAGGATAAATATCATCGTGCGTATGGGACACGACAAGATAGGCGAGCTATTTCCGCCGCTTTTACGAGCTTTGAAAAAAGAGGGCAAAGAGGTGCTCTGGAGTATAGACCCTATGCACGGCAACACGATAAAGACTTCCAATAACTACAAAACAAGGGCGTTTGACAGCATATTATCCGAAGTAAATAGTTTCTTTGAAATCCACCAAAGCGAAGGCACATATGCGGGCGGCGTCCACCTTGAGATGACGGGACAAAATGTCACCGAATGCGTAGGCGGCGCAAAAGCGATAACGGAAGAGGGCTTAAAAAGCCGATACGAAACAATGTGCGACCCAAGACTAAACGCCGACCAAGCGCTGGAACTTGCGTTCTTGATAGCGGACAATTTAAAAAAGAGGGCGAAGAGGTAGTTCTGTTTAGTGAGTGTGGTTGATGGGCGGGAAGTAGGATTGGCTACTCCCGCCATTCCCGCGCTTCAGCGTAGTGCAAAACGCGTATATCCGCGGAGAAATGCGGAAACCCGCCCTTCTTTCTATCATTCCTGCCACCCTTTTCATCGTTCCCGTGAAAACGGGAATCCAAAACAAGCGAAGCGCTTTTGCGAAGCAAAATGTTTCCTCGAAAACGGGAATCCACTATTTTCTCGTCGCTCCGGTAGAGTAAAGCAATAGGAAAGCTTTTGCACTTTTGCAGTGCAAAAGCTTTTATTCACTAAAAATAATAACGGGGAGTAATTTTTCTAAAAAAGGTATCACTTTTGCAGATAAAGCCGTGCATCTATTTTTGTATCAGGGCTTTATCCGTATTTTGTATTGGTCGTATTACATAGCAAAATGACCTTCACATCAATTCCGCGCAAGATTTTTCACTCCGTCCGACAGCGCCATTCGCTGCCGCGAGGAAAATAGAGCGCAAATATCTTTACTGTTTTACCAGCAACTTTACCACCGCTTCGGGCAATATCTCATACTCTATCTCGTGGATTTTTGCTTCGTACTCTTCGTAGCTCATATCGGGTGTGCGAGCGAAACTTTTTTGCAAGATCAGCTCCCCGCCGTCTAACTCTTCATTTACAAAATGGACACTTGCCCCAGCCTCTTTTGTGTTTGCGGCGTAGCTTTTATGCACGGCGTCGGAGCCTTTGAAGAG
>JAISQB010000051.1 GCA_031274495.1 Campylobacteraceae bacterium | reverse complement strand
CACTACACATATGGAGATTGCGGGTCAAGCCCGCAATGACGAAGAGAGTTTCAAGGAAACATTTTACTTCGTAAAAGCGCTTCGCTTGTTTTGGATTCCCGCCTGCGCGGGAATGACGAAAAAGAAGGCAACCGTTAAGATTCCTCGTCGCTTCGCTCTGTTGGAACAATGGAAGGGCGAGGTCATCACCGCACACAGCGACAGCGATAATCGCGTAATCGCGATTTTCTCTTCCCCCCATTTTGACACTGCCTCCTGTTTTGATTTATTCAAGGAAAAAGAGCGAGGACCTGTTTGAGTTGTTGCTTGCAACAACGAGTCCCGCAGCTCCCTTGAATAAATCAAAACAGGAGGGTACCCCGTAGGGGCAGTGTCAACTTTCATGGGGATTGTTTCTTTGGTTACTTTCTTTTCAACAAAAGAAAGTAACAGGAAAACAAGAAGAGTTTGAATGAAATCAAAAATGATAAAACCTATTTTATGCTCTTAAATGTGATGGAGATTCCGTGTCAAGCACGGAATGACGAAAGAGGGTTTGGATTCCCGCCTGTACGCAAATGACGGAAGAGCGGATTAGCCGCGTTTACACATCAAGATTTTAATGAACAACCCTATCCAACTCTAAAAAATTTTTGAGTATCACATTGCCGTGCGGGGTGAGGATGGATTCGGGGTGGAATTGGACGCCGTAGATGTTGAAGGTGGCGTGTTTTACCGCCATAATTTCATCTTCATCTGTTGCGGCGATGACTTTTAGGGTTGGGGGTACATTTGAAGAGTCTGCGGCTAAGGAGTGGTATCTTGCTACTAAGATTTGGTCGGGCAGTGTCTCAAATATTGGGCTTTTTGGGTCGATGGTTATCAGGGACTGTTTGCCGTGCATAAGAATTTTGGCGTAGATGACTTTAAGACCGAATACCTCGCAAATGGCTTGATGTCCGAGGCAGACGCCGAGGATTGGGACTTTGCCGGCGAAATATTTGACCGCTTCCATACACACTCCGGCATCTTCGGGGCGACCTGGTCCGGGGGAGAGTATGATGGATGAGGGGTTTAGGGTCTCTATCTCTTTTATCGTCAATTCGTCATTTCGTGCCACTTTTATGTCGGGATTCATCGAGCCTATCAACTGGTAGAGGTTGTAAGAGAAGCTGTCGTAGTTGTCTATCAAAAGTATCATTTTTCTATCCTCGCGGCGGCTTGGAGTGCATTTATGACCGCTTTTGCTTTATTGTTGCACTCCGCAAATTCGTTTTTCGCGACACTATCTGCCACTATGCCCGCCCCTGAGCGCACATATACTTTGCCGTCTTTTTTAAAGGCTATGCGTATCGCGATACAAGTATCCATATCGCCCGTGAAGCTTAGATAGCCTATCGCGCCGCCGTAGATGCCGCGTTTGTTTCCTTCAAGCTCGTGGATGATTTCGCAAGCTCTGATTTTGGGAGCACCCGACAATGTGCCGGCAGGCAGAACCGCACCTATCGCGTCAAGCGCGTTTTTATCCTCTCTCATTTCGCCTTCCACGATCGAGCCTATGTGCATAACGTGAGAAAAGCGCACGATGGAGAGGTATCGGCTCACTTTCACGCTGCCGAATTTACTTATCTTGCCTATATCGTTGCGCCCCAGATCTACAAGCATATTGTGCTCGGCTAACTCTTTTGGGTCTTGTAAAAGCTCTCTTTCTAACGCCTCATCCTCGTTTTTATCGCTCCCTCGCGCCCTTGTGCCTGCCAGCGGAAATGTACAGACCTTATCGGCGTTTGATTTGACGAGCGTTTCGGGGGAGGCGCCTGCGATCTCGACCATATCGCTGCTAAAATAGAACATATAAGGTGAGGGGTTCGTTTCGCGTAGGATTTCGTAAGTGCCGAACAGACTGCCCTCAGCTTCGGCTTCCAAGCGGTTTGATAAAACGACCTGAAAAATATCCCCCTCTTTGATGTAGCGCTTAGCCCTCTCCACCATCGCACAGTATCTCTCTTCGTCAAAGAGTGCCTGAAATGGGGAGGTGAGTTTGAGCTTGGCAATCTTCGCTTTTTCGCCGTTTTTGATGAGACTTTCCATATGTGATAGCTCGCTCAAAGCTTTATTGTAATTCTCCTCAAAGGCGTCCGTTTTGATGTTTATAATTAAAAAAATCTCTTTTTTCAGGTTATCAAATGCGACCACTTTATCAAAAAGCATCAAATCCACATCTTTAAAATTCTCCGTATCCTCGCCGTCTAATTTCAGACTCTTTTCGGCGTATTTGATAAAATCATACGAAAAGTACCCCACAAGCCCGCCCGCGAACGGCGGCAGAGCGTCAAATTTGGGCGCTTTGTTGTCGTCTATGATCTGCTGTATATACTCTTTTGGGTCGGCGTTGTTTATAGTTAGATTTACGCCGTTTTTTATGGATAGGCGTCCGTCTTTGCAGGATATTTCAAGCTTTGGATTGTAGCCTAAAAATGTATATCTCCCCGTGTTGTCCTTATCCTCCAAACTCTCCAAGATAAAACAGTGGCGCGAAATATTTTTCAAAATCTTGAAAGTCTCTATCGGGGTGAGCAAGTCGCCCGACACTATCTTGTAAACGGGCAGAGATTTATACTCGTGTGAGAGCTTTTTCAACTCTTGAAGATCTTGCAAAAGTGGTCCTTTTTGGTTTTTATTAAAGTCGTATTATATATTTTAGCCGCGGCGTTTGTCAATGCAAAAAAGGGCAAAAAATGGGCAATCCAACCACCCGCGACCGATTTTTTTGTGCTAAAATTATCCAAAAAACAAAGGGTCGGGTTATAGAAAGATTTATCTCTTTTTGCAAAGAGCACAAAAGGGCGGATATCGCCGAACAGATAGAGTATTTTGCCCTATTTGAGGGCTTTTGGCTTGACTTTGACGCCGGTAGCGATGTCTCGGCGTTGGAGGCGGTGGAGCGATTTATCTTGCCAAACGCCCAAATTTTATCAAGCGGCTTTACATTTTCACATCACCAACAAGAGTTTACCGATATGTTAATAGCTCTGGCAAACGGGGATAGAAAAATTTACTCGGTTTACGATAAGTGCACCATCTCGCGCTTTTTGGGACAGAGCTTGTATAAGGAGCTATTTGCAAGCGGTATCATCAAAAAAGAGTTGAGCCGCGAAGAGCCGTTGAAAAGAGTCCGCAAAGAGAGGCTAAAAAAGGGGCTTGGAAACTACAAGATAGAGGATAAAGTGCTCTTTTGCGACTCTTTTACGCGGTTTTGGTACACATTTATCGCGCCAAATTTCGCCCTCATAAAAAGCGGCGAAGAGGGGAAACTTTTAGAGATCATCAAAAGCGGTTTTGAAAAATTTGTAAGTTTGACCTTTGAGATGTTGTGCGAAAAGCTGCTTGCTATAAAGCTTGGGCGTCAAATCATAAGCTCAGGCAGTTACTGGTCGAAAAATAGCGAGATAGATATCTTAGCGATAGATGAAGAGTGCCGCTACATCGCCGCTGAGGTTAAGTGGAAAAACCACGCGGTATGCAAAAATATCTTAACTCATCTGCAAAAAAAGTGCGCCAAAGAGCGGCTTGGCGTGGAGACTTTCGCGCTATTTTCCAAAAGCGGTTTTAGTAAAGAGCTCTTAAAAATGCAAAGCGAAAAACTCCTGCTCTTCGACTTGAAAGATTTTGAAGAGTTTATCCGCCGATCCTTACATTCTCCAACTTTCCCAGCTTATCTATAAAGGTCTCATTTACGCCGAAGGGTAGGGGGATGTTTACGCTTCTGTTTTGCGCGATGATTTTTAGTATCGCTTTGCGCGCTCCGGTGTGTTCGTTTGAGAGTTCGTAGATTCTCTCCAAAACGCTCGTGTCGGACGATAGCTCCACGATAATTTCTACATTGCTCTGCGGCTCGCCCAGTACGACATTGGCAACGCACGAGCCGCCGTTATCAGTGCTCTCATTTGTAAATGTCTCCGCTGCGGCTTCTTCGTTTTTATTTATCTTGATGATATCGACTTTTTGTTTTTTCGCATCTTCCAGATTCATCACCTTTAAAACCTTAAAAGAGTTGGTCCCGTCATCTTTTGTAAGCTGCGCAAAAACGGCGATAGGTTCGTTCAAGTCTATCTCTTCAAGCGTCTTCATAATGCTCTCAAAAAGTGTAAACTCCAGCGTGCCGCGCATATCCAAAAGTGTGAGAATGCCAAATTTATTGCCCTTTTTGCTTATCTTGGTTTTGATATCCTCCGCTTTACCGACAAACAGCAGTTTCGAGCCGCTGTCGATATCGTCAAGCTCGGTGGAGAGGGTGTATTTTATCTTTTTTAACTCCTGCTTGAACTCTTCTAACGGATGCCCAGATATGTATAATCCCGTCGTTTCGCGCTCAAAATCGAGTATTCTTTTTAGTTCGTACTCGGGCAGCGGGGTTAACTCTATATTGACGGTGAGTATCTCTTCGCTCTGTCCGAATAGCGAATTTGTCGCGGAGCGTTTTAGCTCGGAGTTGTTTTGGCTTGCTTTGATGATGATCTCTATCTGCTCCAAAAGGGCTCTTCGCGAAAAGCCGAAAGTGTCGAGCGCGCCTGCTTTGATGAGGCTCTCTATCACCTTTTTGTTGACCTTTTGCCCGTCTATGCGCGAGATAAAATCGCTTATATCTTTGAAAGTTTTATCTTTTCTCGCCTCAAGCATAGATTTAACTGCCGCCGCGCCCACACCCTTTATCGCGCCAAGTCCGAAGAGGATAGCCTTTTTGCCGTCTTCCGTGATGATCGGCGTAAACTCAACCTCACTCTTTGTGATATCGGGCGGCAAAAGTTTGATGCCAAGGCGCTCGACTTCGTCTATATATTTGACGATTTTGTCTGTGTCGTTTTGCTTACTGGTGAGGATAGCTGCCATAAACTCTTGGGTGTAGTGCGCTTTGAGCCACGCGGTTTGGAATGTGAGCATTGCGTAGCCGGCAGAGTGGGATTTGTTGAAGCCATATCCTGCAAATTTGACGATGAGGTCGAAGAGCTCTTCTGATTTTCTCCTGTCAAATCCGTTTTTCGCCGCACCGTCGGCAAAGTCGATTTTGAGTTTGTCCATCTCCTCTTTTATCTTTTTACCCATCGCCCGTCGCACCAGATCCGCCCCGCCCAGCGAAAAGCCGCCTATGGTTTGGACTATCTGCATAACCTGTTCTTGATAGACGATGACGCCGTAAGTGGGCTTTAGTATGGGCTCTAATTCATCAAACGCATATGTTATTTTCGCCCGCCCGTGCTTTCGCTCGATAAAATCATCAAGCATCCCCGACTCCATAGGACCCGGACGATACAGAGCCAAAACGGCTATGATATCCTCAAAAGTGGTGGGCTGAAGCCTCGTGTTTAGCTGCTGCATACCGTCTGACTCTATCTGAAACAAGCCCACGGTGTGACCGCTTTTGACGATATTGTAGACCGCTTGGTCATCCATATTTATATCGGACCAATCTATCTTTATACCGTGGCGTCTGTCTATCATCTCCACGGCGTCGTTGATAATGGTAAGGGTATCCAGCCCCAAGAAGTCGAACTTTATCAAATCAACATCTTCCAAAAATTTGAGCGAATACTGCGTGATGATGTTGTTTTTGTCGGACGGCTTATAAAGGGGCGTCTTTTTCCAGAGTTCTTCGTTGCTTATAACAACGCCCGCGGCGTGCATACCTGCGTTTCTGTTAAGCCCCTCCAAAGATAGCGCGAAGTCCCACACGCGTTTGGCGTTGGCGTTTGTTTCGATAAGTTCTCGTAGCTTCGGCTCTTTTTGAAAGGCTCCGGGTTTATATCCGTCTTCACCCTCTTTGCCTTTGCCGTTTAGCGTGATATCAAGCTCTTTTGGGATGAGTTTTGCCATATGGTCTGCCTCTGACAAGGGCACTCCAAGCACTCTGGCGACATCTCTGATGACACCTCGCGCTAAGAGTTTACCAAATGTTATAACTTGCGCGACATTGTATCTGCCGTATTTATCCACGACATATTGGAAAATCTCCTCGCGTCGCCTCTGGCAAAAGTCGATATCGATATCGGGCATACTGATACGAGCAGGATTCAAAAACCGCTCGAAGAGGAGGTTATAAGGCATCGGGTCAATGTCCGTGATCCTCAAAGAGTAGACGACCAAACTTCCCGCCGCCGAACCACGCCCGGGACCTACAGGGACACCTCTTTTTTTAGCCTCGCGGATAAAATCCCAAACGATGAGCATATATCCCGGGAATTTCATCTCTTTGATTATCTCTATCTCGCGCTCCAGCCGCTCTTTATACTCGGCGTGTTTTTCTTTAGGTATATATTGCAGCCGCTCGTCAAGTCCTATGCGGCATATCTTCTCAAATAGCGCTTTGTCGTTTTCAAGGGAGTTTAGCTCTTCCGGCTTGGGCAGTGCGACGCCGTACTCTTTGGCGTATTCCGTGGTAAAGAGGAAATTTGGCGGCGTGGGATTGCCGAGGTTTAATTTCAAATCGCACTTATCGACGATCTCTTGCGTATTGGAGATGGCTTCGGGGATATCAAGGAAAAGCTCCTCCATCTCTTCGGGCGATTTGACATAAAACTCTTTTACGGAGTGGCGCAGTCTATTTGGGTCGTCGAGCTGTTTGTTCATCGCGATACACATAAAAGCTTCGTGAGCTTGGGCGTACTCTTGATTTGGGTAGTGTGTGTCGTTTGTGGCTATTATTTTTATACCTGTTTCACGCGATAGACGGATAATCTGCTCATCTATAGCAAGCTGGTCGCCTATACCGTGGCGCATAAGCTCCAGATAAAAATCCTCGCCGAATATATCCCGATACTCCAGCGCCACCTCTTTTGCCCTCTCATATCCGCCGGCACCATATCGGACATTGCGCTCTTTGATATTCAGATGCCAACTCACTTCACCCTGCAGACACGCCGACGAGCAGATAAGCCCCTCGCTATGCTCCCTAAGAAGCCTTTTATTGATACGCGGAAAGTAGTAAAAACCCTCTATATAACTCATAGAGCTTAGGTACATTAGATTTTTGTAGCCTATCTCGTTTTTGGCAAATAGACATAGGTGAAAACGCTGCTTTATACTCTTGTCACCCAGTTCGTCGCCGTTGTGGATATACGCCTCTATACCGATGATGGGTTTGATGCCCTCTTTTGTCATAGTCTTATAAAAATCAATCGCCCCGAACATATTCCCGTGGTCTGTCATAGCCGCCGCCTTCACCCCTTGGGCTTTCAAGCGTTTGGCTAACTCTTTAATCTTATTTGCCCCATCAAGCAGCGAATATTCGGTATGTAAATGCAGATGCGT
>JAISQB010000057.1 GCA_031274495.1 Campylobacteraceae bacterium | reverse complement strand
ATAAAAAACTCCTTTATCTGTAAAAAAGATGACGAATTTTATCAAATTTTATTTTTAAAGTCAAGTATCTTGATTAGTTTAGTATGAATTATCTGAAAATATCGCGGAAAATTCCTTTTCTTCTCTTTTTTGGATATAATTTTTTATAAAATTATGAGGCTATGATATGCAAAAACGGATTTTAATCACAAACGACGACGGATATGAGAGCAAGGGTTTACTCGCCCTCGCAAACGCCCTAAGACCCCTTGGCAGCGTTACAATAGTAGCTCCATCCACCGAAAAATCAGCCTGCGGACACTCGCTCACAGTGACCAAACCGCTTAAATTCATAAGAGTCGATGATGACTTTTTCAAACTCGACGACGGCACCCCCAGCGACTGCGTCTATCTCGCCCTAAACGCCCTATACGACAAAGACAAACGCCCCGACCTCATCGTAAGCGGTATCAATTTAGGTGCAAATCTGGGCGAAGATATAACTTACAGCGGCACAGCCGGAGGCGCTATGGAGGGGACACTGCACGGCATTCCGTCATTTGCGATATCGCAGTACTACACAAACGGCAGGGCTTCATTGGACGCGCTGGGATATAAATTAGCCGCAAAGTGCGCGTATGAGTTGGCAAAAAAGATACTTGAAGAGGGCTTGCCGCTCGATAAAAGAGAGTTCCTAAATGTCAATATCCCACCCATAGACCCCCAAATGTGCAAAGGCTACAAGACAACAAGAGGCGGCTCCAGAGCATACGACACAGGCGTCATAGTCAACAAAAACCCCCGCGGCGAAGAGTACTACTGGATAGGCGTTGAATCCCTAACGTGGCAAAGAGAGTTCGACGAACAAAGCGACATCAACGCCCTAAATCAAGGCTTCATCTCCCTAACCCCCATAAAAATAGATATGACCGCACACGAACGGATGAAGAAAGTGGAGGAGTGGATAGGGTAACCCACTCCTTGTTCCGAGCGAGCAAAGCGACGAGGAACCTTAACGGTCAAACATTTTATAGGTTCAAACACAAAAATTCCTCGTCGCTTCGCTCTATCCATTTCATCGTTTCCGCCTCCTTGCGTCATTTCCGCGCAGGCGGGAATCCAAAATAAGTGTAGTGCTTTCGTGAAACGAAATATTTCCTTGAAAACAAGCGTAGTGCTTTTGCCTTGGCAAAATGTTTCCTTGAAACTCTCTCCGTCATTCCGTGCTTGACACGGAATCTCCATCACATTTAAGAGCATAAAATAGGTTTTATCATTTTTGATTTCATTCAAAACTTCTTTGTTTTCTTGTTACTTTCTTTTATCAAAAAGAAAGTGACCAAAGAAATGACCCCCCCATGAAAGTTGACACTGCCCCTACGGGGTACCCTCCTGTTTTAATTTATTCAAGGGAGCTGCGGGACTCGTTGTTGTAAACAACAACTCAAACAGGTCCTCGCTCTTTTTCCTTGAATAAATCAAAACAGGAGGCAGTGTCAAAATGGGGGAAAAACAAAATCGCGATTACGCGATTATCGCTATCGCTGTATGTGGTGACAACCTCCCTTTTCGTCATTCCGTTAGAGCGAAGCGACGAGAAATTTATCTTAACGGTTGAGTGTTTTGTAGGTTTATTCTCACGGATTGTTGCGTAATCCCAAAACACAACGAAGAGAGTTTGGATTCCCGCCTGCGCGGGAATGACGGAAGAGGGAGCGAAATGACGGGAGAAATAATTCAACTTAATGTATAATAACCACTTTAAAACCAAGGATATAACAAATGAAAGCTGTAGAACTTGTAAAACAGGATAAATTCGCGCTTTTTTTGGGCATCAAAATTGTAAGCGTAGGCGGTGGGAGGGCGAAGGTTAGTTTGGAGTGTGGGGAACATTGCTTGAATGGTATCGGGCGTATTCAGGGTGGTGTTACGTATACTTTGGCTGATTACGCTTTTGCGCTTGCTGTTAACTCCGCGGCGGACGAGATAGAGGGCGTGGCGTGCGCTGTGGGGATGTCCACTACGGCTACATTTTTGCGGGCGGGGAAGATAGGCACTTTTTACGCTGAGGCAAAAGAGGTGAGCAAAAATAAAACCATCGGGCACTACGATGTTACCGTCACGGACGAAAATGGTGAGGTAATCGTCGTGTTTGGCGGCGTGGCGTACTTCAAAAAAGAGGTCAAATAGCGGGAAGTTTGTCCGCTTTTTCGTTTTTTGGCGCATAAAAGCAGACGATAGAGGCTGATATATTCTATATTTGACTTCAAAAACAGCAAATTCAATGAGTTAAAAGGCGCACACGGCGTTTACGGCGGATGGGAAAATGCCGCCGTGTGCGAACATTTGGGTAGCGCAAAGGCGTATAATAGAGAAAAAGCCGAGCAACTTGCGCCAAATAGCAGAGAAATATCGCCCACGACTTGACAAGAGCACCAAAATGCTGCGTAAAAAGTATAAATATGGGCGCTTATAAATAGATATAGTTAAAGGTTTTGCCGCTACCGTTTAACTTGCCTTCGCTTTTATATGGGGCGAAGCCCCGAATTTTCATTTTTTTACATCCGCGTTGTAGTTTATAGCGCTTATAATTGGTAGTTTGGCGTTAAAATCCACACTATCCTTATCCCACACTAACCCCATTTTAAAATACATAAAAATCATCTAAAATAGCGTTATTTAGGGCTCAAAAGGCATATAAACAAAATGTGTGTTGGGCTTATCTTGAGATACACATTTTGTTGATTTGACTTCAGAATGATATAAACAAAATGTGTGTACAATTTGCGTAAAATTATGAGGAAATGACAATATGAACAGACTATTTGAAGTGACGATTGAGATGATGAAACGGGAGAGTACGAAGAATATCGACTTAGCGCTCTTCTTAGGCGTCTCGGCGCAGGTGTTTGGTAACTGGGTATCAAGGGAGAGCATCCCCGAGAAGTACGCCGCCAAAATTGCGCAGTTTTATAAAACAGACCTTAGCTCTTTATATGACAACGACGCCAAACCCATCAAAAAAGTCCCTATTGTAGGCGCTGTCAGCTGCGGCGCGGATGTAAAAAGCGAAAAATTCGAGGGCTTCGCCCCATATAAGGGCAACGGCAAAATAGAAAAACTCTACTGCGTGATAGCCTGCGGAAGCAATATGGCACCTGAAATCGAAGATAAAGACGAAATCATCTGCGATACCGACACCAAGATAAACAGCGGCGACATCGTGCATTACAAGATAAACGACGAAAGCGCGGTGAAGATATATGTCAAAGACGAGGATGCCGACATTTTACAGCTGGTGCCGTACATCCAAGACAGGGATTTCAAGACAAAAACCATCAGACTTGACGACAGCAACATCAAAATCACCGTTGCCAAAGTCGTAGCTGTCAATAAGATAGACATAAAAAGCCACCAAGCGCGCCTAAAGTTGATAGGCAGGGCTAATTAGGGGGCTTTTTTCGGGCGCAAAATGACCTTTTGTGGGCGCGAAGTGTGTAAAATGCGTGCGCGGATAAGCGCTTGCACGGCTCAATGTAAAAGCGATGTGGGATTTGACGGTAGACATCTCTCATTTTCTGCAAAAATTTCGGATGCTTCGCATCAAACGGTGCCCCGCCCTACTTTGGCGCCGATTGTTTAGCGCGGCAATGGTGCGAGTTTGGCAAGGAAACCGCCGTAAACTTCACCAAGTTATAGTTTAGTTATGCTAAGAGTATATCCAAGGGGACGGAGTACCTTGATAAGCGTATCTATCTGCGGCATACTTTGCAAGCTCTCGTTTTAGTCCGCTCAAATCGGCAAGTTCCCTTTGCGATAACCCTTTTTTCTCTCGCAATTCGACCATCTTACCGATAAGCGCCGTTTCAAAATTTATTTTTTCGCGCAAGTCAAGGCTGACGCGGCTCTCATCGGATATATACTCTGAAAAAGTTGTAATCTTTTTAGCGTTCACTGTTTTTCCTTTCTAAGCCACCCCAAAACGCGGCTATTTTCTATGAAATACTTTCCGTCTTGTTCCGCAAGAGCAAACCACTCCCTTGAATTGCCGAATTGCCCAGGGTTTTGTTGGATTATCTCTACCTGCGCCCCCGTTACATTGGAGATGATAGCCACGTGTCCGTATCTATTTAAAATCGTCCCTTTAAATACCAAGATATCGCCCTTTTGCGGTAGTGTGGCGCTTGGATTTTTGTATTGCGTTAGGGCGCGTTTTGGGTTTTGTTCGGCGTCTTTTATGTCGGCGTCGAAAAAGTCCTTCGCGTGTCCGTATGAGTCGGGCATTTTGTGGTTTAGATGTTCGCAATAGTACCTTTTGACAAACTCGACGCATTGGTATTTGAGTCCGATATTGTAGCCGTCATCTGCCGTGTTTCGCCCCTCTACACTCTCCACTGCGCCGTTGTAATATACCGCGACGCCGTCCATCTCGTCTACGATATCGCCCTGTTTTTTGGAAAAATTCAGATTTATATGCGTCACTACCCAAAAGAGCGCAAAGGCGGCTATGAATATGCCCGCGATGAGGTATAAAAGCCGCCTCATTTATAGATTCTCATCAAAAAATCTCACCGCTTCGTTTTGGTAGATGATGTTTTTCAGCGCGCTGATGTGGCGACCGTGCGGGACGATGATGAGTTTTTTGGGGTGGTTGGCAAGGGCGTATAGTTGTTCGGTGTGTTCGTATGGGATAACTTCGTCGCCCTTACTGTGCATAAAAAGGGTCGGTATGGGCGCGACGGAGGCTATGAAGCTGGAAGCGCTGTATCTGTCGCTGACGAATATGCCTCCATTCGGCAATCTATCATCCGCTATCTTTTTATATGAAAAGAATGTAGAGTCTACAAGAAGCGCTTTTATCCCCCTCCTCTGCCCCGAGCCGATCGCCGCTATGGCGTTATTGCCGCCAAGGCTTTGGGCGAGGATGAAGAGTTTTTCATTTGGCGTGCGTCCTCTTATGTAGCCGATCGCCGCTTTCGTATCCTCCATAAGAGCTTTTGGGGTCTGCTTTTTATCTTCGGAGAGCCCGTATCCACGGTAGTCAAACATAAAAAGATTGTAGCCTCTTTGGGGCAGCCAGCTGACAAAGTCCAGATGATCCTCAAGCTTTCCCGCGTTGCCGTGTACCTGTATGACCGTCCCTTTTGCCTCGATTGTTGAGGATATAAACCAGCCGTTTAGTTTAGTCCCATCAAGGCTTTCAAAATAGACATTTTCGTAAGATAGCCCCAAACTTTTAGGGGTATAACTACTCTCGCCCCGCTTTGGATAATAGAAAAAACTCTGCCCGAAAATCGCCCCAAAAGCGACAAAAACCCCCATCGCGCCAAGGGCAACAATCGCCAATCTTTTTAATCTCATCTTTTATCTTTTTATAAGGATTTTTGTAACGCTTTTATTATAACTTTTTGCGTATATTAAAAAACTAAAAGAGAGCATATATCTAAAGCAAAACATAATCTCATAAAATGTAAAATCTTTTACTTAAAAAGGTCTTGAAAATATGAAGAAAATTATTGTCGGTATATCGGGTGCCAGCGGCGTGAGATTGGGGTTGAAGTTCTTGCACGCCCTGCCCGAAGAGTACAAAGCTTTCGTGATAGCAACTAATAGCGCTAAAATCGTAAGCAAAAAAGAGGAGAATTTTGAGCTTTTGGACAACTCCGACATATCAGAACGCACGGCTTCGGGGTCATTTGGCGCGGATATGATGGCGGTGATACCGTGCAGTATGAACACCCTCGCCAAAATCGCCGTAGGTATCGCGGACAATCTTTTGACAAGAAGTGCCGCCGTGATGATAAAAGAGCAAAAAAAGCTGCTTTTGGCGCCAAGGGAGATGCCATACTGCGCGATATCTTTGTCCAATATGCACACGCTTGCCCAAAATAGAGTTATAATAGCGCCCCCTGTTGTGGGGTTTTACGCCGATATCAAGACGCTTGAAGATATGGAGGATTTCCTCATCGGACGGTGGTTTGACCTGCTTGGCATACCAAATGATTTATACAAAAGATGGAGTGGAGAGTGAAAAAAAGAGCCATATATCCGGGTACATTCGACCCTATATCAAACGGGCATATAGATATCATCAAGCGCGCGCGAAAGCTTTTTGACGAAGTGTTGATAGCGATCGCAAGTTCTGATGAGAAAAAGCCGATGTTTACATTGGAGATGAGGGTGAAGATGGTAAAAGCCGCCGTGAAAGATATCGACGGGATAAAGGTAGAGCCGTTTTCAAATCTGATGGTTGATTTTGCGAGCAGTAAAAATATCCTGACAGTTATAAGGGGGCTTAGGGCTGTGAGCGATTTTGAATTTGAGCTTCAGATGGGCTACGCGAACGCCTCTTTAAATAGAGAGATAGAGACTGTTTATCTTATGCCATCCTTAAAAAATGCCTTCATAAGTTCATCCGTCATCCGCTCTATCCTAAAACACAGCGGCGACGCTTCGCACTTATACCCAAAAGAGATAGAGCAGCTTCTTAAAGGCGGAGCGTAATGTATGTGCTTTTTGAGGGTGTAGACACGACAGGTAAAAGCACGCAGATACAAAAGTTACAAGAGATTTATAAGGACGCCGTTATCACCAAGGAGCCCGGAGCTACAAAGCTTGGGGGAGAACTGCGCACACTTCTTTTGGACAAAGAGCTCGAGATAAGCCCATCTGCCGAATTTTTTCTATTTTTAGCCGACCGCGCGGAGCATTACGAGAGGGTGATAGCGCCAAACAGCGATAGGCTCGTCATAAGCGATAGGGGCTTTATATCGGGTATCGCGTATGCGCTGAGCAATGATTCAAAGGGTGATTTGGACTTTTTGATTACTCTAAACCGCTTCGCGCTAGGCGGTAGATTGCCTGAAAAAATCGTCTTTTTGAAGACCACAAAAGAGCTTTTGACCTCCAGAATCACCGCAAAAACGCACGACAAGATAGA
Source organism: Campylobacteraceae bacterium (assembly GCA_031274495.1). GTDB lineage: Bacteria > Campylobacterota > Campylobacteria > Campylobacterales > Campylobacteraceae > JAIRKW01. The sequence goes on along the minus strand of JAISQB010000057.1, from coordinate 3,129 downwards.
GAGCCGAGGTATAGAGTACCTTTTGAAGGTTCAAGAAAATATGGAAAAAGTCTTGAAAAAGACAGCCATAAAGCATATAATTTTAGACGCTTCTTGGAGCATAGAAGATTTACACGAAAAGATAAAAGGGTTTTTAAATGATTAACGCACTGCGCGGTATGAAAGATATCACTTTTGAAGAGAGCCAACGGTATCTCTATTTTACGCAAAATTGCGCAAGGATAGCGGAAAATTACGGCTTTTCATATATCGCTACGCCGATTTTGGAAGAGACGGCTCTGTTTAAAAGAAGCGTTGGGGAGAGCAGCGATATAGTCGGCAAAGAGATGTATCAATTCACGGACAAGGGCGGCAACGATGTCTCCCTTAGACCTGAGGGCACGGCAGGTATCGTGCGCTCGTTTATACAAAACAAATTTGACAAAGCGGGCGGGGTTAAGCGGTTTTACTATTATGGTCCGATGTTTAGATATGAGCGTCCGCAAAAGGGGCGCTTAAGGCAGTTTCACCAGTTCGGCGTCGAGAGTTTTGGCGCCAATGGTGCGAGGGAGGATGCGACGGTTATTTTAATGCTAAGTGAGATACTCAGCTTTTTTGGCATCAAAACTGTCTTAAAACTAAACTCCCTTGGCTGTCCCAAATGTATGCCCTCTTACCGCGCTAAACTTGTGAAGTTTTTGGATGGGCAAGAGGGGCTTTGCGAGGATTGCGAGAGGAGAAAGAGCTTAAATCCTATCCGCGTGCTTGACTGCAAAAATGAACATTGCCACACTCTTTTAAAAGATGCGCCGCTTTTGATAGACGAGCTTTGCAGTGAGTGCAAGAGTGAATTTAGTGAGCTTCGCGCCGTTTTGACGGATTTTAACATCAACTACGAGATAGACCCCAAATTAGTGCGCGGGCTTGACTACTACTCCAAAACGGCGTTTGAATTTGTAAGCGACGAGATAGGCGCGCAAAGCTCAGTCGCGGGCGGGGGCAGATATGATAGGCTTGTGGAGTTTTTGGGCGGTAAAAGCACTCCTGCGGTTGGTTTTGCGATAGGCATAGAGCGGCTTTTGGAGCTTATCAAGATGCCTGCTCCAAAAAAAGAGGGGGTTTATATAGGCGTTTTGGATGAGAGGTTTTATGATTTTGCGCTGAAGATAGCTGTGGAGTTAAGAAGAAGCGTAAAGGTTTTTGCCGAATACGACGCCAAAAATCCCGCCAAAATCCTCAAAAACGCCGACAAAGCGGACGCTAAATGGTGCATATTTATAGGCGAAGACGAACAAAAAACTAAAAAAATCCGCCTCAAAAATCTTGAAGAGAAGACGGATAGCGAGATAGACTTAACATCACTGGGAGAGTTTCAATGGTAGATTACGGACTTAAAGTTTGGGGTAACGGCGATTTTATCATCAAAAACGGCAAAGTATGTGTGAACACAGGCTCACAGCCCGCGATAATAGACATAGTCAAAAACATCAGAAGCGAGGGCTTTAGAGGACCATTGCTTTTGCGCTTTCCACACTTGATACACAAGCAGATACGCTCTATCTACAGCAACTTCAAAAATGCGCAAAAAGAGATACAGTACAAAGGCTCATTCCAAGCCGTATACCCTTTGAAGGTCAATCAATACCCAAACTTCGTAAGAAATATGGTCTCTTTGGGCAAAGAGTACAAATACGGACTTGAAGCGGGCAGTAAAGCGGAGTTGATACTCGCGATGGCGCACAACAACAACGGCTCCCCGATAACCGTAAACGGCTTCAAAGATAGCGAAATGATAGGGCTTGGCTTCATAGCCGCCGAGATGGGGCACAATATTACGCTGACCATCGAAGGGCTAAACGAGCTTGACGGCATTATAAAAACGGCGAGCGAGCGATTTGATCCAAAGCCAAAGATAGGACTTCGCATAAGACTTCACAGCTCAGGCTCAGGCGTCTGGGCAAAGAGCGGGGGCATCAACTCCAAATTCGGACTCACCTCCACAGAGCTCATAGAAGCCGTCAAAATGTTAAAAGCGGCAAATCTTTTGAACCAATTTACGATGATCCATTTTCATATCGGCTCCCAGATAGAGGATATCGCCCCCGTCAAAAAGGCGCTCAGAGAAGCGGGCAACATATACGCCGAGCTTAAAAAGATGGGTGCGCAAAACCTGCACGCGATAAATCTGGGAGGCGGACTTGCTATAGAGTATTCGCAGATAGAGAGCGCGCAGCAGAGGAACTATACCCTGCAAGAGTACGCCAACGACGTCGTCTATCTTTTGAAAGATATAGCCAACAAAAAGAATGAAATAGAGCCCGATATCTTCATAGAATCAGGTCGTTTTGTCGCCGCAAATCACGCCGTGCTCATAGCTCCCGTGCTTGAGCTATTTTCTCAGGAGTACACCGAAGATAAGCTTGAATTTAAAAAGGTAAACCCGCAGCTTGTCGAAGAGCTTCACTATCTCTACACAACGCTCAACTCAAAAAACGCTATGGAGTTTTTGCACGATGCCATCGACCATATGGAGTCGCTGCTTACGCTTTTTGATTTGGGTTATGTGGATTTGCAAGATCGCTCAAATACCGAAGTTTTGGTCAATCTCATCATCAAAAAAGCTGTAAATATTTTGGGCGAAAAACACTACAGCGAGATACTCAATATCCAAGAGCAGGTGCAAGAGCGCTATCTTGTGAACTTCTCTATCTTTCAAAGCTTGCCCGATTATTGGGGCTTGGAGCAAAATTTCCCCGTTATGCCGCTTGATAGACTCGACGAGCACCCTACCCGCTCGGCGTCGTTGTGGGATATCACCTGCGATAGCGACGGCGAGATAGGATTTGACATAAAAGAGCCTCTGTTTTTGCACGATGTGGATCTGGCGGAGAGGGAATATTTCTTAGGATTTTTCCTTGTGGGGGCATACCAAGAGGTCTTAGGAATGCGCCACAATCTCTTCACGCACCCCACGGAAGCGACGATAAAGATAGACAACGAGGGCTACGAGATAGAAAATCTATTAGAGTCCCAATGTATTTTGGACATCTTGGAAGACTTAGATTACAATGTGCGAGACATCCAAGACACCCTAAACGACCGCATAGAAGAGAGCCATCTTATCGGCGAAGTAGAAAAAAAACGCATCTT
>JAISQB010000030.1 GCA_031274495.1 Campylobacteraceae bacterium | reverse complement strand
AATAAATTAAAACAGGAGGGTACCCCGTAGGGGCAGTGTCAACTTTCATGGGGGTTGTTTCTTTCGAGGAAACATTTTGCTTCGCAAAAGCGCTTCGCTTGTTTTGGTTACTTTCTTTTCAACAAAAGAAAGTGACAAGAAAACAATAAAGTTTTGAATGAAAAAAGATTGATAGAACCTATTGTATCTTCTTTGATTATTTATACTTTTTTAGTTTGGATTCCCGCCTTCGCGGGAATGACGGGAGAATAAACGGCGATGGCAAAATGGGGCATTTTCGGTCAAAACACGCAAATTTACATCATGCGTCCATGTTTATCGCCTCAAAGACTTTTTTGGCGGTGCGTTTTGAGAAGAGGGCGTTTAGGGTCTTTTCGTCGGCTTTTTTGGCGGCTTCGAAGGAGCCGAAATAGTCTATGAGTTTTTTGATGATGGGGGCTTGCAGGCCGGCGGCTTTTAGGGAGGAGCTTTCATTGGCTCTTTTTTGTCTTGTTTTTCTGTGGAATGCGATAGCGAAGCGGTGGGCTTCGTCGCGCAGCCTTTGTAGGAATTGCAGTCTTTCGTCACTGGTGCTTAAGGAGAGTTTGCCTCTTTTTGTGTAGATGATATCGTTTGCGCTGCCTTTTGCTCGGTGGGCTTTGGCGTCTATTTTCTCTTTTGCGATTGCCACGACATCTACATTTGCCCCCACGCTTTCCAAGATATCTTCAGCCAAAGAGCGTAGAGCCTCGCCGCCGTCTATGAGCCATAAATCAGGTGCGGCTTCTTTGTCGAACCTCTTCGCGCGTTCGCTCAAAAGTTCCCTCATCTGCGAATATTCATCCTTTTCGTGCAAGTGATAGTGGCGGTAGTTTTGCTTTGTAAATTTGCCGCTTTTGCACACTATCATAGCCCCAACGGTCGCCTCGCCCATCAAGTGTGAATTGTCAAAAACTTCTACGACAAACGGCGTATGTTCAAGCTCCAAAAGGCTCTGCAATGATTCAAAAAGAGTGAGCTTGGTGCCGTTAATGCCCAGTAAAAGCAGCTCTTTGGCATTTTTTACCGCAAGATCGCAGAGGGATTTTTTATCGCCTATCTTTGGAGTTTGGATGTTGAAGCTGTGCGAACATCTCTCCTCTAAGGCTTCGGCTATGAGGGCTTTGTTTTCCAGTTCGTCCGCTACTAAGATGTTTTTCGCCAGATACGGAATGTCGGGCGTATAGTACTCGAACAACAGCCTCTCATAAAGCTCCTCTTTATCGAATCCGTCGGTCGCGTTTAGTATCGTGTGGGTCGAGGAGGTGACTTTGCCCTCTCGTATAAAAAGCCTCAAAGCGCAGGCGTTTTTGCCCTCGATATATACGGCGAAGATATCAAAATCCTCTAATTTTGCCGAGTCGATGAGGCTTATGTGCATACTATTTTTGATGGCGGACTGCATATCACGAAGTCTTGACGCCTCTTCGTAGTTTAGCATATCGGCAGCTTGTATCATCTTTTCATTGAGGCGTTTTATCATCCGCTTTTTATCGTTGATAAGCTCCATCGCGTCCATAACTACTTTCCTATACTCCTCTTTTGTGACTTTGGCTTCACAGGGTGCTAAGCATCTGTTGATTTGGTAAAACAGACAGGCTTTTTTGTCCCTAAGACAGCCCCTTTTTTGCACGAGCGGGAAGAGTAGATATAGCGCCTCTAAGATTGCTTTATGGGAGGAGCTGAACGGTCCGAAATACTTTATGTGCGAGCCTTTGATGAGCTTTCTTGTCGTCTCAAAACGGGGGTACTCCTGCGCCAAATCTATATATATGTAGGGGTATGTTTTATCGTCTCGCAGTAAGATGTTGTATTTGGGTTTGAGCTGTTTTATGAGTGAATTTTCCAAGATGAGTGCGTCGTGTTCGCTCTCTACCAAGAGGTACTCTAATCTATGCGTTTCGCTTATCATTTTGTGGATTCTTGGGGAGAGATTGGGTGCGGGAGTTATACCGCCCTCGAAGCGAAAATAGCTCTTAACGCGGTTTTTTAAAGATTTGGCTTTGCCGATGTATAAAAGCTTGTTGTTTGCGTCAAAATATTGATAGATACCGGCGTGGTTGGGGAGGCTTTTTACGCTTCCAAGGAGGGTTTTAACGCTCATTGTTTTTGACAATCTCTCTAATCTCTTCAAAGAGCAATCTTAGCTTTTCGTTTGAAGCGCGGTTTGTAAAGTCGCCTTGTGCACGCTCTTTGTAGAGGTTTTGGGGTTTTATCTCTTGGACGGCTTTTTGGGCGGTTTTATTGCTCACGAAGAACTTCAGCTCATCCGCGTCGATGCACTTGCAGCTTTCGTCCTGCATGATGAGCTGTTTTAATAGACCTTTTATCAATGTAGTCTTATAATTAAACTCCATTTTGAAGCCCGGATGTCTAAGCACAAAAAAGAGTGTGTTGTTTTTGTTGTACATAAACTTCACCGCGCCTTGGTATCTTGGCGGCAAAAGTGATAGCAGCTTTTTGTAAGAGGCTATCTGCTCCAATTTTTTAAGCGAAGGTTGTCTGCTGATATGAGAAATAATAAAACTTATATGTTCCATTTCGTGATTATAACACTTATAGGCTTGTTTTTGCTTACGGGCTGCGGGTACAAAGGCGACCCAAAGTACGAGGCTTCAAAGGATAGCTTTTTAAGCCAAGTAAAGATACAATCCGCAAAAGATTTTAAAAGAGAGATTATATGAAAAATGTTCCCATTGTTATTTTGGATTTTGGTTCGCAATATACGCAGCTCATCGCCAGACGGATGCGCGAAGAGAAAGTTTACTGCGAGATAGTCCCCTTCAATGAGAGCGCGGAAAATATCAGAGCGAAAAATCCCAAAGGTTTGATTTTTTCAGGCGGTCCCGCTTCCGTTTACGCCAAAGACGCTTACAAAATCGATGATGAGATTTATAATTTAGGTCTGCCGATACTTGGTATCTGTTACGGGATGCAGCTTATAGCGCACCATTTCGGCGGAGAGGTCGCCGCGGCGAACCGCCACGAATACGGCAAGTCAAGCGTGCGCTACGAGGGCGACTGCCCAATCTTTAAAAATACGCAAAACGACAGCATCTACTGGATGAGCCACGCCGATAGAGTAGAGACGCTGCCTGAAGGGTTCGTTTGCGTGGCTACGAGTGACAACTCTCCAAACGCCGCTGTGGCAAATTACGAAAAAAATATCTACGCGCTGCAATTTCACCCCGAAGTTACCCACTCCGTTGAGGGTGCGAAAGTGTTGAAAAACTTCGCCAAAGAGATTTGCGGCTGCGAGACCACTTGGAATATGGGCTCATTTGCAAAAGAGCAGATAGCCAAGATAAGAGATATCACGGGCGACAAAAAAGTCCTCTGCGCGGTGAGTGGCGGTGTGGATAGCTCGGTAGTTGCGGCACTTTTGCACGAGGCTATCGGCGAGCGGCTGATACCTATATTTGTGGATACGGGACTTTTAAGGGCAAACGAGAGAGAGCAAGTAGAGAATATGTTCAAAGTAAGCCTCAAGATCCCGCTTATAAGCGTTGATGCGAGCGAGATATATCTATCGCGCTTAAAAGGTGTCACAGATCCTGAACAAAAGCGCAAAATCATAGGGCATACATTTATAGAAGTTTTTGAAAAAGAGGCGAAGAAATACGACGACATCGCGTTCTTGGCGCAAGGGACACTATATCCTGATGTTATCGAGTCTGTCTCTGTAAAAGGACCCTCCAAAACCATCAAATCCCACCACAATGTGGGCGGACTTCCCGAATATATGAAGTTCAAACTCATAGAACCTTTGCGCGAACTCTTCAAGGATGAAGTAAGAGCACTTGGCGTCGAGCTTGGCATACCAAGAGATATGGTAATGCGCCATCCGTTCCCGGGACCCGGACTTGCTATAAGAATAATGGGCGAGGTCAATCAAGAGGACTTGGAACTCTTAAGAGCCGCCGATGTCGTTATGCAAGAGGAGCTAAGAGCCGGCGGATATTACGACAAAACTTGGCAGAGCTTTACGGTACTTTTGAATGTAAAAAGTGTCGGCGTTATGGGCGACAACAGAACTTACGACAACACCGTATGCATAAGAATAGTCGGCAGCACAGACGGTATGACCGCAACTTTCGCGCACTTGCCTCACGAACTTTTAGAGCGTATGAGCACGAGAATCATCAACGAAGTAAACGGCATAAACCGCGTAGTGTACGACATCTCCAACAAACCGCCCGCTACGATAGAGTGGGAGTAGGCGGATAAGGCGGAGGGCAAAAGTCTCATCCCTATTGTTCAAATTGCAGAGAAATGCCCATCCCTCCGTCATTCCCGTGAAAACGGGAATCCACTCTCTTTATCACTCCGATAATTTAATTTGCTTGAAATCATACAATCCCGAGCACCTTTCATTTATATTGCCAAGTGTATGCTTATGTGCTACAATTCAACACTTTGTTTTTTGAGGAAAATATGCAAGAGATTTATCTTTTAAACGATGCAAAATTCGAGGGGGTCAAGAATATCGGGGTGTTTAGGATAGAGTATCTAAAGCCTAAATTTACCCCCAAAAATTATGATGCTATTATCTTTACCTCAAAAAACGCCGTTTTGGCGATAGATAAGATTTATAAAGAGTGGGTTAAACTGCCCGCGTACTCTATCGGGGAGGGTACGAGTAGGGTTATAAAAGAGTTTGGGGGGAGGGTGATTTATGAGGCGCGCAGCTCTTACGGGGACGATTTTGCGGGGGAGATAGTGCGGTTTTTGGAGGGCAAGAGCGTCCTTTTTGCGCGTGCGAAAGTGGTCGCTTCAAATCTTAGTAACATACTCAAACAAAATGGCGTTTTGATAGATGAGCTTATAGTTTATGAGACGCTTTGCAAGCCTTGCGACGAGTTCGAAGCTCCCAAAAACGGTATCTTTATCTTCACATCTCCATCATCTGTGAAATGCTTTCTAAAATGTGTGCGGTGGCAAAGTTCATTTACGGCTGTGGCTATCGGCAAAAAAACAGCCGCGGCGTTCCCACCCGATATAAAGCCCGTCATATCGCCCAAAGCTAATGTCGGTGAGTGCGTCGCTCTTGCTAAAAGATTAAGCAAAGATTGCATATAATTAGTTTTTAGCCTGGGTGAAGCGATACCCGCCATAAATGAGGTCCAACACTAAGATTTGGCGGAAAGCGTATAAAGCCGGTGTGTCCGCAGTGTCGTTTGAGCTTGTTTTCACAAGCGAGACGCCGCAGCCTAAAGGTTTTATCATTTCCGCATCGTTGGCTTTTTAGGGGCCAATATACAACGCGGAACGCCCGCTCGGGTTAAATCAATAGCAATAATATAAGCGTTTTTCAAAACTTTTATATTATTGCTATTTTTTTGCACGCCTTATCGGGGCGGCGCAAAAAAGCGTTGGAATTGTTTTGTGGGAGAACATTCAAACGCGAACTAACTCGTTAACGAGACCTCATCTGTTTGTGAAGTTGAAAAATAAAGGACTTTTATGAAAATTTTGATAGTAGGCAGCGGGGGTAGAGAGTACTCTATCGCGCTCTCTCTAAAAAACGATAAAAATGTGGAAAGCTTATATTTTGCCCCGGGAAACGGCGCTACCGATGAGCTTGGCATCAATCTTGATATCAAAGATTTTGAAAAACTTGCCGATTTTGTGGAGAATGAAGGAATTAGCCTTACGATAGTAGGACCCGAAGCGCCGCTTGTTGAGGGTATCGTTGACGTTTTTAGGAAAAGAGGACTTACGATATTTGGAGCTTCCAAAGCGGCGGCGAGATTGGAGGGGTCAAAAGCGTTTATGAAAGACTTTTTAGCGCGCCACGATATCCCTACCGCCAGATATATTCAAACTTCATCTTATGAAAAAGCGAGCGATTTTATAGATACATTGTCCGCGCCCATCGTAGTCAAAGCCGACGGGTTGTGTGCGGGCAAAGGGGTCATCATAGCCAAAAGCAAAGATGAAGCCAAAAAAGCCGCAAGCGATATGCTAAGCGGCGAGAGTTTCGCGGACGCGGGAAAGACGGTGGTGGTAGAGGAGTTTTTGGACGGATTTGAACTCTCCGTATTTGCGGTTTGCGACGGTGAAAATTACAAGATACTCCCCGCCGCGCAAGACCATAAACGCCTTTTAGATAACGACGAAGGTCCCAACACGGGCGGTATGGGCGCGTATGCCCCAACCCCTTTGGCAAATGACGATATCTACTCTCAGATAGAAGAGTTCGTCGTAAAGCCTACCCTAAAAGGTATGCGCGAAGAGGGTGCGCCGTACACGGGGGTGCTTTTTGTGGGCGCTATGGTTGTCGGTAAAAAAGTCTATGTGCTTGAGTATAATGTGAGATTTGGCGACCCTGAGTGCGAAGTGTTGATGCCGCTTCTTAAGAGTGCTCCGAGCGAACTTTTTTACAAAGCTGCCGCGGGACGGTTGAATGAACTTGACTTGCAATTTAAAGATGAATTTGCCGTAGGCGTGGTGGTGGCGAGCGAAAATTATCCATATAAAAGTTCCGCGCCAAAACCCATAAGCGTAACGGCAAAAAATAGCGCACATTCACATATATCATATGCCGGTGTTGATAAAAAAGATGGCGTTTTGTATGCCAACGGCGGGCGTGTGCTTCTTTGTGTGGGTATCGGCAAAAGCGTGAAAGAGGCGCGTGATAACGCATATGACTTAACAAAAAAAGTCTTTTTTGAAGGGGCAAAATTTAGAAACGACATAGCTTATCAGGCTCTTAAATGACAGAAGATGAGTTAGCTAAAAAGTTAGAGAGCGAAAACATCACGCTCTCCCCTCTAACAAAGCGCTTTTTTGCGCACATAATAGACGATGTTGTGATAGCGTTTTTTGCCTTTTTTGCCTTTAGCGATATGTTTGAAGCTGTTGCGGGGCAGGATATTAGCGTGTCTTTATCTTTGACACAAACTCTTATGCCTTATATTATTGTGATGAAGGTTGTCTATCAGGCATTTTTTGTCTGGATGTATGGTGCGACGGTGGGTAAAATGGCTATGAAGATACGAATTATATCTCTTGCGGATGGGCAAAAACCAAATATGCTCTTTTCATTCACGAGGTCAAATATGCGCATAATAAGCGAAACGGTTCTATTTCTTGGCTTTTTGTGGGCGTTGAAAGACACCAAAAAGCAGACTTGGGAAGATATCGCGGCAAGAACGCTGGTGGTAAATGCGTAAAATTTTTCTCTTTTTGTCTGTTTTACTGATAGCATTAAAAGCCGAAGTTCAAAATATGGAACTATTTGCGCAAAAAGGAAAAGAGGAGAACGGCACTATCGTTGTTGAGGGTAGTGTGGTCGGCTACTCCGAGCGTTATTTGATAACGACCGATTATGCTATGTTTGACGAGCAAACTAAAGATTTGGAACTTATCAACAATGTAAATATCCTTCGCGGCGCGAATGAGATGGTAAGAAGCGATCGAGCGCTTATCAATCTGGAAAACGACAGCGGCAATTTTTCAAAGCTTTTTCTTTTCAATCAGGGAAGCAAGCTTTGGGTAGACTGCGGCAATGTGTCGGCGACAAGCGAAATGTACCTCGCAAACAAAGCCGTCGTATCAAGCTGCGATGTGGAAAATCCTGACTGGAAGATCACTTTTTCAAGCGGCAAATTAAATAAACAGAGCAGCTTTTTACATCTCTACAACGCGCTTTTTTACGCTGGAAATATACCCGTACTTTATCTACCTTATTTCGCATTTCCTACAGACGACACAAGGCGCTCAGGATTGCTGCGTCCGGAGATTGGTTATGTGAGAGATGAGGGTGTGTTTTATAGTCAGCCTATCTACTACGCACCAAGCGCCAAGTGGGATTTGGAGCTTGACCCGCAGATAAGGCTTGAAAGGGGTCACGGATTTTACGGCACATTGCGCTTTGCAGACTCATTGTACTCAAAAGGAGAAGTTACGGCGGGTATTTTTAAAGAGAAAAGCTCTTATGCCGCGAAGGAGGATTTGAAGAACGACAAACACTTCGGATTTGGTCTTTTTTATGATAGGAGCGCTCTATTATCGCCGCTTTTTAGGGCAGGCATTGAAGATGGCTTGATGGTGGATATCAAATATCTCAACGATATAGATTATCTAAATTTGCAAAAGAGCGGTTCTAATAATTTCGACAGGCTTGTAACATCAAAATTAAATTATTTTTTGCGTGATGAGAATAGCTACACGGGTGTCTATTCAAAGTACTTCATAGATACGGATCAAAGCAGCAACGACAAGACGCTTCAAGAGATTCCCACATTTCAATATCATAAATTTTTAGATTCGTTTTTGGCGAATAATTTGCAATACTCCATTGACGCGCAGTATCATAACTACTACAGAAAAGCAGGACTTGAAGCGCAGCAGTTTGAGTTTCAAATGCCCGCGACTTTGTACTGGCAGATGTTTGACGATGCCCTTCGCTTCAGCGTTTCGGAAAATATCTATCTTATGCACGTAAAATACGACGGCATGAATAACGGCGACAGTTACGGGCAGTATTTTAGAAATTATCACGATTTTTCCGTTTATACGGATTTGGCAAAAGCGTATGAGAAATTTTTTCATAAAATCTATCTTGGCGCGGAGTATATCGTCCCAAGTTTTGAAAAACAAAAGGGGCATTTGGATAGAGATGAGTTCGTGCCCATAAACACCGAGCTAAAACAGGCGGCACTTAAATTTAAGCAGTATTTTTACAGCAGCGAGGGCAGAAAGATACTTGCGCATACGATGAGGCAACCGTACTATTTTGATGATTATGCTTACAGATACGCGCCGCTTGAAAATAAGGTGGAGTTTGATATTAGCTCTGCTTTTTCACTCTCGAATGAATTGCAATATTCGCATGAAAAAAGTGAAATCATAAAGTCCATAAGTTACGCCTCTTATGCAAACGATAACGGAAGACTTGATCTGTCGCACACTTACAACAAAAACGAGGGCAATAACTATATATCGTTTGGCGCGAGCGGTAAAATTTTCAAAAACAGCTCTATTTTTGGAGAATTTCAGTATGATATCGACGAAAGTTTCGCTAAAGCGTGGAATATAGGTTTTACGCAGAGTAAAAATTGCTGGGATTATAAGATCGTATATAAAGAGGATATAGCCCCCAAACTAACAAGTTCAGGTAAAGCCAGTGCGGTTAATAAAAGAGGTATCTATCTGCTTTTCAACCTTTTCCCCATAGGAGGCGTGAAATATGAGTACTCTTTGGCGGAAAGCTCAAAAAGTTTATAAGAGGTAAAAATGGGCGAAGGGTATATGCTGTCATCTTATGAAGAGGGGGCGGAAAAGCTTTTGGAGATACTGCCCTCTGCTCAGATGAAAAGCGAGGATTGGATAGTGATGGCGCTCTCTTTAGCGGCTATTCCTATGGCAAATCTCATATCAAGAAACCTCTCTTTGGACTTTGATATTATGTTTAGTGAGCCGATTTTTGCTCCGAATAACCCTGAATGCATCATAGGCGTCGTGAGCGAGAGCGAAGAGATAATCACGCAAAGCGCGCTTATAGACTCTTTTGGGATAAAATTGGACTATGTTTACGGGGAAGCCAGAAGAAAGTATGAAGAGAGTATCTTAAAAAAGATATACAAATACAGAAGAGGCGCTCCTTTGGCGGATTTGAAAACAAGAAGCGTTTTATTATTGGATATAGGCTGTGAAAGCGGTATGAGAGCGCTCGCGTCTATGAAAACGGCTATCTCTAAGAGGGCTAAATCGGCCTCTTTTGCCGTGCCTGTCATCGCGCAAAATACAGCGGCGATGTTGGAAAGCGAAGTTGATGGACTCTTTTGTCTGAGCCGTATAGCAAACTTTGTAAGCACGGATTTTTACTATAAAACAGAAGAGAAAGATTTGGACTGCGAAGAGATTTTAAATATTTTGAAATCAAGTAAATACTACTTATCATTTCAAAAATCACAAGGAGATGAATAGATGGAATATAAGATCGAGATTAACAATCAAGAGGAGATTTACGACATCGGTAGTGTCGCAAAACACGCCTCAGGCGCGGCGCTTTTGAAGATAAAGAACACCGTTATCTTAGCTACTGTAGCAAGAGAAGATAAGAGTGTGGAGGAGGATTTTTTGCCTCTTACGGTTCATTATGTTGAAAAGAGCTACGCAGCGGGACGCATACCAGGAGGCTACATCAAAAGAGAGACGAAGCCGGGGGATTTTGAAACGCTCACATCAAGGATTATAGATAGAAGCTTAAGACCGCTTTTCCCAAAAGGCTATGGCTATCCTACGCAGATAGTTGTCTTTGTCTTAAGCTGTGATGCCGAGGTGGATCTGCAAGTGGCAGCTTTAAATGCCGCGAGTGCCGCCTTGTATCTATCCGACATCCCTGTCAACAAATGCGTCAGCGGCGTAAGAGTGGGCAAGATAGATGGTGAACTTATCATCAACCCCACAAATTCGCAGCTTAAAACCAGCACGCTTGATCTGTATGTAGCGGGCACGAAAGACGAACTTTTGATGATAGAGATGAGGGCGATATCTTCCATCAAAGAAGAGCAGCAGTCTGTAAATGAGGTGAATGAAGAGGATATGGTCGAGGCTATCAACTTCGCTGCAGGCGCTATATCGGATGCTTCATCGCTATACGAGGATGTCTTTACCCCTCTTAAAAAAGCCGATGCCGTTCTTGAGTATAAAGCCTCCGTGATGGATGAAGGTATCTACGCTTACATCAAAGAAAATTACAAAGAAAATGTCTACACCGCGCTTACGCAGATGGCAAAATCCGAGCGCGCCGTGGAGCTAAAAAGGGTGCTTGAACTAATAACGCAAGATGAAAATGTCATCTCCAAAGAGTGGGACAAAGAGACGATAAAAGCCGCTCTTGAAGCATTTAAACACAATGTGGTAAGAGAGATGATAGTAAAAGGCAGAACAAGAGCCGATGGCAGAGGGCTTAAAGATGTGCGCAATATCTCTATCGCCACCAATATACTCCCTTGCGCGCACGGTTCGTGCCTCTTTACAAGGGGTCAAACGCAGGCTTTGGCGATAGCGACTCTGGGCAGCGACCAAGACGGGCAGACATATGATGTCTTAACGGAAAGGGTGCCAAATACTGATAAATTTATGGTCAACTATAACTTCCCGGGATTTTCCGTAGGCGAAGCAAGCCCACTAAGATCTCCCGGACGAAGAGAGCTTGGACACGGCAACCTTGCAAAAAGAGCGCTTGAACCGACCATAGACAAACATAGCCTCTACACGATAAGGCTTGTCTCTGAGATATTGGAGTCAAACGGCTCGTCATCTATGGCTACTGTATGCGGCGGCGCGCTGGCTTTAAGAGCTGCCGGAGTTGAGACGCAAAAACTTGTCGCGGGCGTTGCTATGGGGCTTGTTTTTGAGGATGGGGATTATGCGATACTAACTGATATTATGGGGCTTGAAGACCACGACGGAGATATGGACTTTAAAGTTGCAGGTACGAAAGAGGGTATCACGGCTCTTCAGATGGATATAAAATTAGGCGGCATAGCCCCAGAAATCCTAAAAGAGGCGCTCTATCAAGCAAAAGAGGGCAGAGAGCATATCTTAAATATAATGGAAGAGGCGGCGTTAGGCATAGTGGTAAACGAAGAGATCCTTCCAAAATTTGAAGTATTCAAAGTAGATACCGGCAAGATGGTAGATATCATCGGTCAGGGCGGCAAGACGATTAGAGAGATCATAGAAAAATATACCGTTACGATTGACCTTGACAGAGAGGGCGGCGATGTGAAGATAGCGGGCATCAACAGACTTCAAGTCGACGCGGCAAAAGAGCATATCTTAGGTATCGTCAATAGCGCAAAAGGCGGTTTCGACAGAGGCGGACGCGGTGGCGGAAGAGATGGCAGAGATAGGGACAGACGCCCCAAAGTCGTAGAGTTTGAAAAAGATACCGTAGTGGACGGAGTGGTCAAAAAAGTGGTAGAATTTGGCGCGTTTATAGAGCTTCCCGGCGAAGTTGACGGACTTTTGCACGTATCAAAATTGGCTTCGGGCAGAGTGGATAAAGTGACCGATATCATCAATGTCGGCGACAAAGTTAAAGTGCGCGTGCTTTTCCAAAAGGGACCAAAAATAGAGTTGGCTTTGGAGAGCAAAGAGTAGAGATTTTGGGCGCTGATTAAAGCAAATTTAACCTGCGCGTGGCTATAATCACATCTTGCAAAGTGGTAAGTAGGGATACGCAAGCCGAACGGACTTTGTAAAAATTTTAAGGAGAACTTATGAAAAAGATTCTTTTTCTTTTGGCAGCTTTTGCTGCAGTTGCTTTCGGTCAAGAGGCCGTCGAAGTAGTACGAGAAGCTGATGTAGCAAACCAGACACTCAAATCCTTCTCAGCGCTAGCCGCTTGTGTGGGCTTGGGAATCGCTGCTCTTGGCGGTGCTATCGGTATGGGTCACACTGCTGCTGCTACAATAGCAGGAACAGCAAGAAACCCCGGACTTGGCGGTAAGCTTATGGGTACGATGTTTATCGCACTCGCGATGATCGAAGCGCAAGTTATCTATACGCTCGTTATCGCTCTTGTTTTACTTTTCGGAAATCCGTTCTTATAATAGACAAATTTGGAAAGAGCAACTCTTTCCAAATCTTTTTTTGCGGTCGTGGTGAAATTGGTAGACACGCTATCTTGAGGGGGTAGTGCCTTCGGGTGTACGAGTTCAAATCTCGTCGACCGCACCAGAATTTAAAAAACCTCGATAAAATCAGACTTTCAAGCTTTAAGGTTTAAAAAATCAGAAAATCTCGTATACCCTAACTGAAGCAATATATTTAAATATAAACATCTTTGGCAATTCCGAAGATTCTCAAGAAAAGCCTAAAATGAAACTTTTATTAAGAATTTTATATAATGTGCGGCGGAAATGCAAAATAGAAAATAACCATACAGGGGTAATATTGTATGACACACAAAAAAGATATAAAACTCTTAATGACCGATGAAAAGATATTGGATAAACCACAACAGCAAAAAGGTGAAACTGCAAATTATCCAAGAGATGCCGAAGCGGCAGATAAAGAATTATTGGAAAAAATAGAGCAGAGAAAAAATATAAAACAAGAATACTCAAATACAAAAATACAAGCAATCGCAATGGTAACGGTTGCAATTATACTGCTTATATTTGCTTTGTCGCGGACGAGTACATTAAGCGCATTCATCTCAACATTAACGACGGCAGCGATTGCGGGAATGCTTGTAAGTGGCATTATACTTTTTCAAATGGTGAAAGTAACTAAAAACAGAGCGATAAACGCACCGATAAACAAAACAACAAGGCAAGAAAATCATAAAGAAGATAGCGCAGAAAGCTACATAAAACAGAAAGAACAGATGAAAAAAAATATACAAAAAGGCAAAGATTATGAAGCGTTTGTCGGTAGTTATTATGAGACCTTGGGGTATGATGTAAAAGCGTTTGGTTTTGAAAGAGGCAGATCGGATAACGGGATAGATATAGTGGCGACCAAAAACGGCGAAGCGCTGTTTATACAGTGTAAAAATTGGAGCAAAAACAGTCAATATAAAATCAATCATGAAAAGATTAAATCATTTGTGGGTTCCGTGTCTATGTTTAAAATCAAATACCCCGAATATAAAGATATAAAAGAGACACTTCTTTATATAGCCTCGGAAGATATTTTTGACAATTCGGCGAAAAAGTATTGCCAAGAATGCAAAGAATATGTGAGATATAAAATTCTACCAATGGATAAAATGAAAAAATATACGACGGCAAGACTTGCAATACTTCACGAGATGACTACAAAAGAGATGGAATCGTTATTGATTAAAAACGGTTATTTAGAGCAAAAAGAGAAAGGGCTTTATCTTGCGAGCAAAGGTAAGCAGGTAGGAGAATGGAGAGCCGGCGAGGGGAAGGGCTATTTTCTTTGGGATAACGATATAAATTTAACGGCTTAAAGCCGGCAGATCACTTCAAATCTCGCCCGTCACGCCTGAATTAAAAAATCCCGATATTAAAGATTTGACAACTCTTGCCATTCGCCATTTTTCACGATAAATTGCTCTTAAGGCTGTGCTTAAAAACCACGAAGTTAAATTTTATCAAAACCCTGATTTTGCCGATGCTTTGTGAAAGAAAAATAAGTTTTCATGGTGGGCTGTATAGGGTACTCCACTAAAACGAACGCTCTAAATCCGTAATAATGCGATAAATACGGGCTTTTAGTAGTGGTTTAAGTTTTAGAAAAAAGGCGTATTAGTAACCTATTGGTAACCATCATCTAAAAAACTACCTTTTTTTGAATGATTTTTGATGCTTGAAAGTTGCTTTGAATTGTACAACAAAAATCTTTCAAAGGAGTTAAAAAATGCGTTCCGTAACAAAACGGCTAAAGGCTTTGAGTAAATTTTACAGGGTAAGCGAAAATCACCCCGCTTTTAGATTGACTGGTGAGGGCTTATTGGTTGAGCTTATTAAGTTTGGCGGTAAGGACAATTTGGCAAGGCTGAAAGCAATAGGCAAGGCTTAATCACCTAAAGGGGTGGTTTGTACTGCCCCACTGGCTTTAGATTTTAAAGATGACCTACTTTGTAGATGGTAATCCCATTATTGGCACAAATTGAGCTGACCTCTCTTTACAACACAACAAATAAGCAGAGTGTATTTATCTACCCTGTATCATCCACTCTCTCTTAATACCGTAATGCTCCATAATGTCTTTAAACTCACCCTCTTTTATCCATTCGTAATTATTAGCTTTATTGATAAGCTCTTGAGCTAATAACAGACTTTCACGATTGGTAGTTTTAGACAAAACTCCACTCACTAACCAACATAGCTCAATAGGATTTGTTACCCATTTACCGCTTAATCGTGGTAACGGCTTGATTTTGGATAGTTTTTGCAATGGTTTTAGTTTATCCAATCTCATTGAGACTAACCGTTACGGCTTCATTTTCACCAAGTACATTTTTTTCTATTAAATTAGTTTTACTAAAGTGCGTTCGCTTTTCTATCTGTTCTAACTGCTCTATGATGTCATTTCGCATTTGCCATAAGTCCTTAGGCTGTACTGTTTCAAGCTGTATGCTTGATAGAGCTTCGTCTATGCGGTTTAAATGCTGTAATAGCTTCTCATATTTAGCCTTTTTGGTGAATTGATACTGCTCTTTGAGAGTAGCAAGACTTTGAAACCTCAAATCGTCTATGTCTGTTTTAAATATTCTGCCCCATTGAATAGCTGTAAACTTACTGATTTTGAGTTTAACGGCTATCTTGTCATAACTCAACCCATCAGCTCTTAGGAGTAAGAACTCTTTTTGTTTATCGGTCATTTTTTACCTTTCGTCTTATTGACTTTTGCCACAAGTTGATAATCACATTTTGTACAGCTGAAGTGATGGTAAATTCCAACAATTTCTGTAACTTCTAACTCTACATAACACTTGCACTTGCCACATCTTAAAAACCCTCTTTTATCTTTTAAGATATTGGGGTAGCCTGTCTGTTTTAATTTACTCATTTTATTCCTTTCTTGTCTTTTATTTGTCGTGAAACATTGCTGTTTTTAGGCTGATTTTGCTTGTAAACTTAAAATGCCTCTCAAATACCGTTATTATCGGTGTTGGTGAGTGTTTTTGTTGTTAAAACTGTTACACTACTAATTAGGTGAAACATTCCATAAACTTAAACGCCTTGCCTAATGCCTTTTTGACAACTCGCGCACACCTGTTTTCGACCTCATCACTCCTACCCGTTAAGTATCTTTTGCCAAATGAAAACTCTAAGCGATACAAGTCTTTGAATTTTTCATAATGCCTTATGTTCAAATACTTGTTTGTTCTGCCCTCTTTTGGTGTCTTTAAATAACAAGTATTTCGATAAGGCTTTTGTACCCTTTTGAGCTTAATGGCAATTTTAGACACATTAAAGGGCTTATTGCTATCAAAAGCAATATCAAGGCGTGATAGCGTGAAGTTATCTTGTCTGATGAGGTTAATAACCTCTTGCAAATCTTCACGCATTAGCTTTGAAACCTCTGTGTACTGCCACAAGCCATTAAAGCTAAGATGGCAATGCTTAGATATTATTTGCTTGGACATTTCGTACTGTAGCCCTCTTGATGTGTACAAAAGGGCTAAATAGTCGTAAAACCTTGCGTGCTTTATGGTCTTAAACTCTTGCAATAACTCTTGGTCTAATAAAATACCGTTCTTTACCTCAACTATTAC
>JAISQB010000081.1 GCA_031274495.1 Campylobacteraceae bacterium | reverse complement strand
GTTTTGATTTATTTGATAATGCTTGATTTTTATTGTCATCATTATAAAGTGCGATTTTAAGGGGCTTTTGAGGGCTTTTGAGGTTGGATAAAAAAGTACTGGCAGAGAGGAAGGGATTCGAACCCTCGGTGAGTTGCCCCACACACGCGTTCCAGGCGTGCTCCTTAAACCGCTCGGACACCTCTCTATAGTTTAAAATTGCTTTTTGCGCCTATTTATCGCCTATTTGCTTGCGATGCGCAAAATTGTCAGGACTCCAAAATTTGTTTTGCGGCAATTGAAGATGAAAATATACCAAACTCCCACTTGAGTTTGTATTAAGCGGATACAATATCTAATCTATTTGGATATTTTTACGTGCAATTGGTTGTTTTGTTGAGGCGGTCGTGTTTCATTTTTGTTTCGCTGCGCCTAAAAGGTCTGATGGGCAACAATGCTCGCGAAGCGTTTTTACAAAACAAAATACTTTCTCAACAAAATCGGCATTTTTAGTACTGTATGGCTGAAAAAAAATGAGTTTTTATAGCTAAAACGTACTTTTGATTGCAGATTTTTGCATTTTTTGTTAATTTTTATTTCTATTTAAGGTTTGCATTAGTTTTTTGTGATATAAGATAGGTACATTTTCTTTGTGAGAAGATTTTTCGTATGTTCGCAACCAACTTATAACATTTGGAAATCACCAACTTTATAAAAACCTCCTCCCGCACAAACACTTTTCGACATGCGGAAGGTCTTCTTACCCCTCGCTCCAAGCAGCGACAAAAGGCTATTAAAACAAAACCGCACATTCTATTTTACAAAAGCCTTTTGTCGCTAAAAATCCTTAACGCTAATTTAACACGCTTTACGCCTCAAGGGTCGTCTCTTTTTTAACGGGAGACTTTTTCGCCGTACTCTTTTTGGCTACTCTTTTTTTGACCCCTTCGGTATCGCTCTTTTTCGCGCCCCTCTTTTTTGTCTCTAAATTTATAACTTTACTATTTTCATCAATTGCATTGCGATTTATCTCTATCATATTGCCTAACATTTTGATTTCGCTGTCGTATTTTTTGGTGATAAAAAATATGGCGACCACCAAAACGACGATTATTAACCACTCCATCGCGACCCCTTTTTATGAGAAATATTTATGAATTGTACATTTTCTAAACTAAATTTTTCATTTTGTACCGTGCTTTTTGCTTATCTTGTGGGCGTGGTGTTTAATTTTGTAAGATAAATGCCAAAATGTGCGCAGAAATTAAACTTTTTTTCAAAGAATTACTATATTATTACGCGTTTAAATATTTATTATGTTGATATTCAAACTTTAATAAAGGGGTAATAGTGACAGGGCATGTCAAAAATTATCTTAGCGAAAAAGGTTACGGGTTTATCCTCGGAGATGACGGTAAAGACTATTTTTTTCATAATACGAATTTTAAGGATAGCGGCGGCGATATATACGAGTGGTTGCTTGTGCAATTTGAGCAAGATGTGACTCCAAAAGGATACGTTGCCGTAAAAATCAGTGCTATAGGCGAACAGAATGCAGGATATGCTATTCCTAATGAATTTTTGTTCGGCAAGAGCGACAAGATAGACGGTTGGGAAATATTGGAGATGTCCGACTGGGTGGTGCATGTGCAAGATGCCGAATGCGCTCCGAAAGATGTAAAGATACTTCTTGGACAATGGGCGCACGTTATCGGTGCAAATGCCACAATAAATACCCGCTACACGACTTCGACAGGTTATAGTGATAACTATAAATACACCATTCACCATTATATGGGCAGGGCTGTTTTTGTTGGCAAAAAGTATGCCAAAGGTACGATAAAACGCGAGGAGTGTGATAATATCAATAAAATGGCTCCTATCGTCAAAGCTCTTTTCAAGCGCAAAACGCACAAGGCTAAGATAAAAAGAGCTATACGGTGGCTATTTCCAATCATCGCTCTTGTCGCGCTGTGGTTTTATAGTGGCATAGGCGAAAAAGGGGCTGTGGTCGTAGGAATGATTGCTTTTGGCATTATAGTGTTTGATTTGAGTCACGCGATAAATTATGACAATTGGTTGCAAAAGATAAAGAAAAGTTAAAAATAAAATTTAATTAACAAGGAGTATTAGTGTTGCGGATTTGCAGCGTCTTAAAGGTTTTGAGTTTGGTGTTGATTGCTTCGACGGCAATGGCAGGAATTGGGGATGGGGATGGGCTTTATATAGGAGTTTCAAGTACTGTAGAGGGCTCTAGTGGCAAAAAGCTAAAACATGATATGCCGCTAAAAGAGATAGTGGGTTCGGGTGGTTTTTACAATGAACTACAGCTTGGATTCCAAAGAAAAGCCAATGATGATAGGATGGGGGGCAAATGGTATATTGGTTTGTATCAAAACAGAAACAGAAACGGCGAGATAGGCGTGAGTCTGGCTACAGAGTTAGAAAAACAGCTAATCAAAAATATTCCTTTGAATTTGCTTGTAGGTCTTGGTTACGGGATTGGTTGGCAAGATAGCGACGATATAGATACTTCGCAAGGACGCATAGATTTTAAAGGAAAGACCCATATAGTCCATCTTGACGCGTTTATCGGACTTTCATATTACGCGGCGGCAAATGTAGAGGTTGATTTGGCGTATAGATTGAGGTATAGCGCTTACAAGATCTCATATAAATATAGCGGTACAAATAGTTATGTTTATGATGCTGTGGGAGATGTGGGCAATGGCGTTAGGCTTGGGGTGAATTTTAGATTTTAGATAAGGGGTTTTGGCGTGATGGCTTTGTTTGGCAAAAAATAGAGCCTTGCGCAAAATATATTTTTTAAAAACTCAAATTTTTATCTCGTAAGCATACTCTTTTTTGAGCTTGAATTTTTTTATATCTATGAGGCTTAAACCCTCGAATGCGATTTTGCCGAACTCTTCTTCATCTTTTGGTCGGTTTATCGCCAAATCTTTTAGCGCCAAGCCTCTATAGGCTTTTGCAAAGTGGCTTAAGATTTTGCCCTCTTTGTAAAATTTCATCGCTATGTGGGGCTTTTTTAGTGTGTAAAATTTCTCATAAAACGAAGCTCTCAAATCAACGATAAAATTCCCCTCTACCCACTCATCTATCTTGCTTGAAAATGCCTCTTTGTAGTAAGACGCGCCCTCAAAACCTCTTAAATTTTCGCCCTGTTTTAACTTATAATACGGCAGATAATCACCTGCCAAAATGGGACCCAAGAGGTTGGAAAATATCATCACATTTGTGTCGATAAAATCTTGCGCGTTTGCATTTAGCGATACGTAATTCAACTGTTTGTAAGCTACTCCATCATATCTTAAAGCCGCTTTTTGCGTGGGACACAAGAGTGGATTTATCGGCAAAAGCTCCTCCATTTGACTCTGCTGTTTAAGTCCAAACAGTTTTGAGAGTTCGGCTTGATTTTTCTCTTGCAAGATTTGATTGTATAGATTTATGCAAAAAAGTCGTTTATAAAACTCCTCTTTCTCCCACAAAGAGTTTTCAAGGTTTCTTTTATGAGGCGAGAGAGTGCTTTTGCTCTCACTTGGAGAGAAGAGAATTTTTAACATACCAGTGCTTTCAAGTAGCCATAACCCTCTTTTTCCATCTCATCATACGGGATAAATCTAAGCGCCGCGCTATTGATGCAATACCTAAGTTTGCCCTCGGGACCATCCTCAAAAACGTGCCCAAGATGAGAATCTCCGCTCTTGCTTCTAACCTCTACGCGCTGCATATTGTGGCTATTGTCGGGAAGCTTTGTAACAGCATCCGCCAAAATCGGTTTTGTAAAACTTGGCCAACCGCTACCGGAGTCGAATTTATCGCAAGATGCAAAGAGCGGCTCGTTTGTCACGATATCCACATATATGCCTCTTTCGTGATGGTTCCAATATTTGCCGCTAAAAGCTCTCTCGGTGCCGCACTCTTGCGTTACATAATACTCTTCGCTTGATAGTCTGTTTCGCAACTCCTCTTTGGTAGGCTTGTTGGGATTTTCCAAATCTTTTAAGCTCTCAAATGTGATGTGGCAATATCCGTTTGGATTTTTTTTGAGATAATCTTGATGATACTCTTCTGCCAAATAGTAATTTAAAAGCGGCAACAGCTCGACTACAATGGGTTTGCTAAATCTCTTTTGCTCCTCTTGTATGACCTTAAAAACCACCTCTTTATCATCTTCTCGCGTATAATATATGCCCGTGCGGTATTGAGTTCCGACATCATTTCCTTGTCTATTTAAACTTGTGGGGTCGATGATTTTGAAAAACTGTCTTGTCAGCGTTTGAAGAGTTACGATAGCGGGATCATAAGTAATGTGCGCCGTTTCTGCGTACTTGGTCTCTCCCTCGCAAACATCTTTGTAGGTGGGATTTGATGTCACGCCGTTTGCATATCCGACCGTTACGCCGCTCACCCCTTTGATGCGAGAAAAATACTCTCCCACGCCCCAAAAACAACCTCCTGCGAAATAAATCTCTTGTAAATTACTCATATATGACCTCCGTGAATGCCGCATCGGCATTTTATATTTTTATCGTAAAAATATTATAACACGCCACAGCTATGCAAATTTTTTATGGTACATTTTCTTAAATATTTTTTTAATCTTGACACGATAACTTCTGTATGATATACTCCACCCTTTGTATCAAGATTATAGATTGAGTTGGCATATGTGTGCGAAAGCTTTTGGAGGTAGGATGATTGTTTTTGACAATAAAGCACAACTTGTAATTGACATTCATAAGGATTTTCTTGAAAAATAGCGGTACAGCATATCTGCTTCTCATCTTTTTGGCAATCTGCTTTTTATCTACAGGTGGAATTTTTGTAAAAATGAGCCAACTCCCGCCCATAAATACGGCTTTTTACAGAGTGCTGTTTTCGCTTCCGTTTTTACTGCCTTTTACTATGACTAAAATATCAAAAGTAGGCAAAAAAGAGTTTGGCATCATAACTTTGGCAGGGGTATTCTTGGCTTTGGATTTGATCTTTTGGAATATCTCTTTTAGCTATACCACCGTTGCCAATGCTAATTTGCTGGCGAATTTGACACCGTTTACTGTTGTTCCGATTGCCTATTTTATATTTAAAGAGAAAATCCCAAAACATTTTTTAATCTGCGGGGTAGTTACGCTGATCGGTATCATTATATTGTTGTCGGGCAAAATAGAGCCCAACATCAATAATTTCAAAGGCGACGCGTTAGCTACCATCACATCGCTATTTTACGCGGGATTTATTTTGAGCATTTATAGGCTAAAAGGCAGTGTCGGAAGCGGTGTGATAATGACTATCAGCGCGTTTGGCAGCTTAATCGTTTTAGCGTTTGCCGTGCTTATAACGGAGGGCTTTTATCTGCCGCGTACGCAAGATGAGTTGCTGCCGTTAATCGGATTGGCACTCATTTCGCAGATAGCAGGTCAAGGGCTGATGGCTTTTTGTTTGGGAAAGATAAATGTCGTGCTCTCGTCTATTATTATTTTGACGCAGCCCGCTATAGCCGCTATCTACTCGTTTATTTTATTTGGCGAAGCACTATCGATGATGGAAATCTTAGGAATGGTTATCGTATTGATAGGTATATATTTTGCAAAGGAGAAGCGACCGTGAAAACGCAAAAATTATATTATGAGAATATGTATCTTGCAAGATGTGAAGCGGTAGTTACAGAGGTGCGAAATGATGGTATCGTGACTGATAAAACAGTCGCGTTTGCGGAAGGTGGCGGGCAAATAGGAGATATCGGCATTATCGTGAAAGATGGCGTTGGAGTACCGTTTTTTGATACGATTAAAGGCGTTGGAAAGCCTCTTGTCATACAAGATTTTCCCACTATACAGATAGATACGCCCGTGATACACAAAGTAAATCCTGATGATATCGGTGGATTTTTGGTTGGCGATAGAGTCGTGATAGAGATAGATATCTCCCATAGGATAAAAACGACTGTGCACCATAGCGCTTTGCATTTGGCGCTGATGGCGGCGACAAAGTATAGACCCGATATCGTGCGGTATATAAAAGGGTGCAATATCGCTGTGGATTCGGCGAGGCTTGATTTCGCGTCGCAGATGAGATTTACGGATGAAGATATGGAAAATATAAATAGTGAGATAAAAACAATGATAGAGCAGGGTACGCCGATAGAGACATTTAAGCATAACGGTATTGACGACGCGTGGGACTGGAAATGCGGTGATTTTGTGATTCCTTGCGGCGGCACGCACGTAGGCAGTACATCCAAGATAGGCGAAGTGATAGTGAAAAGAAAAACTAAAGGTAAGGGCATCGAGAGAATGATAGTTGCGGTAACTAATGAATTGCTTGGCGTTGATGATTATGTGAGGGATTGATGTGGATTTTGGGCGCGTTAAAAATCAAAAAATGGGTTTGCGTCTCTAAAACGGCGTGCGTTTAATACCTTTAGACGCTTGCCATATATTTACGATAAAAAATGAGAAAATATATCTTGAGAAGCACCTTTTTCTCTTGACTTATCATCTCCTTTGAGATATAATCTCGGTTTGCAAAAAATCGAGGCCGGCGTAGCTCAGTTGGTAGAGCAACTGCCTTGTAAGCAGTAGGTCGGGGGTTCGAGTCCCTTTGCCGGCTCCATTTTTTTCAAAAATTTTATGGCAGTGTTTGACCAGAGAATGGTGAGACCGTTTAATTGGGGTGAGATACTCAAGTGGCCAACGAGGGCAGACTGTAAATCTGCTGACTTTTGTCTTCGAAGGTTCGAATCCTTCTCTCACCACCACTATATTTTGATGCGGGAATAGCTCAGTTGGCTAGAGCATCAGCCTTCCAAGCTGAGGGTCGCGGGTTCGAGTCCCGTTTCCCGCTCCAAAATTTTTTGGCGCGTTTTTGAGTCTGTTTTTTATAAAAATAGAGCCTAAATTCTCCAAAAAGCGGTACATTTGACTGGGAGCTGTTGAATTAACTATCGTTACTCAACCTCCTTTTTGTCATATTTTTATCATTTTTAGAGTTTTTATAATCATATTATTATAATAATTTGAGTATAATCACCCTCTTTGAGTTTGGACTGGACAAAACCGTCAAAAAATGCGTACAGCTCCTTGCCGCAAGAGACTTTGCCGTATGGGGCGAATAGATAGGCTCATATGGCTCAGAGGTAGAGCACTTCCTTGGTAAGGAAGAGGTCGAGGGTTCAAGTCCCTCTATGAGCTCCAGCGATGCTTTTAAAGCGTAGAGTTTAAGCTTTGCAAGAAGCTTTAGATAAGTTAGACATTATATGATTTTAAAAAATCAAAACCTAAAGTATGGAGGAAAGAGATGGCTAAAGAGAAATTTTCAAGAACAAAGCCACACGTAAACATAGGTACCATTGGTCACGTTGACCACGGCAAAACCACATTGACCGCTGCTATTTCAGGTGTTTTAGCGACTAAGGGTCTTGCAGAGCTTAAAGATTATGACAATATCGATAACGCTCCTGAGGAGAAGGAGAGAGGTATCACAATCGCTACTTCTCACATTGAGTATGAGACAGAGAGCCGCCACTACGCTCACGTTGACTGCCCTGGCCACGCCGACTATGTTAAAAATATGATTACAGGTGCTGCGCAAATGGACGGAGCGATACTTGTTGTTGCTGCGACTGACGGTAAAATGCCTCAAACAAGCGAGCACGTTTTGCTTGCTCGTCAAGTAGGCGTTCCTCACATTGTTGTATTTTTGAACAAAGCCGATATCGCCGACGCCGACCTTATAGAGTTGGTAGATATGGAGATAAGAGAGCTTCTTAACGAGTACGGATTCCCCGGAGATGATACTCCTATCATCACAGGTTCTGCTCTAAAAGCTCTTGAAGAGGCAAAATCAGGCACAGTAGGCGAATGGGGTCAAAAAGTACTTGACTTGATGGACGCTGTTGATAGCTTTATCCCAACTCCTATAAGAGATACGGATAAAGATTTCTTGATGCCTATCGAGGATATCTTCTCTATTTCAGGACGCGGCACGGTTGTAACAGGTCGTATTGACAAAGGCGTTGTAAAAGTTGGTGATACTGTTGAGATAGTTGGTATCAAACCTACTCAAACAACGACAGTTACCGGCGTTGAGATGTTCAGAAAAGAGATGGAGCAAGGCGAAGCAGGCGACAACTGCGGTATCCTTTTAAGAGGTACTAAAAAAGAAGATGTTGAGCGCGGTATGGTTTTGGCTAAACCAAAATCAATCACTCCTCACACAGAATTTGAGGGCGAAGTTTATATCTTGACAAAAGAGGAAGGCGGACGCCACACTCCATTCTTTAACAACTATAGACCACAGTTTTACGTAAGAACGACTGACGTTACAGGCTCAATCTCACTTCCTTCAGGCGTTGAGATGGTTATGCCCGGCGACAATGTCAAAATCACTGTAACGCTTATAGCTCCTATCGCTCTTGAAGAGGGTACGAGATTCGCGATTCGTGAGGGCGGACATACCGTAGGTTCAGGCGTCGTATCTAAGATTATTAAATAAGTAATTTCGCGGGGGTCTTCCCCCTCGATTTTTAAAAAGGTATTTTATGGCGAAAAGTAGTAGTAGAATTAAAATAGGGTTGAAATGCTCTGAGAGCGGAGACATCAATTATACAACTACCAAGAATAGTAAAACTATGACGGAGAAATTTGAAACAACCAAATATTCCCCTCGTCTTAGAAAACATACTGTTCATAAAGAAGTTAAGTTAAAGAGTTAAATCCTAATTTTTTAGGATTTAACTCTTTTTTAGGGTAGTAGCTCTAATGGTAGAGCGTCGGTCTCCAAAACCGCAGGTTGGGGGTTCGAATCCCTCCTACCCTGCCATCGTAAGGTTAAAGTTATGGAAAAGTTTGTAGATTATATAAAAAACGCTAAAGTTGAACTCGGCAAGGTGATATTTCCGACAAAAGAACAGGTCAGAAACGCCTTTTTTTCAGTCTTTATCGTTGTAACAATCATATCGTTGTTTTTGGCACTTGTGGATTTAGTGATGTCCCTTGTCTTAAAAGGTATTTTATGAATCACAAGTGGTATGCCATACAGACTTACGCGGGTAGCGAGCAGAGCATAAAGCGCGCTATCGAAACGCTTGTACGTGACCACGGCATAGAACATAAACTTGATGGGATTATCGTTCCCACCGAAGATGTTATAGAGGTCAAAAACGGCAAAAAAAAGATTAGCGAAAGAAGCCTATATTCGGGATATGTTTTCGCGAATTTAGACTTGGATACGGACTTGTGGCATAAGATACAATCACTGCCCAGAGTCAGCCGATTTATCGGCGAATCCAAAAAGCCTACGCCGCTAAGTCAAAAAGATATATCGTTGATTTTGGAAAAAGCCGAGAAAAAAGGCGCTCCAAAACCAAAAATATCATTTGACGACGGCGAGAGCGTACGCATCACCGAAGGTCCTTTTGCAAACTTTACAGGCATCGTGGAAGAGTATGATATGGAGCACGGAAAACTGCGTTTGAATGTCTCTATCTTCGGAAGAAGTACTCCGGTAGAGATTCTCTATTCACAAGTTGAGAAGATAGTATAAAAGGCGGGCTTTTAGCGGGTTTATGACAACCTTGCAAAGCCAAATTCATTAAGCGCGCGAAAGAAAACTTGAGCTTGCGCTTGTAAGTGTTTTATCCGTTTATGGCAGGAAAGCGAAAAAAGGGTTATCTCTTTTATCGCGAAGATGGGCTTTATGTAAGTAGAGTCCGTTTGTGAAAAATAAAAGGGTTCTTAATCTTTTTGGGAACCAAAAAATTGGAGTAATGTTATGGCAAAGAAAGTAATTGGCGAGATTAAATTACAAATAGCGGCAGGAAAAGCAAATCCATCGCCTCCTGTTGGTCCCGCTCTTGGTCAGCGTGGCGTTAATATTATGGAGTTTTGTAAAGCTTTTAACGAGAGAACAAAAGATTTGGCGGGATTTAATATCCCTGTTATCATCACGGTATATGCCGATAAGAGTTTTACTTTTATCACAAAGCAGCCGCCTGCGACGGATTTGATTAAAAAAGCCGCCGGCATTACAAAAGGTTCCGAGAATCCTTTGAAAAACAAAGTTGCAAAGATAACAAAAGCTCAAGTTCTTGAGATTGTTGATAGAAAAATCGTTGATTTGAACACAAATGATAAGGAGCAGGCTGCGAAGATTATCGCGGGTTCTGCAAGAAGTATAGGTATAGAAGTAGTTGATTAAATAACCCCTGACCGCCGCCGCTTAAGGTCAACTTAGGTACGGGGTGGCAGACAAAAACCGCCCAAACCACATAGAAATTCAGATTTATGTGTTTTAGGAGGTCAAGGGTCAAAACCCTTGTTGCAAAGACACCTTTTATCTTTCACGGGCAAAAGGTTCGTCGGCAAAGTCAAAAATAAAATGGTTTCCATACATCGGGAACTAAAACGGGAGTAATAGATATGTCGAAGAAGATTTCAAAAAGATTTCAAGAGTTGCTGTCAAAAGTCGATAACAAAAAAGAGTACGCGCTTGCAGAGGGTGTAAAAACAGTAAGAGAGTTAAAATCCGCAAAATTTGACGAAACAGTCGAGATAGCGCTAAAGTTAAATGTTGACCCAAGACACGCAGACCAGATGGTAAGAGGCTCTGTAGTGCTTCCAGCCGGTACCGGCAAGACCGTAAGAGTCGGCGTCATCGCGAAAGATATCAAAGCAGACGAGGCTAAAAATGCCGGAGCCGATATCGTAGGTGCAGAGGATTTGATAGATGAGATAAGCAAAGGAGTTTTCAACTTTGATGTTCTTATCGCAACTCCGAATATGATGGGACTTGTCGGAAAAGTGGGACGCCTTTTGGGACCTAAAGGCTTGATGCCAAACCCAAAAACAGGCACTGTTACGATGGATGTCGCAAAAGCTATTGAAAACGCAAAAGGCGGACAGGTAAACTTCCGCGTTGATAAACAAGGTAACATTCACGCAGGACTTGGCAAAGTAAGCTTTACCGAAGAGCAGATACTCGACAATGTTTCAACATTCGTCAAGGCTATCAATAAACACAAACCTTCTACTTCAAAAGGAAGATACATAAAGTCTGCAGCGTTGTCGCTTACTATGAGTCCGTCTATCGCTCTTGAAACTCAAGAGTTGATGGATTTAAGATAGTCTAAGAGATAGAGTGCGAAAATGCGCTCTATTTTTCATTAATAACTACAAAATACCCGCAGCGGTATATCTTTGATTGGAGACAGCAGAGGCGAAAGCTTAATCTGGGAGCAATCTCTACTCTGCTTGAAATCACCGGTCGGAAAGGAGAAAAAGTGACCAAAGAAGAGAAAGTTCAATTAGTAAATTTACTTACAGACGAGTTTAAATCTTCCGACGCGATAGTAGTTTGTAACTACAAAGGGTTAAATGTCAAATCTATCGAAGTGTTAAGAATAGCTGCCCGCACGGCAAATGTCAAAGTTCAAGTGATCAAAAACACACTTGCCGACATCGCTATGAAAAACGCACAGATAGAAGACCTTGGCTTAAAAGATACAAATATATTTATTTGGGGCGAAGATCAACTTAGTGTCAGTAAAGTTGTAACAAACTTCATAAAAGCGATAGATAAAGAGTCGTTCGTCGTCAAATCCGCATTCGTGGGCAATGAAAAAGTCGACGCCTCAAGAATCGAAGAGCTTGCAAAAATGCCTTCACGCAATGAATTGCTTGCTATGTTGTTACAAGTTTGGAACGCGCCGATTACAAATTTTACTATCGGCTTAGATGCTCTCAGAGCTAAAAAAGAACAATCTGCGTAAGCGGAAATTTGGGTTTAATATTAAGGAGAATTAAAAATGGCAATTACTAAAGAAGATGTTTTAGAGTTTATCTCTAACCTAAGCGTTTTGGAATTAAGCGCTCTTGTAAAAGAGTTCGAGGAAAAATTCGGCGTATCGGCAGCTCCTGTTGTCGTAGCAGGTGCCGGCGCAGCAGCAGGCGCAGCAGCGGCTGTTGAAGAGAAGACAGAGTTTAATGTCGTTCTTGTTGACGCAGGCGACAAAAAGATCAATGTTATCAAAGTCGTAAGAGCATTGACAGGTCTTGGTCTTAAAGAGGCAAAAGACGCTACAGAGCAAACTCCTTCTACTATCAAAGAGGGCGTTAGCAAGGCTGATGCCGAAGAGGCTAAAAAACAACTTGAAGAAGCGGGCGCTAAAGTCGAGCTTAAATAGCTTTGTTTATAAATTTTGCGAAAAGGGGGCACGCCCCTCTTTTCGTTTCAAGATTACAAAACCGTTATCGGATTGCTTGCCATATAGAGCAATTGCCGCAATTTCTTTTCAAATTTTTACTACGAGGTAAAGACTCATGCTAAACAGCCTAAAATCAGGAAATCGCCTTAGAGTCGATTTTGCGAAAGTTCCCACACAGATTGATGTACCCAATTTGTTGCAACTTCAACAAAAAAGTTATGAGCATTTTTTAAATATTAATGCCGCGGATGTTGAGAGCGGAATAGAGAAAGTTTTCAAATCCATCTTCCCCATTCACGATCCGCAAAACAGATTAACATTAGAGTATATAGGATGCGAGGTCGGCAGACCCAAATATAATGTCAGAGAATGTATGGAGAGAGGACTTACATATTCTGTCAATTTAAAGATGAATATAAGACTCATTCTTTGGAATAGGAGTGAGGAGACGGGTGAAAAACTCGGCGAAAAAGATATCAAAGAACAATCAATTTTTATCCGCGAAATTCCATTGATGACAGAGCGCACATCTTTCATCATCAATGGAGTAGAGAGAGTTGTCGTAAATCAGCTCCACAGAAGCCCGGGCGTTATTTTCAAAGAGGAAGAGAGCTCCACAGTCGCAAACAAACTAATATACACAGCACAGATTATTCCCGACCGCGGCTCGTGGCTATACTTTGAATATGACGCAAAAGATACCCTTTTTGTCCGTATAAACAAACGAAGAAAAGTGCCTATCACGATACTTTTCAGAGCACTCGGATACAGCAAACAAGATATTTTAAAACTATTTTATCCGATACAAAACATCAAGATAAGAAACAATAAATTTTTGATGGAGTATATCCCCGATAATTTTGTCGGTCGTATCGACTTTGACCTCAAAGACGAAAGCGGCGAGCTTTTGGCGGCTGCGGGCAAAAGACTTACAAAGAAAAAAGCCGACAAGATGGCAGAAGACGGCGTCAAATGGGTCGAATACCCAACGGAAATTTTAGTAAACCGCTTTTTGGCTTCTCCTGTTGTCAACAAAGAGAGCGGCGAGATTTTGTATGACACTTTGACGCAGCTTGAAGAGGGCAAAATGGTCAAAATCATTGAAGCCGGCTGCGAAAATATAGAGATAGCCAACGACTTGGCAAGCGGCGTGGATGACGCTATCATCAACTCTTTCGTAGCGGACGCGGAGACTTTGAAGCTGCTTCGCCAGACGGAGAGTATCGAAGATGAAAACGACCTCGCGGCGATTAGGATTTATAAAGTTATGCGCCCCGGCGAGCCTGTGACAAAAGATGCCGCTAAGACATTTGTGAACGATCTATTTTTCAACCCTGAAAGGTATGACCTGACAAAAGTGGGTCGTATGAAGATGAACCATAAATTGGGTCTTGAAGTACCCGAATATGTCACCGTTATGACCAACGAAGATATCATCAAAACAGCCAAATACCTCATAAAAGTCAAAAACGGACAAGGGCACATAGACGACCGCGACCACTTGGGCAACAGAAGGATAAGGTCTATCGGTGAGCTTTTGGCGAACGAAATGCATACAGGACTTGCCAAAATGCAAAAAGCCATCCGCGATAAATTCAGCGCGCTTGGCGGAAACGCGGACGATTTGATGCCGCACGATTTGATAAATTCAAAGATGATTACAAACTCTATTTTGGAGTTTTTCACAAGCGGACAACTTTCACAATTTATGGACCAGACAAACCCTCTAAGCGAGATTACGCACAAAAGGCGTCTATCCGCGCTTGGTGAGGGCGGACTTGTAAAAGAGAGAGCGGGCTTTGAGGTGCGCGACGTTCACCCTACCCACTACGGCAGAATCTGCCCCGTTGAGACGCCTGAGGGTCAAAACATCGGTCTTATCAACACTCTTGCCACCTACGCGAAAGTTAATGATTTGGGATTTGTCGAAGCCCCTTATAGAAAAGTTGAAAACTGCAAAGTTACAAAAGATGTAGTCTATATCACCGCGACGCAAGAAGAGGGTCTTGTCATAGCCCCTGCCAGCACGACTCTTGATGAAAAAGGTGTGATAACCGAAGATTTGATAGAGGCAAGAGTCAACGGTGAAATCGTACTTATCGAAAGAGAGAAGGTAACTCACATAGACCTCTCTTCCGCGATGGTATCAGGTGTTGCCGCTTCACTTATCCCATTCCTTGAACACGATGACGCCAACCGTGCATTGATGGGCTCGAATATGCAACGCCAAGCCGTACCGCTTTTAAGGACAATGGCTCCTATAGTAGGAACCGGCGTTGAGAAGATTGCCGCGCGCGACGCGTGGGAAGCTGTCAAAGCAAAAAGGTCAGGCGTTGTAGAGAAGGTAGATAACAAAAATATCTATATCTTAGGCGAAGACGAGAGTGGGGCTTACATAGACCACTACGCGTTGGAGAAGAACTTAAGAACCAACCAAAACTCCACATTTACGCAAACTCCTATCGTAAAAGCGGGTGAAAAGATAGAGGCAAACCAAATTATAGCCGACGGTCCGAGTATGGACAAAGGCGAACTTGCCATCGGTAAAAATGTTATGGTCGCGTTTATGCCTTGGAACGGATACAACTTCGAGGATGCCGTCATCATCAATGAGCGTTTGATAAAAGAGGATACCTTTACAAGCGTTCATATTTATGAAAAAGAGTTAGAAGCAAGAGAGCTTAAAGACGGCGTCGAAGAGATAACCAAAGATATCCCAAATGTCAAAGAGGAAGATTTAGCCCACCTTGATGAGAGCGGTATCGTAAGGATAGGAACCGTCGTAAGACCGGGAATGATACTTGTCGGCAAAGTCTCACCAAAAGGCGAAGTAAAACCTACACCCGAAGAGAGACTCTTAAGGGCGATTTTCGGCGAAAAAGCGGGACACGTAGTAAACAAATCCCTATACGCTACCCCATCTATGGAAGGCGTCGTAACGGATGTGAAAATCTTCACGAAAAAAGGCTACGACAAAGACCCAAGGGCTCTGAAAGCTTACGAAAAAGAGAAAGAAGTTTTAGATAGAGAGCACCACGATAAATTGTTGATGTTGGATAGAGAAGAGATGCTTCGTATCAACTCTCTGCTCTCACGCGAGAAGCTGAGCAAAGAGCAAGAGGTAAACAAAAAAGTTTACAAAAAGGGAAGTACGATATCAAAAGATGATTTGGCGAATGTAAACCGCTTTGCGCTTAATGTCCTTGTGAAGGCTTTTGGCGATAGTGTACAGGCTAAATATGAGCAGCTTAAAAACTACTTCCAAAATGAGAAGAAAAAGCTCAAAGAGGAGCACGACAATAAGCTCAATATCGTCGAAAAAGACGACATCTTGCCAAACGGCGTCGTAAAACTTGTCAAAGTTTACATAGCCGCGAAACGCAAGATAAAGGTGGGCGATAAGATGTCGGGACGCCACGGAAACAAAGGTATCGTCTCCAACATCGTCCCTGAGGTCGATATGCCTTACCTTAAAAACGGCGAGATTGTCGATATCATCTTAAACCCCCTTGGCGTTCCTTCGCGTATGAATATAGGACAAATTCTTGAGGTGCACTTAGGACTTGCCGGACGAAGGCTCGGCGACCAGATAGCGCACATCTTAGAGCACCAAAAGGGCGAATGGATACAAAATCTACGCAAGAAGATGGCCGATATCGCGGATATTGCCAAACTTATGAACGGCAAAAAATTCCTCGATAGCGTTGATGACGAAAAGCTTTTGGAGTACGCGAAAGATTGGAGCAGGGGGGTTAAATTTGCAACTCCTGTATTTGAAGGCGTAAACCAAGAGGAGTTTGACAAATTATTTGAGATGGCAAAAATCGACAGCGACGGCAAAACGGAGCTTTACGACGGCAAAACGGGCAAAAAGATGCAAGAGAGAGTCAATGTCGGCTATATGTATATGCTAAAACTTCACCATCTTGTTGATGAGAAAGTTCACGCAAGAAGCACAGGACCATACTCTTTGGTAACGCAGCAGCCTGTCGGCGGTAAGGCGTTGTTCGGCGGACAAAGGTTCGGAGAGATGGAGGTTTGGGCGCTTGAGGCTTACGGCGCGGCAAATACTCTGCGAGAGATGCTCACCGTTAAATCGGACGATGTTGAGGGGCGTGTGTTGGCGTACAAGGCTCTCACAAGAGGCGAAAATATACCAAATACAGGCGTACCGGAAACATTTTTTGTTTTAACAAACGAGTTAAAGTCTTTGGCATTAGATGTCGAGATTTACGATGAGGTGGACGAATAATGAAAAGATTTGAATTAATTAATATCAACGAAGAGAATAGACCGCGCGATTTTAAAGCGTTTCAATTGCGCCTTGCAAGTCCTGAAAAGATAAAATCGTGGAGTTACGGCGAAGTTAAAAAGCCCGAAACCATCAACTACCGCACGCTAAAACCTGAGCGCGACGGACTTTTCTGCGCGAAGATTTTTGGACCTGTGAGAGACTATGAGTGCTTGTGCGGCAAATATAAAAAGATGCGCTACAAAGGCGTCAAGTGCGAAAAGTGCGGCGTTGAAGTAACAAGTACAAAAGTTCGCCGTTCACGTATGGGACACATCGAGCTTGTAACTCCTGTGGCGCATATCTGGTATGTAAACTCACTCCCAAGCCGTATCGGTACGCTTCTTGGCATCAAGATGAAAGATTTGGAGCGCGTGCTCTACTATGAGGCGTATATCGTCGAAGAGGCGGGCGAGGCGTATTATGACAATGAAAACACAAAAAAAGTGGCAAAATACGATGTCTTAAACGAAGAGCAGCACCAATCTTTGATACAGCGTTTTGAAAACACAGGCTTCAAAGCATCTATGGGCGGCAATGTCATACAAAAAATGCTCTCAGACCTTGACTTAGTGGCTATCTTAGAAGAGCTAAAAGTGGAGATAAACACCACAA
This sequence comes from Campylobacteraceae bacterium, assembly GCA_031274495.1. GTDB lineage: Bacteria > Campylobacterota > Campylobacteria > Campylobacterales > Campylobacteraceae > JAIRKW01. The sequence goes on along the minus strand of JAISQB010000081.1, from coordinate 27,041 downwards.
GCTCAGAAGCTAAAAAGAAGACGATAGTAAAACGCCTCAAAGTTGTAGAGGCATTTTTAAATAGCGGCAACCGTCCTGAGTGGATGATGATAACGGTTCTTCCCGTACTTCCTCCCGACCTTCGCCCGCTTGTTGCGCTTGATGGCGGAAAATTTGCCGTTTCGGATGTAAACGACCTATACCGCCGCGTTATCAACAGAAATTCGCGTCTGAAAAGATTGATGGAGCTTGACGCACCGGATATCATCATAAGAAATGAAAAGAGAATGTTGCAAGAGTCTGTGGACGCCCTTTTTGATAACGGCAGACGCGCGAACGCCGTCAAAGGCTCAAACAAAAGACCACTCAAATCACTCTCTGAAATCATCAAAGGAAAGCAGGGACGATTCCGTCAAAACCTCCTTGGAAAAAGGGTGGATTTTAGCGGACGTTCGGTCATCGTCGTAGGACCAAAACTTAGAATGGATCAGTGCGGACTTCCCAAGCCTATGGCACTGGAACTCTTTAAGCCCCATCTATTGGCGCGCCTTGAAGAGAAAGGCTACGCCACGACTGTCAAGCAAGCCAAAAAGATGATAGAGGCGAAGACAAATGAGGTGTGGGAGTGCCTATCGGAGGTCGTTAAAGACCACCCCGTTATGCTAAACCGTGCCCCTACGCTGCACAAACTCTCTATCCAAGCGTTTCACCCGATATTGGTTGAGGGCAAAGCCATACAGCTTCACCCGTTAGTGTGCGCCGCGTTCAACGCGGACTTCGACGGCGACCAGATGGCTGTGCACGTACCGCTTTCGCAAGAGGCTATCGCGGAGTGCAAGGTTTTGATGCTAAGCTCAATGAATATTTTGCTTCCGGCATCAGGAAAAGCCGTAACCGTTCCATCTCAAGATATGGTTTTGGGACTCTACTATCTATCGCTTGAAAAGCCAAACGCCAAAGGCTCAAACAAAATCTTCGCCAACATCGACGAAGTTATGATAGCCATAGAGTCGGGCTACCTTGATATACACGCGAAGATTAAAACAAGAGTGGACGATAGGACGATATTTACAACGGCGGGGCGTTTGATATTCAAAAACGCTATACCCGACTTCGTCCCCGAAGAGTTTTGGAATACGATACTAAAAAAGAAAAACATCGCCTCTTTGATTGATTATGTGTATAAAGAGGGCGGCTATGAAGTGACAGCCAACTTCCTTGACAATGTCAAAAATCTCGGCTTCAAATACGCCACGGAAGCGGGCGTCTCTATCTCCATAGACGACATCAGAGTGCCTGATTCTAAAAAGAAGAGTATAGACGAAGCGAAGAAAAAGGTGCGCGAAATTCAGCAGCAGTTCAGCGGCGGTCTTATCACGGAGCAAGAGAGATATAACAAAATCGTCGATATCTGGACAGATACGAATAATATCATCGCAGCAGAGATGATGAAGCTTGTAAAAGGCGACAAAGACGGCTTTAACTCTATCTATATGATGTCGGATTCGGGTGCCAGGGGTAGTGCGGCGCAGATTAGACAGTTAGCGGGTATGAGGGGTCTTATGGCAAAACCTGACGGCTCCATCATCGAAACGCCTATCACCTCAAACTTTAGAGAGGGTCTGAATGTCCTTGAGTACTTTATCTCAACGCACGGTGCCAGAAAAGGTTTGGCTGATACGGCGTTGAAGACGGCGAACGCGGGATACTTGACAAGAAAGCTTATCGATGTCGCGCAAAATGTGAAGATTACGATGGACGATTGCGGCACGCACGAGGGTGTCGAGATAACGGAGATCACAGAGAGCGGCGATTTGATAGAGTCTTTGGAAGAGAGAGCGTTTGGCAGGGTATTGGCTGAAGATGTTATAGATACCATTACAAACGAAATCATCTTCGCCGAGGGCACCATCATAGATGAGAAAAAGGCGAAAACCTTAACGGAAGCGGGCGTAAAATCAGTAGTCATCAGAACGCCTATCACCTGCAAAGCTCCAAAAGGTGTCTGCTCAAAATGCTACGGTATCAACCTCGGAGAGGGCAAACTTGTAAAGCCGGGCGAAGCGGTCGGTATCATATCAGCCCAATCCATCGGTGAGCCCGGAACCCAGCTTACCTTGCGTACATTCCACATCGGCGGTACGGCTTCAACAGAGCAGCAAGACAGACAGATAGCCGCGCAAAAAGAGGGCTTTATCCGTTTTTATAACCTAAAAACATACACCACCAAAGATAACAAAACGGTCGTAGCCAACAGACGAAACGCGGCTGTTTTATTGGCCGAGCCTAAAGTCAAAGCGCCATTTAAAGGCAAATACAGCGTTGATTATGCTTACGAAGAGGTCATCATCAACATCGAAGGCAAAAAGAAGAGCGCGAAATATACGCTAAGAAAAAATGATATCGCAAAACCAAGCGAACTTGCAGGCGTTGGCGGTAAAGTCGAGGGCAAACTCTATCTACCGTTTGAAAACGGCGCTGAGGTAGACGCGGAAGATAGTATCGTGGAAATTATCAAAGAGGGCTGGAATGTACCTCAGCGTATCCCATATGCTGCTGATTTGAAGGTAAAAGACGGCGCGCCTATCACGCAAAAGATAAAAGCGAATGCGAGCGGCATCGTCAAATTTTACAAACTTCAAGCAGACTATCTTGAGAGATATCACGACTTTAAAAAAGGCGATATGATAGAGGTCAAAGGTATCTTTGCCGTTATCGCCGATAAAGACGACAGAGAGGCTATCCGCCACTATATCCCGAGAAACTCTATCCTTGAAGTGGGCGATAACACGGAAGTTACGGATAACACTCTTATAGCCGTACCGAAAAACGACGAGCAGAGCGTAATCGCCGAGTGGGATCCATACTCAACGCCTATCATCGCGGAGAGCAGCGGTAAGGTTACATTTGAAGATATCGAGTCGGGCACGAGTGCCACTGAGCAGTATGACGAGCTAACAGGTCAAAGCAGGCTTGTTATCAACGAGTATCTGCCATCAGGCATCAAACCGACCCTTATCATATCTGCCAAAAACGGCGAGATAGTCAAATATCAGCTTGAGCCAAAGACCGCTATATTCGTCCAAGACGGTACAGAGGTAGAACAAGCCGACCTATTGGCAAGAACGCCAAAAGCTGTCGCCAAATCAAAAGATATCACGGGCGGTCTTCCAAGGGTCAGCGAACTATTTGAAGCAAGACGCCCTAAAAACGCGGCTATCATCGCGGAAATTGACGGCGTTGTGAGATTCGGCAAACCGCTAAGGGCAAAAGAGAGAATCATCATAGAGGGCGCGGGCGACGCGGTGAGCGAGTATTTGGTAGATAAATCACAGCAGATACACGTCCACGCGGGTGAGTATGTCCACGCGGGCGAGAAGTTAACAGACGGCGTCGCTTCAAGCCACGATATTTTGAGGATATTGGGCGAAAAAGCGTTGCACTACTATCTCATCAGCGAAATTCAGCAAGTCTACCGCAGACAAGGCGTTGCGATAAGCGATAAGCATATTGAAGTCATAGTCTCTCAAATGCTAAGACAGATTAGGATATTAGACAGCGGCAATACGAACTTCATAGTCGGAGACCTTATCAGCCGCCGCAAATTCAAAGAGGAGAACGAGCGCATTATGAAGCTTGGCGGCGAGCCGGCTATCGCTGAGCCCGTACTCCTTGGTGTAACCAGAGCGGCGATAGGAAGTGATAGTATCATATCCGCGGCTTCATTCCAAGAGACGACAAAAGTCTTGACGGAAGCGAGCATCGCGGCGAAGATAGACCACCTTGAGGATTTGAAAGAAAACGTCATCATAGGTCGTATGATTCCTGTTGGAACGGGTATCTATGATGAGCGAAGTGCGATTATAAAAGAGAACAAGTAGAGGTGAAGGTTAAATTAAAAAACTTAATTTAACCTTTTTTTAAGCATTTTTTAAATAAAATCACGGGTATTTTTCTATACGGAAAATACCACTATATTAAGAAAAGGAAACAGTGTGCCAACTATCAACCAGTTGATAAGAAAAGAGCGCGAGAAGGCGACCAAAAAGTCCAAATCCCCCGCTCTTAAAAAATGCCCGCAAAGACGCGGAGTTTGCACGAGAGTCTATACTACGACTCCGAAAAAACCAAACTCAGCTCTTCGTAAAGTTGCCAAAGTAAGACTTACGAGCGGTTTTGAAGTTATTAGTTACATCGGCGGCGAAGGTCACAACCTTCAAGAGCACTCCATAGTATTGGTAAGAGGCGGAAGGGTAAAAGACTTACCCGGCGTTAAATATCACATCGTGCGAGGCGCGCTTGATACGGCAGGAGTCGCGAACAGAAAGGTAAGTCGAAGCAAATACGGTACTAAAAAACCAAAAGCGGCGGCTAAATAATTACAAGTAAATTTAACCACAGGCGCGCCGTCTCTTTTGGCAGCGTTTGAGTAAAATTGCTTTTATCAATTTGAAGGAAATAATATGAGAAGAAGAAAATCTCCGGTACGAGAAGTGCTTCCCGACCCAATTTACGGAAGCAAAATAGTCACGAAGTTTATCAACGCGTTAATGTATGACGGCAAAAAAAGCGTCGCTACGACAATTATGTACGGCACACTGGCATTGATTGAAAAAAAGAGCGGCGAAGTTAAAGGCATAGATATATTTAATAACGCTATTGAGAATGTAAAACCTGTTATGGAAGTTAAAAGCCGTCGTGTGGGCGGAGCTACATATCAAGTTCCCGTAGAGGTAAGACCTGCGCGCCAGCAAGCGTTAGCGCTTAGATGGATTATCGGATTTGCAAGAAAAAGAAGCGAAAGAACTATGATTGAAAAGCTTGCAAATGAGCTTCTTGACGCTGCAAACAACCGCGGCGCGTCATTCAAGAAAAAAGAGGATACCTATAAGATGGCAGAAGCAAATAAAGCATTTGCTCACTACCGCTGGTAAAAACTTATGTTAAAGCAGCCCTTGTTTATTATCGGCTGCTTTTCTTGCAAATATTCTAAAACAAAATAAGGACTGACAAATGGCAAGAAAGACACCAATCGAAAGAGTCCGAAATATCGGAATTGCCGCGCACATCGACGCGGGTAAAACTACAACGACCGAGCGTATTTTATACTATACGGGTATGTCACATAAAATCGGCGAAGTTCACGACGGCGCCGCTACGACGGATTGGATGGAGCAGGAGAAAGAGAGGGGTATCACGATAACCTCTGCGGCTGTTACATGTGTGTGGAAAGATTATCAGATAAATGTTATCGACACTCCGGGCCACGTTGACTTTACGATAGAAGTTGAGCGCTCTATGCGCGTGCTTGACGGAGCTGTAGCGGTATTTTGCGCCGTAGGCGGCGTCCAACCTCAATCAGAGACCGTTTGGCGACAAGCGAACAGATATCACGTCCCAAGAATGGTCTATGTCAATAAAATGGACAGAGTCGGCGCAGACTTTTACAAAGTAGAAAAGCAGATAAAAGACAGACTCAAATCAAACCCTGTCCCGATACAAATTCCAATCGGCGCGGAAGATAACTTCAAAGGCGTTATAGATTTAGTCGAGATGAAAGCGCTTGTTTGGGAAGACGAGGCATCTTTGGGCTCAAAATACGAAGTAGAAGAGATACCTGCGAACCTATTGGACAAAGCTAAAGAGTATAGAGACAGACTTGTTGAAGCGATTGCCGAGACGAGCGAAGAGTTGATGGAAAAATACCTTGGCGGCGAAGAGCTTACCACCGAAGAGATAAAAGCGGGCATCAAAGCGGGCTGCCACGATATGTCAATCGTCCCTATGACTTGCGGCACATCATTTAAAAACAAAGGCATCCAGCCTATGCTTGACGCGGTCGTGGACTATCTACCCGCACCTACTGAGGTTCAAGCTATCAAAGGTCAATACGAAGACGGCACTGAAACGACAGTACACTCAACCGATAACGGCGAATTTGCCGCTTTGGCGTTTAAGATTATGACTGACCCATTTGTGGGACAGTTGGCGTTCGTACGCGTCTATAGAGGTATCCTCGAGAGCGGAAGCTACGCGCTTAACACGACAAAAGGCAAAAAAGAGAGGATAGGTCGTCTTCTTAGAATGCACGCAAACAAAAGAGAAGAGATTAAAGAGCTTTACGCAGGCGAGATAGGAACTGTAGTGGGTCTTAAAGACACGCTAACGGGCGACACTTTGGCGGGCGAAAAAGATAAAGTTATCTTAGAGAAGATGGAGTTCCCAAAACCGGTCATCTCCGTTGCGGTCGAGCCTAAAACCAAAGCAGACCAAGAGAAGATGGGTATCGCGCTTCAAAAATTAGCCCAAGAAGACCCTTCCTTTAGAGTCGAAACGGACGAAGAGAGCGGACAGACTATCATTTCAGGTATGGGCGAGCTGCACCTTGAAATTATCGTAGATAGAATGTTAAGAGAGTTCAAAGTAGAAGCCGAAGTTGGTCAGCCACAAGTTGCCTACCGCGAAACTATCAAAAACGCGGTCAACCAAGAGTACAAATACGCCAAGCAATCAGGCGGACGCGGTCAATACGGACACGTATTTTTAAAACTTGAGCCGATGGAACCGGGCAGCGGATATAAATTTATCAACGATATCAAAGGCGGCGTTGTACCAAAAGAGTATATCCCCGCAGTCGATAAAGGCTGCCAAGAGGCGCTCCAAAGCGGTGTTTTGGCGGGCTACCCAGTCGAAGATGTACAGGTCACTTTGTACGACGGAACTTACCACGAGGTCGATTCATCGGAGATGGCATTTAAACTTGCCGCCTCTATGGGCTTCAAAGAGGGCGCCAGAAAAGCAAGCCCTATCATCTTAGAGCCTATTATGAAGGTAGAAGTTGAAACGCCTGAAGATTTTATGGGCGATGTTATCGGCGACTTGAACCGCCGCCGCGGACAAATCAACTCTATGGACGACAGAAGCGGACTAAAGATAGTAAACGCATTCTGCCCGCTCGCTACGATGTTTGGCTACTCAACAGACTTAAGAAGCCAGACACAAGGAAGAGCGACATACACTATGGAGTTCGACCACTACCAAGAAGTGCCTAAAAATGTCTCCGAAGAGATAATCAAAAAGAGAAAAGGCTAAAAATAGTCGGTGGAGTTTTAAGGATTCGCCCTTAAAACTCTCACCCCCCCCTTCATAAAATCGCCGCCGTTTGCAAGTGTCCCGATAGCTCAGCTGGATAGAGCGTCAGATTCCTAATCTGAAGGCCACGCGTTCGAATCGCGTTCGGGATACCACCTTTTTCACTTGCCACATCATTTTTTAACCACACACTTTTCACCGCCAATTTCTGTTTTTGGACAGTAAAGACAAATTGATATGTTTCCTTTCATCATATCTGCAAATGAAATCTCCAAAAACATTATCCCTTCCGCCATTCCCGCGAAAACAAGCGTAGCGCTTTTGCCTTGGCAAAATGTTTCCTTGAAAATGGGAATCCAAAAAGCCTTAGAACAATAAAAAATGATAGAGTATTTCTTTTCTTCCTGAACACTCAAACGTTAAAGCTTGACGAGAATAAAGCGCGAGAACCGTTTTTGCCAAATCTTTTTAAAAATTAGACAGTATATTGACAATTATCAAAATGTGTGCTATAGTTTCAGTCAGACAGTATAATGTCTAATTGATAGGAGGCAGACCATATGGACGCAGCACAGGATCTATTTTTTGCACAACAAGCTCTTTCGACGCTATTTTCCGTCGCAAACAAGTTGCAAATACAGGGCGATAAATATTTGCAGGATTTGACAATTCGTCAAATGTTGGCGATTCCGGCTATCTTCCACGCGCCTGAAGGAAAAGCGACGATTAATCATATCGCAAGAACATTGGGGACTACCAAGCAGAGCGCAAAGCAGATTGTCGAGGCTATGGAGAAAAAAGGATATCTATCTACCGCGCCAAGCAAGCGGGATAAACGCGCGGTTGATGTTTCGATTACGCCGGAGGGGGAGCGGGTTTTTAGCGCGTGTTCAGAGCGAACTGACGAGTTTATGGCAGATATTTTCCAAGATTTTACAACGGAGGATTTGGCAAACTTGTGTACGCTTTTGGAAAAGCTGTATCAATTCGACGGCGCAAAACAGGCAAGCATCCAAGAACACATCAATGACCGCGCAAATAAAAACGATGATGTGCTTGAATATCATCAAAATTACATCAAAAGAAGAACCCGCAACCGTGAATGAAAAAACGATATTCTCAAAAGATTTTACACTTGTCGCGATAGGTCAGATCATCTCAATATTCGGCAATCAAATATTGCGGTATGCGCTTCCGCTTTACCTGTTAAACCAAACAGGTTCGTCCGCACTATTTGGAACGATATTGGCGGTCTCTTTTATCCCTATGCTTTTGCTGTTCCCCATAGGTGGCATTATCGCCGACCGTGTCAATAAGCGCAACATTATGGTGATACTGGACTTTGGCACGGCGGCTCTTATTTTCCTCTTTTATCTGTTGGCGGGAAAATTAGCCATTGTGCCTCTTATGGCGATTACAATGATGATTTTATACGGCATACAAGGCGTATATCAACCTGCGGTTAGCGCAAGCATACCGGCGTTAGTTGACAAAAGTCGCCTTATGCAGGGGAACTCGATTGTCAATATGATCAACTCCGTTGCAAGTATGGCAGGACCGGTAATGGGTGGTATACTGTTGTCGTTTTTTGGCTTAACGACTATTTTGGCATTAAGCATCGCCTGCTTTTTTGCCTCCGCGGTGATGGAGATTTTCATTCACATTCCTTTTGAAAAGAGGCAAACAAGCGGGAATATTTTTGCCATCGGTTTTAACGACTTAAAGAAAAGCTTTCACTTTATGTTTAGAGAAGAGCCCGTTCTATGGAAAGTATCAACCATATTTGCTTCGATAAATCTGTTGCTGACTTCGCTGGTTCTAATCGGACATCCGGTTTTGATTACACAGCGTTTGGGCTTTAGCGAAAGCGCCGCAAATCAGCTATACGGATACGCGCAGGGTGTGCTTGGAGCGGGCGCGGTGCTGGGAGGTTTGCTCGCCGGAGTGTTATCAAAGAGGTTGAAAGCAAAGATAAGTCCGCTTTTTATAATCGGCTGCGCCTTATCGATACTCATAGGAGGAGTTGCGTTGCAAATGCTAAATAGCGCTGTAGGAATCTACATCGTCTTAGTTATCGGGGGCGGTCTTTTAGTGGCGCTGTCAACGGTATTTCAAATCCAAATGCTCTCATATTTGCAAATTTTAACGCCAAAAGATTTAATCGGAAAAGTCATTGCGTGCTTCATCTGTCTTTGTATGTGCGCGGCGCCTCTTGGTCAATTTATATATGGCTTAATTTTTGAAAAAATAGGAGCGCACGCATATCTTTTATTTTACGTGGCGGCTTTCATAATGATAGCCATCGCAGTTTTTACCCGCCCTATTTTTTATGGAATTGACAGCTTGACGGAAAAGCAGACCAAGGCGTGATCTATTCCGCGATTTTATCCGCCGCTATCAACACCTTCGAGTGGTGGTGTCCGCTGTGTCCTAAGAATAGTCTTCCGCGTAGCGTGTAGGGGGTGTTTGCGTTGTATTTGTCTTCTGATATTATCTGAAGCTCGGTTATGGTTTGGGGTTTGCCGTTTATTTTTACGGGAAGCGGGGTGTCGAGGGTTAGGAAATAGTGTTTTTCTACTTTGTCTATATCCGGTGTTTCGCCGTAATTTGGGGCGCCGTAGAACTGTTTTAGGGCGATGGTGCCTTTTAGTGCTACATCTTTGGAATCCACTCCATCTTTTAGCTCTATCTCTCGCGCCAAACCTACGCAAAGCAGGAGCGCCATCAAGACCGCAAGCTTTCGCATATTTTTTCTCCATTATCTGTTTTATTTCTATTTTTAAAATTGTTATACTATAATGACTTTACTTAAAACTTACAAGCAGGAGCAGTGAATGGGCAGTCAGGATGTTACCAACGCGCCGGGGGTGAGTGCGATTTTTATGGTGTATGGATTGAATGAGGGCGAGGAGGCGAAGAGTGCGGTGAAGGATTTGTGTGGTGAGTTTGCCGCTATCGTGCGCAGTATGAGGAAGCGATATCCTGACAGCAACCCAAGCGCTGTTTTTGGCTTTGGGGCTGAGGTGTGGGGCGAGCTTTTTGCGGATGAGCCGCGTCCGAAAGAGCTTGAGGTGTTTAAAGAGATAAAGGGGGCAAAACATACGGCGGTATCTACAAGAGGGGATCTGTTTTTTCATATACGCGCTTCACAGATGGATGTGGCGTATGAACTGGCGTCTATCATAAGTGCAAAGCTGGAGGGGGCGGTTTACCATATAGACGAGGTGCACGGGTTTAGGTATTTTGACGGCAGGACTATCATAGGTTTTGTGGACGGCACTGAAAACCCCGAAAATGACGACGCGGTGAGCTTTGGCGTGATAGGGGACGAGGATGAGTATTTTAAGGGTGGCTCCTACGCGTTTGTGCAAAAATATCTGCACGATATGAGAGCGTGGAACGAACTCCCGCTTCCCGAACAAGAGAAGGTGATAGGGCGCAGGCGCTACACGGATGAGGAGCTTGGCGATGATGTGAAGCCCGCCAACGCGCACAACGCGGTCACAAATATAACGGACGAAGAGGGCAACGAGCTCAAAATCATCCGCGCCAATATGCCCTTTGCCAACCCATCCAAAGGCGAGTTTGGCACATACTTCATAGGCTATGCGAGCACTTTTTCGACGACAAGAAGGATGCTTGAAAATATGTTTGAGGGCTCTCCAGCGGGCAATTACGATAGACTATTAGACTTTAGTACGCCTGTGACAGGAACGCTCTTTTTTGTCCCTTCGTGGGAGCTGCTGGAAAAGTTGGCGGAAGATTAAGGAGTTACAGTGAGTAAGATATTTACGCGTTCAAAGATAGGAGATTTGGAGTTAAAAAACAAGATTATAATGCCGCCGATGTGTATGTACAGCGCGGCTGATGGTAAGGCGGGCAAGTTTCACGAGATTCACTATGGCGCACGGGCTATCGGCGATGTAGGGCTTATCATAGTGGAGGCTACCGCAGTCGAGCCAAGGGGTAGGATCACGGATAGAGACCTTGGGTTGTGGAGTGATGAGCAGATAGCCTCGCATCAAACAATCACAGATGTTTGCCATAACTTTGGCTCTCTTATAGCGGTGCAGCTTGGTCACGCAGGTAGAAAAAGTCAAGCCTCCGCCACGACACCCGTAGCGCCCAGCAGTTTGATATTTGCCGATGACGGTTCATACAAAACGCCCGTGGAACTTACGACCAAAGAGGTCAAAAAGATAAAAGAGCTATTCACGGACGCCGCTAAAAGAGCCAAAGCGGCGGGTTACGACGCGGTAGAATTGCACGCGGCGCACGGTTATCTGCTTTATGAGTTTTTATCTCCTATCACAAACAAAAGAGAGGACGAGTACGGCGGCAGTTTTGAAAACCGCACCGCGCTTGTTTTGGAGATAGTAAGAGAGATAAAAAAAGAGGTCGGTTTGACGCTTATCGTTAGGATTTCAGCTGACGAGTGGGTGGATGGGGGCTGGAGCTTGCAAGATAGCGTGCGTTTGGCAAGAGAGTTAGAAAGTGCCGGAGCCGACGCTATCGATGTGAGTGCGGGCGGGAATAGTGCCGTTCAGCCAAATATCCCCAAAATCACCCCATTTTATCAGGTAGAGTATGCCAAAGCGATAAAGCAAAATGTCAGCATACCCATCATCACAGTGGGGCTAATCACCAAACCAAGCGAGGCGGAGGCGCTGCTTTTGGGTGGGGTTTGCGATTTTGTGGAGGTGGGAAGAGAGCTTATCGCCAACCCCAACTTTTGCCTATACGCCGCCAAAGAGTTCAAAGAGGCGATCATCCCGCAGTATGAGAGAGGGGCTTTTTAGGCTGTTTGCGACCGTTTTTAAGTTAAATTCAATTTTTGATTACTTTTTTACCAATATTTTTTTAGATAATATGGTAGAATGATTTTTATTCAAAAAAATATAAGAGGTAAAGCGTGATTGCACTGGAGAATGTTAATAAATATTTTGGTTCTAACCACGTGTTAAAAGATATCAATCTACATGTAAAATCAAGTGAAAAGTTGGTCGTGGTAGGACCCAGCGGTTCGGGTAAAAGTACGCTCATACGCTGTATCAATTTACTCGAAAAGCCCACAAGCGGCAAGATAATAGTCGACGGCATAGACATCACCGCGCCAAAGGCTCCGATAGCCAAAGTAAGGCAGTCAAGCGCTATGGTTTTCCAATCCTTCAACCTCTACTCTCACAAGACTGCTATAGAAAATCTCACCTTAGCCCCCACACTTTTAAGAGGTATCTCAAAAGCTGAGGCGAAGGCGCAGGCTTTGGAACTGTTGGAGAGGGTAGGGCTTAAAGATAAAGCCAACTCTTACCCCTCGCAACTTAGCGGCGGGCAACAGCAAAGAGTGGCGATAGCAAGGGCTTTGGCTATGAATCCCAGCGTGATACTTTTTGACGAGCCTACATCGGCGCTGGATCCTGAGATGATACAAGAGGTCCTTGATGTTATGACAAGTCTGGCAAAAAGCGGTATCACTATGATAGTGGTTACCCACGAGATGGGTTTTGCCCGCCAAGTGGCGGATAGGGTTGTCTTTATGGACGGCGGAGTGATACTGGAGCAAGGCACTCCCGAGCACTTTTTCAAAAATCCTACAAATGAACGAACAAAAGCATTTTTGAGCAAAATCGTTCATTAAATCTTACTTCAAAGGAGAAAATATGAGAAGATTTACAACATTTTTAGTTGGTCTTTTGACCTTATTGGGGTTAGGTAGCAGCGCGTTAGCAGCTGAGGCTGCCGATATCCAAAAGATAAAGGATAGAGGCGTTTTAAAAGTGGGTGTCAAGGTGGACGTTCCTAAATTTGGCTACAAAGACCCAAAGACAGGCGTTACCGAAGGGCTTGATATAGACATAGCAAAGGCGATTGCCAAAAAGATTTTGGGCGATGAGAATAAATTAGAGACGCAAGCGGTTACGGCTAAGACGAGAGGTCCGCTTTTGGACAACGGCGAGGTGGATCTGGTCATCGCCACTTTTACTATCACCGAAGACCGCAAGAAAAGCTATAACTTTTCAGACGCCTACTATGCCGACGGTATAGGGTTGCTTGTGAAAAAAGCTTCGGGGATAAAAGCGTTTAAAGATTTGAACGGCAAGAAAGTCGGCGTGGCTCAAAGCGCTACCACTAAAAAAGTGATACAAGAGAAAGCCGCCGCTGAGGGCATCAAAGTAACTACATTTGAGTTTGGCTCATATCCTGAGATAAAAACGGCGCTTGATTCTAAGAGGATAGATGTATTTTCCGTGGATGCTTCGATATTGCGCGGATATCTGGACGATACGACCGTGATACTGGACGATAGACTTTCCGCTGAAGAGTACGGCGTGGCTTCAAAGCTTAGCAATACCGCTTTAGCCCAGCTTGTAAACGGCGTCATCGGTGAGCTTAAAGCTTCAGGCGAACTTGACAAAATCGCAGTCAAATGGGGGCTTAAATAGGTGAGCGGAAACGGACCTTTCGCGCTTTTCAAATGGGAAGCGCTCTTTAGAGATTGGCGGATATTTGCGGAGGGGTTTGGAGTAACATTGGCTTACTCCTTTTTGGCGCTTATCTTGGCTATCATACTTGGTGTGCTTTTTGGTGTGATGGGTTCTACGCACAACAAACTCGCAAGGGCAGCCAACCGCGTATATGTGGAGTTCATCCAAAATACGCCTCTGCCCTTGCAGATGTTTTTCCTTATCAATTTAGTGCTGTACAAAGTCGGTATGGAGTATGAGTTTTCGCGCAATATCCTTTTTGGATTGGAGAGCATACATCCCGCGCTTCCCGTGTTTATCGCGGGCGTGATAGGCATAGGCGTCTACCACGGCGCATATATGGCTGAGGTGGTTAGATCAGGCATTGGGGCGGTACCCAGAGGTCAGCTTGAAGCGGCGTATTCGCAGGGCTTTTCATACTGGGGCGCGATGTGGCACGTGATACTCCCGCAAGCTAAAAGGCTGGCATTTCCGCCGATGACAAATGTATCCGTCAATCTCGTGAAAAACACCTCCGTTATGGCGATGGTAGCCGGCGCAGACCTTCTGTACCGCGCGGACTCTTGGAGCAGCGAATATCTATATTACGGACCTTCGTATGTGATAACAGGGCTTTTATATCTTGCTATCTGCTATCCGTTGGCGACATACGCCAGAAGTTTAGAGAGAAAAACGGAGGCGGCGCATGGTCAGTGAACTTTTTAAAATCGAAAACTTTGAATTTTTAGCCAAGGGGCTATTTACGACTATCACCATAGCTGTAGCTTCTATCGTTATATCGACGATTTTCGGCACGATACTGGGCGTTTTGAGATTTTCAAAAGTGCCGTTGTTTGGGGTGTTGGCTACGATCTATATCGAAATCGTAAGAAACATTCCTCTGCTTTTATTTATCTTAGCTATCCGCTTTATGACGCCCGCTCCTCCGATACTCGCAGGCATTTTGGCGATGAGCGTCTTTACTTCGGCAGTTGTCGCGGAGATAGTGCGCGGCGGGCTTAACTCCATACCCAAAGGTCAATGGGAAGCGGCGTATTCGCAAGGATTCGGCTATGTTTTGACACTGCTTTATGTCGTGTTGCCGCAAGCCTTTAGAAATATCCTCCCCGCCCTCGTGTCGCAATTTACCTCGACCATCAAAGACACCTCTTTTGTTATGCTCGTAGGCATCGAGGATTTGACGGGAAAAGGTATGATACTGATGGGTCAATACGGAACCTCAGGGCAAGTTTTCACACTATTTGGCATCTTGGCTTTGACATATTTTGTGATAATTTATATACTCTCACACTATTCAAGAAAACTACACAACTCTTACGCGCACAGTAGGGCGTAATGCGGGTTTATTCCCGCGTGGTTAGCGCGCTTACAGAGCGCGTTAATCGCAAAGAAATATGGGAATATAAACGCTATGTTTTTAAATTGTGCAATTAATCTGTAAGAGCAATTTGTATCCATACAAATTCATTGATAGATAGATATTTTTTATCGCTATATACAAGCAAGAGATAGAGCAATTGCACAAATTTTTCAATGCGAAAAATAAATTAATACAAAAGTTTTTAAATTGCAAATTGCATATAGAGATTAAAGGTTAAATTATTAATTTCAAGAAGAGATCAATAACTCATATGATAAATGGTAAAATATCGATTATTAAACTTATTTTATTAAAAACTATTTAAAAAGAGATTTAAATTTTAATATATCAGCTTTACGCTTATACATTAAGTTTATATTAGTAACTATACTACAAATTCTTTTATTTAAGTTAATATAAGTTGTTTTATCCATATATTTTTTGATACTGTTAAATATTGGGCTTGAATATAAATAGTAGCTGATTAATACTAATGATGAAGACAAAAAACAGTGATAGAAAAATAGCAAAATTCAAGAGCACAAATATCAATATCGGCGCTAAATATTTTTTTGAAAAATTTTACAAAAACCCACTCCCATATCGTCTTATTTCAAGAAGAGCGTTTTTATCGTGTTTTGCGAGATTTTTTAATGCGAAAAGTGAGTTTAAAAGAGGTTTTAAGGACGGGCAGCTCTTGCGAGCCGCCCATAGAAATTTAAAAACCGAACCAACCCAAAAAGGTTTGGACAAGATTTGTGATATATGTGATGATATCACTAAACCAACCTACATTTAGCATTTGGTATCCTTTCAAAAGATATTTTGGTTTTAATATATAGGCTATAGTCCTATAAACTAAAACCTATTTATAAGTATATCATAATTTCTTTTATTTAAGTCTATATGTTCTATTTTGTAGCCATATTGTTATATTGTGACTTTTTAGCTTAATTATTTATCCATTTGTGTAAATTATTGAATTAACTTTATAGATGCTGTTAATTAAGTCTCAACACCCAAGTAATCCCCGCATTTTGGCGGTATTAAATTGAAAATAAAATGCAATATTTTGAAGTTTTATTATTTATTTTCAAAAACGAAAGTTATCGCTGTGCATGGAAAATATTTTGCAAAAGTTTGGAATAAAAGAGCATGAAATCTAAAATTTTTTTGACTATAATAAAACTTACATTATTTTGCGAATAATTTCCATGCTAATTGTAATTACGCACGCTAATGTATGCGAATAGCTGTTGCATATATTTTATTATTCTTGTGAAAACTAAAATTCAAAACATTTCGCTTGTTTTGTGTCCCCAACTATTATGTTAAAAAACTATCGCAACTCTTCAAAAACATAAGATCCGTTGCCCTTATCTACAATATAGCCGATGCCGGAAAAAGGTATGTGCATGCCTGCTATTTTGATTTTTTGTGCGCTTGCTTCTTTAAATACTCTCGCCCTTGTTGCCGCTGCCTCTTTGGGGTCAACGTCAAAAGTTACAGACATTTTGGGCTCTGTTAATTGCACTTTTAGGCTATGTATTATATCGCCTGCGATAAGCACTCTATCTGTTATCTGTTTTGAGATATTGGCTTCATTTGGAACGAAGGAGATGATTTCAAACGCGGTGTGTCCGGGCGTGTGTCCGGCGGCATTAAGAGCTTTTATTTGGGGCGTTACAAAGGTGTCCCACTCGAAAGTTTGAATATCTTTGCCGTAAATTTCTATGATTTTTTGCACCAACTCTCTGTTTGCCGCGCTTTTTGGGGCGAGGGAGAGCCAGTACTCAAGCTCTTTTTTGGACACTAAAACTTTTGCGCTTTTAAATGCTCTTTCGCCGTTTAAAGTGAGCCCACCTATATGGTCGCCGTGCATATGCGTGAGGAGTACCGTGTCTATATCGGCGTTTGTGATGTTGATACTTTTTAGATTTGCGGATAGTTTTCCGCCGCCGTAGCCTGTATCTATGAGGACTATGCTATCTACCGTTTTTACGATAAATGTATTGATGGACGAAGGGTTTTGGTCGTCAGGCATCATTTGTCCTACGACTCTCGCGCTTGGCTCTAAGAGTATCGCTTTGCCCATGTTCGTCTCTTTATCTTTGAGCGATATAAATTCAATCTCACCTATGTGATAACTTTTTACATCAGCACCATATCCGAAAAACGACAATATAACTATCGGCAACAGTATCTTTTTCACTTTCCAACTCCCTAAAATTCTTATTTAGGGAGTATTATACAGCTTTGTGCGTAAACTATACTTTTTGCGTTAAGCCGCACTTTCTCCTCATATCTTCTACTTTTTGCTTTCTCTGCTCTGTTAAAATCTCTATCCTGACGATCTTCTCTTTTGTCTCTTTCACATATCTTTTTAACGCTTTTTTAGACCAGCTATCAGATTGCTTTCGCTCCTCTTTGATGCTCTTCCTCAAAACAACGACCAGCTCTTCATCAGCTCTGATTATCGCTTCCATTGCTTTTATTTTGCCTACTTCCCTCAACAACTCTTCGCGCTTTAAAATACACATTTTGTACCCCTTTCATATCTGCGACTTTGCACGCCTATCCTTTACGCTTTCGCGCTCCGCAAGACCAAAAAAACCGTCAGTCTTTTTTTATGGTTTATCTACATAAAAATCTAATAATCAAAGTAAAAATTATTGAATAAAAATATTTTAAAGTAAAGATTTCATAAAAATATGCGCTTTTGAAGTTTAGTTCCAGCAAGCACTCTCTTATCTAAAATTTATACTTAAAACACTATTAACCATATTCTTTACATATTTTAAAAAAGCTTATAGGATTGTACAAAAAAAATTATAAAAAAGCAAGCTATTTATCACCATCTTGTTATATGTGCGAATTTTAGGTACAAAAAGGAGCATAACATACGTTTATGAACTTTTTTATTCATTATATGAGAATTATAATATATGTATAAAGGTCAGAATTGTAAACTTTGCGACAAATAGCGTTTTTTAGGCATCTTTAGCTAAACTGTTGGAAATATAATAGGTTTTTGCCCACCAATAACAATTAATATTAAATTTAAAGCTTTGAAGCATATAAATAATAATAATGGTAGAATAGAGAGTAATAATGAGGTAAACTAATAGTTCAAAAGTGAAAAAAGTGGGATAAATGCCAATTAAAAATTTATCTTTTGGTTTTTTTATTATTTCTGTTTTTGCAGGCGCTTTTAAAATCGCCTTTATCATTGTTGTGAATTTTTTCGCCACTGTATTTGTTGTTGTGATGGTTCGGGGGGGGGGGGGGGTAAATAATTGCGGTTCTTTGTTGCTCTGCCGCTTCGTTTTTCATCGCTTTTTGCTTATACTCTTTTGATGTAATTTTCAAAAGTTTAATTGAGTATCCTTAATAAAAAAAAGCGGGACAAGCCCGCTTAAAAATTTATTTTTTGCCTTTTTTGCTACTTCTGTTTTTATTGCCGCTTTTAAAGCCGCCTCTGTCGCTGTTGTGAGTTTTATTGCCGCCTCGTTTTTCGCTGCTGTATTCGCTGTCGCGATTAGAACGGTTGGAGGTTGAACGGTTGCGGCTTCTGCTTCTGCCGCCTCGTTTTTCATCGGTTCTTGCCTGCACTCTTTTGATGTAATTCTCAAAAGTTTTGCTATCAACGCCTATGGAGTTTGGTCCTTTGGCGTCTGCTTTGTCTATCAGTAAAGAGATAGCTTTGTAGGCTATTTGCGCCAGATCCAACTCTTTTTCAAGCTCATTGACGATCTGCGCGGCGCCGGTGTCTATATTTGCGGAAAGTACGCTTTGAGCCAATTTTTTGGCGTTATTTGTCTTCATCTCAAACAATGTCGGTATCTGCTTTTGCGTAAGTTTCGTGCCGACCGTTTTGGCGATACGCTGTAAGCTGTGATACTCTATAGGCGTCAAAAGCGTGATAGCCGTCCCTTTTTGTCCCGCTCTGGCGGTTCTT
Source organism: Campylobacteraceae bacterium (assembly GCA_031274495.1). Taxonomy (GTDB): domain Bacteria; phylum Campylobacterota; class Campylobacteria; order Campylobacterales; family Campylobacteraceae; genus JAIRKW01. Next base: position 8,167 of record JAISQB010000081.1, on the reverse strand, counting down.
CCTATGCGGTGGACATAGCTTTCAGGGTCAAAAGGCATATGGTAGTTAAATACGTGCGTTATCTCTTTGACATTCAGCCCGCGCGCCGCCACATCAGTCGCAACAAGGATATCTATATCGCCGTGGCGGAAGGCTTTGATGACCTCTTCGCGTTGGGGTTGTTCCATATCGCCGTGAAGCGTTTTGGCTATAAATCCCGAAGCTACAAGTCGGGTGCCCAGCCTATCTACCTCTTTTTTCGTACGACAGAATATAATCGCCTTCTCAGGGTCCAGCGCGTCCAGCAATCTTATCACAGCGTCGTCTCTCTCGTGCTCTTCTATGATGTAGTACTGCTGCTCTATGTCGGCGTTGGTCGTGGCATTTTGGGGCGTTACGCTTACGAATGCGGGGTTATTTAAAATCTTTCTTGCCAAGACCTTTATAGGCTCAGGCATCGTGGCTGAAAAGAGCATCGTCTGGCGCTCTTTGGGAAGGCGGGCAAAAATAGCCTCTATGTCCTCCAAAAAGCCCATATCAAGCATCTCGTCGGCTTCATCAAGGATGACGATTTTGGGTTCAAAACCGTATAGTCTGTTGTTTTTAAGCAAGTCCAAAAGCCTGCCCGGAGTTGCTACTACTACGCTCGCACCCTGCTCTATGAGTTTGAGTTGTCTTGAGTAGGAGCTGCCGCCGTAAACCGTGACTGTGTGTATGTTTTTGTAGCGTCCCAATGAGTACATTTCGTCGCTCACCTGAGTCGCTAATTCGCGCGTTGGGGTGATGACTAAGATTTGGATTTTTTTCTCTTTGCCGTCTATCATATTGAGGCTTGGGAGTGAAAAAGCTGCTGTTTTTCCCGTTCCGGTTTGCGCTTGTCCCACAACATCTCTACCCTCTAATATCAGAGGGATTATCTGTTCTTGTATCGGGCTTGGCTCTTTAAAGCCTAACTCTTTTACTGCTCGTAAGACTTGTTCGTGCAATCCGAAGTCTTCAAAAGTGTTCATCTGTTTGTCCTAAATAGTTTTTATAATTTCAAAGTTTAGTCTTCAAGCTTGGAAGTGTGGTCATAAGTTTGACCGTAATTAATGCAAGATACTAAAATAAAAAAAGTATTATAGCAGAAAAATTTAGATTTTCGATTTTTGGTCGATTTTTTGAGAACTTGCCGCAACGCCGCACCCTAACGCGCCTTGTTTTGTGCGGGCTTAGTATCGGTACTATTTTGCACCGAACATAAGTTTGAATCTAAACAGATGATATTCAGTGTGGTCTGTGGCTTTGTGTTATTTTGCGGCGCGGTTGGCACTGTCTCTTTTAGGTCTGCAACAGGCTCAGGTTTTGTTTTTGTACTGTTTTGTGACACGACCGGTACTGTCTCTTTTAAGTCTACAACGGGCAGAGGCTGAGTTTTTGTGCTATTTTGCGGCGCGGTCGGTACTGTTTTTTTCAAGTCTACAATAGGCGTAGGCTGTATATCTGTGCTGTTTTGTGTCGGCGCTTTTGGTCTGCTTATCTTTTTTTCTATCTGTTCGCCCCATATGTCGCCAAAGAGCATTGTCTTTTTTAGGACGGCTTTTACGGCTGTATTGTCGCTATCTGCGTTGATGTAGAGCTCACCTTTGCTGCTGGTGAAAATCTCTTGATTGAGTATCACGACAAGATATGTGCCCTCTTTGTTGTCGAAGGTTTTTTTGGCGATTTTAAGCCGCTCGCCTTTGGGTAAAAGCACCACGACGGGCTCATTTGAGCCGATGGCGGAGGCGTTTATCTCGCGTGCGCCGGTCCTGTTAAAATCAGCCATTATATTGTGATACAAAGTCAAAATATCATCTTTGACATATTTATCGTCTCTTAGGGCTTCAGAGAAGTATTTACACACTTTTTTTTCGCACTCCTCTTTCTCCATCACTATCTGCGTGTTTTCGTGGTCCCAGAAAAACTCTATATGCCGTTTTTTGTTTCCGTAAGATGAGCGTTTTTCAAAATGGTGCGGTACAAGCCTGCCCTCTTTTACAACCCCGTTGCTTGTATATGTTTCGACACGGTTGCCGGAGAGCTTGGCGGCAAGACCTTTGGCGTGCGCTGATACTTTGGTCTTGTAGTTGCCGTTATCATCTATCGTCAAGGATGCCGTAGCTTCGCCTAAAGTAAAGATGCCATACCCCACTTTGTAGCGCGTAAATGAGTGAAACTCTTCTGCAAAGAGTGATAACGCCAATACTGCCGATAGTAAAAAAACGCCCGCTATTTTCATCTTACAAATCATCCCCGCTAACGGTCTTCACGCCGTTTTTTTCAAGCAGCGACGAGGCTTGTTCTATCTTTTCGTCGTCTACTTTAAAGACAAAAATCCCGTCGTTTTTCTCGTTCACGGTGTAGGTGTAGCGTATATCGATATCCGCGTCGCTTAAAATCTTCACGACTTTATTAAAACTCCCCACTTGGTCTACGATCCTCACCCCTATCGCTTTTGTGGATTGCGCCATAATGCCGTTTTCGACGAGTGCCGTTTTCGCCGCTATCGTGTCTTTGGTGAGTAGCCTTAATATGCCAAATTCACTGCTGTCGGATAGGACTATGGACAGGAGTGAAATGTTCTCTTTTTCCAACACGGATGTGATGGAGTAGAGCTCTCCTTGGCGGTTTTCTACAAAGATGGAGAGTTGCTCCAGATAGTTAAAATCAGCCACTATTTTCTCCTTTCGTCGATGACTCTTACGGATTTGCCTTCGCTGCGCTCTATAGACTTGGGCGCGACGAGTTTGACTTCTACATTTATGTAGAGGCTGTTTAAAAGGGCTTTTGAGATGGTGGACTTTAGACTCTCAAGTTTTGCCACATCATCCACCATAATGCTCTCATCCACCTCTATATCTATCTCCAGCTTGTCAAGATAGCCTTTTTTCTTGGCTATGATCTGATAGTGCAACGCGATGCCCTCTATCGTGGAGAGTACGTGCTCGATTTGCGAAGGAAATACATTCACGCCGCCGATGAGCAGCATATCATCGCTTCTGCCTACTATGCTCTCTATTCTGGCGGTTGTGCGCCCGCATTTACACGGGACTCTTGTGATGGAGGTGATATCTCCCGTTTTGTATCTTATAAGCGGCAGGGCTTGTTTGGTTAAAGTCGTTACGACAAGCTCGCCCCTCTCACCTTCGGGTAAAACCTCAAGTGTTTTTGGGTCTATGATCTCAGGGTAAAAATGGTCCTCTTGAAAGTGCAAAAGCCTCGTATGCGTGCAGTTACAGCCCACGCCCGGACCTATTATCTCGCTCATACCGTATATCTCGTGATACTCTATACCCCATACTTTGGCTATCTCCTCTTTCATACCGATACTCGTAGGCTCCGCGCCGAAAAATCCCGCTTTTAACCTAAAATCTCTTTTGATATCATACCCCTCATTTTTAGCGACCTCTGCCAAATGCAGAGCAAATGATGGCGTCGCCGTCAAAACCGTCGCCCCAAAATCTTTTAAAAGCAGCAGTTGTCTTGATGTAAATCCCGTCGAGCTTGGTATGACCGCCACTTTCATCTTTTCAGCCGCCGCGTGAAATCCGAGCCCTCCTGTGAAAAGCCCGTATCCGTGGGAGTTTTGCATAATATCCTGCGAAGTTACGCCGCCCATCCTAAAGGCTCTTGCCATCACTTCCGCCCAGACATTCATATCAGACTCGGTATATCCCACAACGGTGGGCTTACCCGTCGTGCCGCTGGAGCTGTGAATTCTCACTATCTCGCCCATAGGCACGGCAAACATACCGTAGGGGTAGTTGTCGCGCAAATCCTGTTTTTTTGTGAAGGGTAATTTTTGTAAGTCGTCCGGAGATTTGACGCTGTCGGGGCTGATGCCGTGTTTGTCAAACAGCTTTTTGTAGAATGGCACCAGATGATAGACTCTCTCCACGACCTCTTTTAGGCGTGTTGTTTGAAGACGGCGCATTTCGCTTTTTGATAATGTCTCCTCTTTAGACCAAATCATAACGCTCCTTGTTTATCAAATAAAATGAGATTTTAGCGTATTTTTACTCAAAATATTAATATTTCATATGTATCTAAAGAACTTTTTATCATTTTTTAGCAACAATTTTACATTTGCAAAAAAGGAATCCGTATGGAAAATTTCGACTTCGGGGTGAGGCTCTCTATCTATCTATCGGCGGCGGCGCTGCTTTTGTGTGTAGCTTACGGGCTCTTTCGCTGGAACAAAGATGGCGATGTGGAGTCGGGCGCTACACAAAAGTGGGAAAAAGATGAGCAAAAAATAAACGAGGATTTGTAAAATGGGTATCTGGGAAAATATCTTTATCATCGTCTATCTCGCCGTTATAGGTTACCTTGGATTTGTGGGCTACAAAAGTACAAAAAACAGTACGGATTATCTTTTAGCAGGACGCAACACGCACCCCGTTGTTATGTCTTTGAGTTACGGGGCGACATTTATCTCGACCTCCGCGATAGTGGGATTTAGCGGCGTGGCGGCGTGGCTTGGCAGCTCTATGATTTGGCTCGCGTTTGCCAATCTTTTTGTCGGTATTTTTATCGCGTTTGTAGTCTTTGGAGATAGGACGCGCAGGATGGGCATAAGGCTCGGGGCGCACACATTTCCGGAGTTTTTGGGCAAGCGGTTTGACTCGAAATTTATACAGATATTCGGCGGACTTATCATAACGATATTTATGCCGCTCTACGCCTCGGCGGTACTCATCGGCGGCACGCACTTTATCGCTTCATATTTTGGGGCTGATTACCACCTCTCACTGCTCATATTTTCGATTATCATAACAGGCTATGTGATAGCGGGCGGGTTAAAGAGCGTTATGCTCACAGACGCCTTGCAGGGGGCTATTATGTTTGTGGCTATCGTGGCGCTGGTGATATTTGCGTTTAACGCGATAGGCGGAGTTGAGGAACTTAGCAAATTTGACACCGTGTGGCAGCATACCGTTTTGCCTTTGGAGAGTGTACCGGTGGGGGATTTTCAAGCGGGCTCGCCCAATCTTTTACTGAAAATATCGACAATCTGGGGCTTTGAAGGGTGGAATAAAATGCCGCAATTTTTAAGCGACGGGTGGCTCTTTTTGATTACATCGTTGGTTTTGGGGGTAGGCATAGGCGTCTTGGCTCAACCGCAGCTTGTCGTGAGATTTATGACTGTGAAAAGCAAGCAGGAGTTAAATAGGGGCGTTCTCATCGGTGGTATTTTTATATTCGGCGTGATGGGGCTCACATATCTTATCGGTGCGCTTACAAATGTCTGGTTTTACGAATACAACGAGGGCAGAAACGCCCTGCAAAGTGCGGGCGGCGTGGAGCAGGTGATGCCGTTGTTTATCACGATGGCGATGCCTAAGTGGTTTTCGTTTATCTTCCTTTTCGCGCTCATCTCCGCCGCGATGAGTACATTGGCGTCGCAATTTCACACGATGGGCACGGCGATAGGGCGCGACATTTATGAGCAAGTGTTTAAAGCGGGCAAAAGTTCGATGTTTATAACGCGTGTAGGGGTTGTGGTGATGATACTCTTCGCGGTCATACTCTCTTATATCTTTGACAAACAGCCAGCCATCATAGCGCGCAGTACGGCTATCTTTTTCGCACTTTGCGCAAGCGTTTTTCTCCCTTCATATTTTGGCGCGATATTTTGGCGCAAGATCACAAAAACGGGTGCTATAGCCTCTATGTTCGTAGGGCTTGTCACATCAAGCTTTTGGCTTTTATTTGTCCACTTCCAAGAGGCAAAAGCGCTGGGACTTTGCAAATTCCTCTTCGGCGCGGACTCACTTTTCAGCGGCAAGATAATCTTCATCGACGCCCTCATATTCGCGCTGCCTCTATCGACCATAACGGTAATCATAGTATCGCTGTTGACAAAAGGTGGAGATGAATTGGCGAAGAGGAGTTTTGATTAAAATATCACTTTGGCTTAGCACAATCCAAGCTAAGCCAAATCTTCAAATATAAAAGGGGCAAACAATGGAAGCAACGCTTGATGAAATTTTAGAAGGCATCGAGAGCGTAGATATAGGCAAAGAGCTTTTAAGGCAGGGCAAAAGCATCGTGTATAATGATAAAAACATATCGGATAGATACAGCATCTTAGAAAACGCTCTTGGTGAAAAATTCTTGGTCGATTTGGACGAAGCAAAAGAAAATCTTGTAATTATCAGACAACTCTAATGCCAAATTTAATTATCGTCGCCGGCACAAACGGAGTCGGCAAAAGCACATTCGGACACTACTTAAACAGATACTACAACTTACTATTTATCAACACAGATGAGTTTTACAAAAATATGTTCGGCGGATTTTACCAGTACGGCGTAGAAGAGCTAAAAAAAGGCACCGCAGCTATCCGAAAGCTGCAAAACGAATATTTTGCCAAACAGCAATCTTTCGCGGTCGAGCGCATTTTATATAGAGAAGACGAGATTGGCAACCTGATAAGCAGAGCAAGAGAAAACGGCTATAAAATATCATTAATTTATATAGGCATTACCGACATAGAACTGTCCAAAAAAAGGATATCTCAAAGAGTAAAACAGGGCGGTCACGATGTGGATTTTGACCTGATAAAAGAGAACTTAGATCTGAGCATCCAAAACTTCACAGCCGTATGCGCAAAAGCAGATAATATAATCTTATACGATAACAGCAACGAACAGCACAAATATAAAAGAGTTATAGACATAAGAGACGCGCGCGTCCATTTAAAAATCGACAAAATACCAAACTGGAGCAAGCCTTTTATAGATAGGCTTAAAATGCTCTTATTTGAAAAATGGAAATAGCGGTTTTGCAGTGGTATTTATTGCCGCTAAAACAAAGATTGTGTTTTGGTTGCAATCATAGTGTTTGCAAAATCAATCTTGCTATAGATATAATAACCTCTTTGCAAAGGAGGCGTTATGAGCCAAACTTATGAAAGTATCAGTAAATTTTTAAGCTACATCCTAAGACACAAGCCCGAAGCCATAGGGATAAAACTCGATAAAGACGGATGGGCGGATGTGGAAGATCTTATACTTTGCGCAAACAAAAACGGCGAAAATCTGACAAAAGAGTTGATAAAAAAGGTAGTCGAGACAAGCGACAAAAAGAGATTTGCGCTCTCAAGCGATGAAAGATTTATAAGGGCAAATCAAGGGCATTCCGCAAAAGAGGTAGATATCTCTTTCAAAGAGCTCACCCCGCCGCAATTTTTATATCACGGCACGGCTGTAAGATTTGTCGACAGCATAAAAGAAAAAGGTCTCATCCCCATCTCCCGCCAATATGTTCACCTATCCTTTGATGAACAAACAGCCCTAACCGTCGGTCAAAGACACGGAAAACCAATAGTTTTAAAGATAAAAGCAAAAGAGATGAGCGAGAGCGGATATAAATTTTACCTTTCGGAAAACGATGTCTGGCTAACAAAAAATGTACCGAGCGGATATATCATTTTTTCATGAAAGTCTCATCTTTCCCAAAATACTTAAGGCATATTCGCAGCTCTTTCGCTGTTTTTAAAAGTTGCCTTTCTGCAGCATTTTGCGGACTATACTGATAAAAATATTTGTTGTTTTCCGTAATACCATTTTTATTGATATGCGGTAATATTTTGGCGCTAAGTTGATTTAAATTTAACGCTTTTGTTTCGTCATACACATTTGCCCCACCATCTTTCAATGAGACTATTGCGATAGACAAAAAATCTTCTAAGTTTTCATACGATATGGATATAAGCTGCGTTTCATTTTTATACTGCACGCTATAGAAAAAATTGCCGTTTATTGTTTTTGCGAATATTTTAAAACCAAATTCTTTAATTAAAAAATCAAAATACGCACTTGTTGTTTCTATGTACTTATCTCCATCTATCATGGTTTAATAACTCCTGATTTTGCACCGTAAAATCCTAATTTAACATTTATAGTCGGATGACTTTTCCAAAAAACCAATGCCCCACCTATATCATGTTCATTGTCCAATAGGTCTAAATAGTGCATGGTTAAATTGTCTTCTGTATTTGGAGCGCTTGACTTATCGTTAAAGTCTATGTTTTTAAATTTATCTTTTAAAAATTCGATCTCATCATGCAAATATTGGAAAAAGTATATTATCGCCTCTACCTCTTTTTGTCCAAACTGTAAAAATCTATTGCTGTTATTTTCTATTTTATTGTATGGCGGTA
>JAISQB010000004.1 GCA_031274495.1 Campylobacteraceae bacterium | reverse complement strand
GCCGCGACGGAAAAGGTGGCGAAAGAGAAGTACGAAGAGTATCTCAAATACGCCAACCCCGAGGCAAATCTGACCCATTTCGCGGGAAGTACGGGCATCGACTTTTCCAAGTTCGACCTCGACGCGCCGATAGATTACGGTATCAGCAACTACATCCAAACCTCCTCCGAATACGCCGCGCAAAAGCACCTCACGGTACGCGATCTTCTTCGCGAAAAGGCGCTAAGCTCGCACTATCACACGATAGTAGGCGACGGCTCACAAGTGGCGGAGGAGCTGATACGCTGGATAGACGAGGGCGAATTGGACGGTATAAATCTAAGCCGCATAGTAGTTCCGGGCAGTTGGGAAGACTTCGGACAACTCGTCATCCCCGAGCTTCAAACCAGAGGGCGCTTCAAAACCGCTTACGGCGAGGGGACACTGCGCAATAAAGTATTCGGCTCCGACAGACTAAATAGCCGCCATCCGTCAGCCAAATATAAATTTGTAAAGTAAAACCATAAGCGTCCTAATGGGCGCTTATCTTGCTTATGCGGTCGAAGTTGCCGCGATATCCTTTTATAACGATAGGCAATTTGATAGATAAACAGTCGACAAGTTTTATAAGTTCCGTCGATGAAAACGGATTTCCCAATACAAAAGCGATGTTAGCGCCCGTCAAAAGAGAGGGCATAAAGACATTTTACTGGCACACAAACGCCCCATCGGTAAAAGTAAAACAGTACAGAAATAACCCAAAAGCCTGTATATACTTTTGCGACAAACGATTTTTCCGCGGCGTGATGCTAAAGGGGACAATGGAAGTGCTGGATGATGAAAAGACCAAAGGGGAGATTTGGAGAGATGAATTTTCGGTCTATTATAAGGGCGGAGCGGATGGGGGAGATTTTACAATACTAAAATTCACGGCAGAAGAGGGACGGTATTATAGTAATTTCAGCTCTGAAGATTTCAAGATAGAGTAACCGCTAATCACCCTTAGCGTCGTACTCTTCCATAGCCAAAGCGCTTAAATCTTTAACGCTTAAGTCGTCAAATAGGCTTTTTTGCCATTTCGTATAATCAAACGGTTCTCGTATGATAAGACTTATAAACCTCTCAGCCTCTACCTTCCCCAAATTGTCTATCAAGACTTTCATCCCTCTGTCGCGCAGTGATATTTCGTCGTACATAGTTATACTCCCAATTCATTTGAATTTTATTTTGACACATTTTGATTATTATAAAGATGAAGCGGAAGTGTATAAAACTAAAAAAAGTTTTTATGGAGCTTTTCACCCCATAAAAACTTTGTAAACTCTAAACGGCTTCTTCGCCCTCCTCGCCGGTTCTTATCCTTACAACGCTGGTGATGTCGGAGATAAATATCTTTCCATCGCCCACTTTGCCCGTTCTGGCACCTTTTATTATCGCGTCCACCGTTTTTTTGACTATATCGTCTTTGACGACGACCTCTACTTTTATCTTCGGCAGAAAGTCCACTACATACTCAGCACCCCTGTAGAGTTCGGAGTGCCCTTGCTGCCTGCCGTAACCCTTCACTTCGCTGACTGTCATACCGGTTATCTCAAGCTCGTTGAGCGCCTCTTTGATATCGTCCAACTTAAATGGTCTGATGACTGCTTCTATTCTTTTCATTTTTCAATTCCTTATCTTAGATTGAAGGCTCTCTCGCCGTGCTCGGTTTCATCCAAGCCTTGAGATTCGACCTCTGCGCTGACTCTTGCTCCGCCTGTGATTAAGGAGGCTAATTTAAATACGATAGCGGTTGCGATTGCGGTATAGATAATGGTCACTACGATACCCTCTATCTGTACGAGTACTTGTCCCGGGTTGCCGTAAAGTAGACCTGTGCCTGCTTCATTGACGGCGGGATTTGCAAATATACCAGTAGCTATCGCGCCCCAGATACCGGCGATTGCGTGTACACCGAAGACATCTAACGAATCGTCATATTTGAGAGCTTTTTTGAGAAAGTTTACCGCGTAAAAGGAGACGATACCCGCTACTATACCTATCACCAAAGAGCCCACCGCGTCGACAAATCCCGCTGCCGGAGTGATAGCTACAAGTCCCGCTACTATACCCGAAGCCAGACCTACAAGTGTGAACTTTTTATATGTGGCGTACTCTATCAATATCCAAGCCAAAGCCGCCGCGGATGCCGCTGTGTTTGTTACAAGGACCGCGTTTGCCGCTATGCCGTCGGCTGCCAACTGGCTTCCGCCGTTAAATCCGAACCAACCAAACCAGAGTAAAACCGCGCCCAACACCGTAAATGATACGGACGATGGGAATATAGCTTTGCCGTAGTCTGCGCGTTTGCCAAGCAATAAAGCGATGACAAGTCCCGCGACACCTGCGTTGATGTGGACGACCGTACCGCCCGCGAAGTCAAGGACGCCGTCGCTTCCCAAAAAGCCTCCGCCCCATACCCAGTGAGCTATCGGCGCGTAAACTACGATGACCCAGATAGCGCCGAATATCAGCCAAGTACTGAATTTGAGCCTCTCTATCAAAGAGCCGCTCACAAGCGCCAGCGTGATGCCCGCGAATGTCAATTGAAAAACGACAAACAAGATATCGGGGATGGTCTTTCCTTCGCTGACGTGGTCTACGGCGATATTGGTCAAAAAGAGTCCGTCAAAGCCTATGATGCCGCCTATGTCGCCTCCGAACGCGATGGAGTAGCCGATGATGACCCAGATGAGTCCCGCTACTATGTAGCCGCCTACGCTCATAGCGATGGTGTTGAGCAAGTTTTTAGAACGCGCCAAGCCTCCGTAGAAAAGCGCCAAGCCCGCAGGCGTCATAATCATAACAAGCGTAGTCGCCGCTATAATCCAAGCGGTATCGCCCGCATTCAACTCTCCTGCTGCCTCCTGCGCCGCCAAAAAAGAGGGAAGGGTCAACAGTCCCAAAAGAGAAAGTACTATTTTTCTCATCTTCATCTGTACTCCTTTGTAAAAATGATTTTATGAAATAGTAACATTTGATTTCTATATTTTTGTGCAAGTAGGTGCTTATTTTTTAATCATCAATTGAAAAAATATTTGCGGCGGCAAGATACTTATTTGATTTAAGTTCGGATTATAATTATTTGGAGTAAAATAGTCCGATATCAGTTTTTGCGGCTGATAAATTCCAATATCGGAGGCTCTACCATGGCGTGTTGCGGATCAAAAAAAGATGCGAAAGCAACAAAAAGCGGCGATAAAGATAGCAAAAAGAAATCTTAATCGTCTGTTTTTAACAATTTCGCCGATTTAAGTTGGTCGGCGAAATTTTTCTTTAAAACAACATAAAACTCTAACATATAAATCTTCATTAAAGCTACGACGCCAACGACACTCCTCACGCTTTCCATTCGGCGTAAAAATAACATTTTGCATAACTTCCAAATCTACTAAATAATGCGTGGCATATTTTATACTTAAGGATACTAATATGTTAGTTTGCGGTGCTAAATTGCACCGTTAAGGAAAATATATGAATGGCTATATTATATTGCCGATACCGCTTAAGGCGGACACTTCTATATTTATCAAGCCTTTAAAAAAGCAAGATAGATTGCACTTTTTATCATCACCCCTCACATCTTCTGTTTTTGTCTATTTTGCCCCCTGTCTATCGAGTGTCATAAAGTCTGTTAACCCCTCAAGGGATAGCGGGATTTTAAATCATACACACTATTTTAAAAGGAGAAACTTATGGAGTTTCTAACCAATTTAAGTGAAGGAACGCAGTTTGCCATACAGCTTCTTGTCGTTCTTGTTTGTCTGTTTTACGGAGCCAGAAAGGGCGGTATAGCTCTTGGCTTACTTGGCGGTATCGGACTTTTGGTCTTGGTATTCGCGTTCAATGTGAAACCTGGCGCACCATCCACAGCCGTAATATTTACGATTTTGGCTGTCGTCGTGGCGAGCGCGACTTTGCAAGCCAGCGGCGGACTTGATGTTATGCTCCAGATAGCCGAAAAACTTTTGCGCAAAAATCCAAGATACCTCACCATCTTGGCGCCTTTTGTCTCCTGTTTTTTGACCATCCTTTGCGGCACGGGACACGTCGTATACACGCTTCTTCCCATCGTCTACGATATAGCTATCAAAAACGGCATCAGACCCGAGCGTCCTATGGCGGCGACCTCCGTATCGGCGCAGATGGGCATCATCGCAAGCCCCGTTTCGGTCGCGGTGGTATCTTTGACGGCTATGCTTGTGGTAGCCGAAAGCAAAATCGCAGGCTTCGACGGATATCTTGACCTACTCAAAATCACCATCCCATCAACGCTTTTTGGCGTTTTGTCGATAGGAATTTTCAGTTGGTTCAGAGGGAAAGATTTGGACAAAGACGAAGAGTTTCAAGAGAAGCTAAAAGACCCTGAGTTTAAAAAGTATGTATACGGCGACGGCGTCACGCTCATCGGCAAAAAACTTCCTGCCAATCAATGGGCGGCGATGTGGATATTTTTGGGCGCTATAGCTATAGTCGCACTTCTTGGATATTTTGCCGAGCTAAGACCATCTTGGCCTGACGCAAAAGGCGCGATGAAGCCTCTTGATATGGTGCAGACCATACAGATGTTTATGCTCATAGCGGGCGCGCTCATCGTTATCTTTACAAAGATGGACGCGAATAAAATCAGCAAAAACGAGATATTCAGAAGCGGTATGATAGCGATGGTCGCGGTGTTTGGTATCTCGTGGATGGCGGATTCGATGTTTGCCGTTCATACGCCGATGATGAAGGCGGCTTTGGGCGAGATAGTAAGAGAGCATTCGTGGACATATGCTGTGATGCTTCTTTTGGTATCAAAATTCGTTAACTCCCAAGCTGCGGCGTTGGCGGCTTTTGTCCCCTTAGCGCTCGGCATAGGCGTATCGCCGGGCATCATCGTCGCATTCGCGGCAGCTTGCTACGGCTACTATATACTCCCGACATACCCAAGCGACTTGGCGGCTATCCAATTCGACCGAAGCGGCACCACCAAAATCGGCAAATATGTCATCAACCACAGCTTCATAATCCCCGGCTTCCTCGGAGTCATCACCTC
>JAISQB010000068.1 GCA_031274495.1 Campylobacteraceae bacterium | reverse complement strand
ATGGAGCTTACCAAAGAGCTCTTAACGACACTCTTAAACGGTGAAGAGTTGCCGCCAAAAAACAGAGACCACGCGCTCAAAGGCAGATTTAAAGAGTGCAGGGAGTGCCACATAAAGCCTGATTTGTTGATGATATATCAAAAACAAGAGGATATTTTGATACTGGCGGCTTTGCAGATAGGCAAACATAGCGAGCTCTTTTAGTATAGCCAAGATGAACATTTTCGACACCCCACCACCCAGCATCGGCGAAATCCACGAAACGCTACACAAACAAAACAATATAGAGATATCGCACATCGTAAGTTCTTCAAAACTTCCTGATATCGAGTACGACCAAGAGAAGGACGAATTTGCCATCATACTCGAAGGCACGGCGCGTTTAGAGATAGAGGGGCGCGAAGTCTGCTTGAAAAAGGGCGAACATATCTTCATAAAAGCCCACACAAAACACCGCGTTTTAACCTGCAACAATGGCACACGCTGGCTTGCTGTGTATATGAAAAATTAAGGAGTTATCTATGGCAAATATCAATCTAAAATATGGCATAAAGCCAATCTCTTATATCAAAACCAACGCTACTGAGGCGCTTAACTACATCAACGAGTGCAAAAGCCCGATAATCATCACGCAACAAGGCGTAGCGCGCGGCGTTTTGATGGATGTGGAGTCATATCAGGCGCTGATAGATTCTGTAGCGATGATGAAATTGGTGCAGGCAGCAAAAGAGGATATCAAAGCGGGCAGGACACATAGCCACGCTGAAGTTGCCAAAGAGATGAGAGCTAAATTAAAGAGCAAATATACCTAATGGACGGCTACCACCGAAAATGTTGCGTTTGCAATATTTAACAAACTCACCGTGGCGGCATATTTGCTTGATATATTTCTCAAACGGGGTAGGGCGGTGCCCGAGCTTGATGTTAGGGAGATTGTCACAAAAGCGGATTATCTACAAGATAGAACAAAACTTTGTCTATATTTTGATGGTGATTGATGAGCGTCGAAGCGTTGATGATGTTATCGTTGAGAGAATTGCCGCGAACAGAAAGTGATTTTAAACCGCATACAAATCAAAACTGCCTTACCGTTTCGTCGTGGAGTTTTTTGTATTTTGAAAGCTGCTCTTTGATGTGCGCTACGACGCTTTGGGGCGCGTAGGGTAGGAGGTGGATTATCTCCCTGACCTCTTTTGAATGGCGGTGGTTGTAGCCCGTCGAATACTCCAAATCAAATGTAAAAAGCTCCTGCTCACTCACCCCCAACACCTCCGCGATATACGGTATAAGCTCCACTTTTATCTCCCGCTTGCCGTAGAGGTAGCCTAAAATAGTTTGTGGCGATGGTGTTTCTCCCGTAAGCCTAAGTCTTGGTTCAAGTTCTACAAGTTTACGGGCAAATTCTAATTTAGACATTTTTTGCTCTGCTATAAGATAATTAATTTTTTCCCAAACTTCCACAATCTATCCTTTAGTCATTTTGAATATAAATTGGTCATATTGTAAATTTAGCTTAAGCTTATACTGACTATAATATGGTCATTTTGAAATTTTTTAAAAAGGTATCATCGTGAAACCGTCAGTGTTTTTGGTGTGCTTATTAAGTGTTTTGTTTTTTTACGGGTGTATGAATATGCCGACAAGAGCGTCACAAATTACGGGTTCTTATGTTTCTCCGGCAGAATATGCGGGATATACTTGTGATAGACTTATAGCTGAGATAGCCTCTCTTTCTCGCCGTGAAAGTCAATTGACTATAGCGCAAGAGCAAAGATATAAAACAAGCGAAATGCAAGCTTTTTGGTGGGGTTTTGGAGGCGGCGATGGAATTGAAGCTTCGGAATTGGCACACATAAAAGGTCGCAAAGAAGCCGTACTAACGGTCATAAGTATAAATAAATGCGAACAAGGTTTTACTAAGTAAAGAACCATTTATATTGATTGTATAATTATGGTCAATTTGAAATTAAAACAAAAAGAAGTCAAAATGCTAACCATAGAAGAAATAGTGACTAAAGCGCTTCAAGAAAAAAATGTCGCTCCTGAAAAGATTGCAGAAATAATTAAAGAGCTATCCGCAATGCCTAAAAGAAGCACAAGAGGCGGCAAAGGCGTTAACGGATGCACTGCAAACGCACGATTATGTGCCGAATACTGGGACTATTTTGAAAAATATTGCTATGAACAAAAAACGCGCTTAAAAGTTCATCAGCCAACAAGGGCGCAATATGACCTTATAATACCAACGGGAATATCAAAAATAACGGTAAGGTTGTCATTTAGTACTAAGCTTAATCGCTTGGGGTGCGTGATATACATCGACGGCGAGGAGGCAAAAGATATATTTCAAGGGTTTCTTGAACATAAAATCGAAATTGAAAAAGAGTTGGGGTTGGAATTGGAATGGCAACTGCTTTCCCACAGAAAAGCTTCCCGCATAAATTTTTATAGAACTCTTGATTATGATATAACAGACAAGAGCACTTGGCTGCAAAGTGCACAATGGTGCTTAGAATACGCCGAACTATTTCATCGTGTATTTGACAAATGGAGCAATAAGCTGTTTCGATAGCATTTTTAACAAAAGGATGACTTGTGAAAAAATTTTTGATTTTGTTGATATTTTTTAGCGGTTTTATATTTGGACAAACCGCAACCGAAGATTATGGGATATGCAAAAAGATTTTTATTACTTGGGAGCATACTTCAAGCCATCTTTATGATGCGGAAAAGAAAAAACTTCAAACAAGCGATAGCAAAGAATCTTTCACAATAACAATAGATAACTTAGATACGGAAAGACCTACTCTTTATGGCAATAGTCCTATTTTAGGGACTGTGAAGCTTGGTTATTTGAATAGTGGTAGCGGGAACAATTTTTATCTAGCTGAGTTTACTTTGTCACAAGATTTGGTTTTATATGTAGTTTTCCCATTAAAACGAAGGATTATTCTTCAAAAACAATACCAATATCCTTTTGGCAATTCTATATATTCCGGTATGACGTCCGGTAGTTATAAGTGTGTTAAATAGTTTTTAATAATATGCATTTTAAGGATATAAGATGAAAAAATTTCTACTGACGGCAGTATTTATGGTGTTTGTTACGCCTGCGAATGCCGAATTGTATAAGTTATATGTAAAGCGGCTTGATACCAACATATATAAAGATACCAATACGGGAATGATTATAGAGACGCAATTTTGCTTTAAATGGGCTACCGGCGAAGAGGCGGTTTTAAAATATGAGAAATATTCGTATGATAATAAAATTATATTCGACGATGGCACTACTTGTGCCGTAAAAAACCTCAGATAGAGTAGGCACATTACTCCTTTTAAGCCCCCCTTTATCTAACTTTCAGTAAAATCTACGCCCTAATCTCACACACACCAATTCTTGAAAAGGTTGCGGGCGTTCGCGTGCGCTGACGGGTGTGGAGGAACAAACCAAACT
>JAISQB010000012.1 GCA_031274495.1 Campylobacteraceae bacterium | reverse complement strand
CCGTTCCAAATTACTTCGCTTACCTCTTTTTCTCCTGCGTGAGCGATGCACATAACAAATGGGTAGCGTATCTGCCTTGTGCGTGTTTCTGAGGCGGTAGCTACAACTCTGGAAGCGTCGAAGTCAAATCTATAGCTTGTATCATTCGTGTTTCGATTAGCTCTGCCTGCGTAAGTCTTACGGAATAGCTGCCCATCTACATTATCGCAGCCTGGATAAGTCTGCGCCTCAAAGAAGCCCTTAATGTTTTCTATCGCGCCTTCATAAAACTTGGTAAGCTCCCCTGTTGTAAGAGCTTGCGTAAGAGCTGCGCCGTCTGTTATTGTAGGTACTCTGAAGGTTTTTGCGCTTGTATCAAGTACAAAAAATCCGCAGCTCCCCTTTTGTGTGGAGAGATAACTACTGTATTGCGCTGCCGTGCAGGTAGGAAATTTCCCGCCCTCAAGCAATGCATAAAACTGCGGGAAAGTCTCTTGCGTGTAGGTCGCGCCGTCTAAGCGGATCCAGCCTGCAGGAAGATCTCGGCGTGTAGAGCTGCTGAGCATACCTATATATGTGCCGCTCGGATTCTTTTTTATCTCCTCTTTTACCCACTCTTGCGTTGCCATAGTGAGAGAGGGGTCGATTGTGAGATTAACTACTGAGGCGTCGGAGACCTCCATAACTACCCTAAGTACAAGGTCTGTACCTATGCCTAAAGTAAGCAGAGGTTTGTAAGTCTCGGGGTAATTTCCTATAGCGATAAGATCACCCGCCTCGTCAAACACACCGATCTCTCTAATCCAAAAATCCCCCTCATCTGTGGGGATGTAGCCCTCGCAGACAATCCAGTTTTTGTTGTCGGGGTGGATTGTTACACTGTTTAGGTCGGTTGCGTACTTCTTCTTTTTTAGTGCCGTAGCGGTTGCTGTAGGCATATAGACACTACCGTTGCCATCTCCGAAAGCTATCTTTTTAAGCTCTATAGTTGTGCTGTTTGCTATCGCAGCCGCTATTTTTGCCTTACCTTTATCTGTTAAAATTATATTGTAATCCATTGCTTGTCTGCCTCTATTGTTATGTTATATGCTGTGTGCACCACACCGGCGAAAAATATCTCACCCTCTGTAAGAATATCCGCAGAGTTAGAGGGGTAGATAGTTGTTGTTATGCCGCTTTGTGCTGCGCTTCCTATGTAAATGTTGCCCTTAATTTCAGCGTCTATCAAGAACTTATCGATAAGACTCCTTGCATTTTTATATCGGTTTGCCGTTTTGATAAGCCTTGCGAAGAGCTCCTGATTTATCCCCGTAATATCAAAGCCGGAGTTAATTAAAATGCGGAAATAATACGCCTCACCGCCATAATCGAACCACTCCTGCGCCTTTGCTTCCGCAAATATAATCGCAAGAGCTCGGTTGATAGAGTAAGGCGTGCCTGCGTAATAGTGCAGCAAAAATGCATCTTGCAGCAACTCTCTTGTTTCCGCCTCGTTAAGCCCCGCAATATCCACATCAAAACTCTCCGCAAGGTGCGGCAAAATCTTTGCGGGGCAGGTAGCGGGCAAGATAGATATGGCGCTTAAGTCTATACTTTCAAACTCCTCTTTTGCAAGGATGTCTAAGGCTTTTTCTATCGCGCTTTTATGTGCGGGTAATAGTGTCTCTACCATGTCGCCTCCTGATAGGTTAATCGCCATTCTGTTATCTCGTAAAATTTGTTGTCCGCCGCTATTTTGTCTGCGTCCGGATTTGTTAAAATTACACGATAAACGCCCTCTTGGTGTAAAGTCTTATACAGGTAGCTGAGATTTACATCTTCCCCGAGTGCAAAACGCTTAGTACTTGCCCTTATCTTCGCGTCGATTTCCGCTTGTCGGGATATGTCTAACAACTCTAAAGTTGCCTCTACTTTAAGCTCTTGTTGCTCTGCCATATCAACTTCTACAAGGTCTGTCAATGGTCTAACTTTATCGGCGTTAAGGGCAGCAAGTACATCTGCCTTAACATCTGCATCATCGCTTACCTTAATAAACACTTTAACGGTACCTGCCGCAGGTGTTGTTACCGCCGCCTCCTCTATCTTCGCGTTAGCCGTAAGCGTGTAATACTTGTATGCCTGCACAGACCCGGCTGTAGAAAACCTATCTAAGGATAGGATAGCTCGCTCGCGGAACGCATCGTCACTCTCTACGGGCGCGCCGCCTATGTAGGAGTCGGGCTGCGAAGCCTTGATGACAAAAGGGAGCGGATTTTGAATATATTCTGTTTTTACGGCACTCTGTTTTGTATACTCTTCTAAGATAAGTATTCCAAACGCCGTTGTCTCTCCTGCAGGGATAGTTACACTGCTCTTAAGCGTCGAAATGTCTCCCCTATCGGAGCGAAATATCGTGCCCGCGGGGATAGTTACATCCGTACTAAGTGCAATCGTGAGGCTAAAATTTACTTGCGCCTGCGGCTTCGTGCCTTGTAGTCTTGCCACACCGTAGAGCGCTGCAAGGTTATCGAGATCTGCGCCCGTTGCGTAGTTAATCAGCATGCTGTATATGCTGTCATTAATCCTGTTTTTTAATAGGACTTTGCGGTACGCTATCGCCTCAAGCACGCTTATGTAAGGATCGCTCTCCAGCAATTCATAATCGGGAAATTGCGCCCGAAATTTATCTACAATATCTTGTTTAGTTGCCTCGTAATTAATGTTTTCAATAATTTCGGGCTTGGGGAGATTGGTTAAAAAGCTCATGCGGCTACCTCCACTGTTGTATTATTATCCAGCACTATGGAAAAGTTAAACTTGCTGTTTACAAGAGAGTTATATCTCACCTCTTTTACACGCACTCTCGGCTCCCATCTCTCTATCGCTTCTGCAACATAAGTCGTCAAATCCGCTCTGAATTCATCGTCAATTTTTCTATCGGTAAGCTCAAAAAGGCGGCTACCGTACTCGGGTAGCATTACTCTGCTGCCGATAGGTGTTATAAGTATGTCTTGGATGCTTTCTCGTATGGATACAAAGTACATTATGCGCCTCCATACGGAGCTTGTGTGCGGAGTGCGCCCCATTTATCGGATACGATGTTGCCGGATTTGACATTGCCCGTTGCCTTAAGATTGCCCTCTATCGTAAACTCTCCGCCGGCAGATGTAAGTTTAGATGCGTTTGCACCCGTGCCTACGGTTACGGTTGCACCTACAACGCTTGCAGCTGTTACGATGCCCTCTACTGTTACATTGCCCTTTATTGCGGTTGCGGGGCATTCTATATTTGCCGTTGCCGCCTTAACGCTAAGGTTGCCTCCAACTGTTATGTTTGCGTCACTCGCAACATTAATAGTCGCATTGCCCGCAAGAGAAACATTAAGCACTTTCGCCTCTGTGTTGTAGGAGATAGTTGTGCCGTCCGTGTAGGTTGTTACCTCCTCATTTTCGCTTGTAGATGGCGCAGAAAGTGCGGTAAAATAGACACCTCTTATAATAAGTCCGGCGTTTATATCACCTAAGTTCGGCAATACAAAGCACTGCTCGCCCGGGCGGATAGGTTCCCATTTTTGCTTAAAAGAGTTTGCAAACTGCACAACAGGAAGGAAGTCGGTAACAAGCTTTTCGGCAAGTTTTACCCTTGCTTTTTCTCCTTGCACTTCCGTTATTGTTCCAAATCGCGCTAAGTTATTCATATATTTTTATTCCTTATAATTAATGTAATAAACACATTCGTAAGAGCTACTAAAGCGTCCGTTCCCATGTAACTTGCTATTCCCGCGCAAGCCACGGAAAACCTCTCAGCTCCGAAAAAATATAGCGTAAGCTCAAAGACTATGTAAGCTACGAACATACTCGCCAAAATGCCCGCCGTTATCTTGCGCAGCTTGCTTTTTTTATCCAAGCCGCTAAAGTCCGCTTTTGTGATGATAGAGACAATAGCCCCTACCATTGCTATCGTAAAAAACCAGACCCAAAAGCCGAGCTTGTCTAAGAATGCATTCATTTTTGCCCCTTACACGCTCTTAGAGTAGCCTCAAGAGTTTCTGTGTATATATAAATATTTGCCTCGTTTTTTATAGCAGAGGTGTTGTTATATTGCGCAAGTTTCGGGGTTGGCAAATCGCAACGCACGGGCGTTTTTACCTCTACTGTCTTTACAACTTCGATATACTCTTTTGTCGCGCATCCGGAAAACGCAAACGAAATAAACGCAAACAATATTACAGATGCCAAAGCCATACCTGCTGCAATTAAAACCTCTCTAAAGAGCTTAAGAAGTCGATTTTTTGCGTTTTTTGTCTGCATTTTTGACCTCTTTGGGGTTTTTGCCGTTGTGAAAAACTTACTCACTGCCGTTCCTTAAAAAAGCTCTTTTGCAGCGTATCTATCTGTGTTATTTTTTCTTCACAAGCAGTCGCGTTGTCGACCACTTGCCACTTTGCCATCATTTTCGTGCGCTCACGTAAAAGGTCGGCGGCGGCGTTTTGCATGTCGATTTTTTGCGCCTCAATGGCGGCGTTTTGGAGGGCTGTCTCTCTTAATAGGAGATTGGTTTTTTGTTCGCACAGGGCATAAGCTTGTGCGCTTGCGTTTGCTTGCACGTTAAGAGTGTCTATAGTTTTGCCCCTGCTGTAAAATCCAACTATTATGGGCAAGATGATGGAAAACGAGCTTACAACCATAACCATAATAGCTCTTACGTTAAACATCTTAGTACCTCCACTCCGCAATCGGCAAAGCAGGATCTATGTCTACATGTATAAATGTTTTGCCTATGCCTATACGATTAAACTCTTTTCTGAGCGCTAAGATAATTACCACTCTATCAATCTGCGGAAGTGCAATATCTACAGCGTAGCCCTTAAGGTGTGCACTGTTTTCAACGCCGCCTACCTTAGTGTTATGCTTTTCGCAGCGGCAGCCTGAAGTAATAATAAACTTACATCCGCAAGCAACCCGTGCGCGTTCCAATTTCTCTACAAGGAGGAGGCTTATATTGTTCAAACCGCACCCGCACCTGCAGGTAAATTCGGAGGCGTTAAAGTGTTTTGTTATCTGCCCTTGCATCCCGTAAGCCTTATAAATTTTTCGTAAGCATAATGCAAAGGCGGATGCAAAATCTAATATCAAATCTATTCTATAAATCTCGAAGAGAAATTTTCTCTAAAAATCTAAAATAGATTTGATATTAGATTTTGTGCGTGCTTTTAAGTTAATGTTGCAAAAAAGTTATAAGGAATAGCGTGATAAGCGAGTTTGAGACTGCTTTTAGGGTGCATTTGGAAACAGCAGATGCAGAAATTCGACCATATTTGGGGGAGCTTGATAGTGCTGAGACGATGGAGGGCATTATTAATGACAGCAAGCAGATAATTTTCTACGACTTAAAAGGTGATACTTGGGAGCACCAATTCAAAAAGCGCGTGGAATACAGCCTCTATTTCGTATCCGCTACTACCTCCAACAGCTCTGCTCACAGACAAAAAGCTAAATCCGAGCTTATACAACTAATAGAGAAGATAGATGCGAAGTTTCTTACATTCCAATGTGCGGGAATAAGCGAATATCCTAAGCAGCGCACCCTAAAAAAGCTGCAAGATGGCATTTGCGGTATAGGATATTTAGTTGTTTATGAGCGCACCTTAGATGTGACAGTAGAAACAGGCAAATAATATAAAATAAGGGAAGTTGTAAATGTTGCAGGAGTTGTAGTTGATAGTAAAGCACTGTTTCCGAAATCAAACCACTTTCTATTTTCGGATTAAGCCGTAAAGAGCTTGTAAACCCTTTTAGTATCTCGGGTAAGGGTTTGTACTCTCTCAACCCTTTTAAACGATTTTAAAAAGGGTTAAAAGCATTTTAAAAGGGTATATAGCTGTTTGAAAACGGATGATAATTAAAAGGCAGGTTTTTGCTTATTAATCTACATTGAAAGCTCTGTATATTGCATCTGTTGCTACGCTGCCGTCGTATGTGGGTATTGCTCCGTGTGCCGCAAAAGTTAAGCTCGACACGCCTTGCAGTTTGTACTCCCGCTCATCTTCAGAGTAAGCGTATATAGCTCCCTTTTCGTAGCCGACACCTGCGCAACGGATAAAATACTCGCCATACGCCCTTTTACTCCGACACGCATATCCCGCCCCGGAACGCGGAGGGCATCATAACCGATGAGATGTTAAACTTTTACTCCGACACGCATATCCCGCCCCGGCAAATGTAGGATGTGTGCTATAAAAGGTAAATAGGTCGCCCTCCGCTTCGCTAAGGTATTTTGTTGTTGTCCCTTTTATGCTCGTTGCAGCAATAGTTTTGCTTGCGGGACAGGCTGCGATGTCGACTACCGCGCTTATAATCGTAATAGGGCTATTATGTACTTTACCGTGTTCGTTTTCATTTTTTATCTTCCTTAGGTCTCTTTCTCCACTCCCACGGGGCTGTAGGGTTAGCATCATGCCATAGCCCCCGCTCTGCTGCTCGTGCGTCCGCTTCGTCCGACGCATACTCTTTGCCGCCGTATTGCATGTAAGCCCAAGCGTAGCCGTCTTGCACCTGTTTTCTGTTTGCTTCTACCCCATTGCAGGTTACGACACCCACAACTCTTGCGTACCTATCTCTGCCGTTCTCTTGCACCGTAGCATTTTGTGCAGCACATAGGTCTGCAAGGTTTTTTCTGCTTGCATTCCCAAACGCCTGCTTTTTCTCCGGCGCGTCGATGCCGTACATTCGGATTTTAATCGTCCGGTTTTCCGGCGTAAGGATATTAACGGTGTCGCCGTCCGTTACCTTTATCACCTTGCCCTCGAGAGCGAAGAGAGTAAGAGGCAGCAATAGTACTAAGAGTTTTATTGTAAGTCCTTGCAAAGTGAATTTTCGCAATTGTATTTAAAAAGAGTTTTAAAAAGTATTAAAAGAATAAATGTATTGGAAATTAAATCGCGTAGAAACATTTCAGCGCCTTTTTAAAGGGCGCTGAAATGATTAAAAAAGTGTAGGTTCTGTGGGAGTTTTTGGGGTGTTTACAATCTTAAAAATATGCGCATAGGAGAGATTGTACTCCCTTGTGAGGAGGCGGATTGTCCTTACTGTGTCCGCGCCCTCGCTTAAGCGCTTTTTGTATTCTGTCCTAATCTCTTCATTGCGCCCCATGGTTTTAAAAGAGGGGATATAAATATTGCTGCCGCCATAATTCTTGCAAACACCTTCAATACTCATACCACTTCTGATATCGTTAAACATCTGTAGAAATATCTCTTCGTTAGCTATCATGTGCCTTACTCCAATCTTTTTGCATTTCGCTTAGCGCAGTTATAATTTTCTGCGCCTGTGCTCTTGTTAAACAGTTCAGATAAACAGGACTTTTTTTAACAATGCGGTTGATAAATCTCCTTAGAGCAAGCTCCGTTTTTTCCCTTGCAACCTTAAACCAGATAGCCTCTATAGTCTTTACCTGCTCTTGTGTCGCGCTTAAGGGAGGCATTTTTGCGCCTTTAGGAGGCTGTATCCTTTTGACCTCCTCTTCTTTTTTGTACTCTTTATGGGTAAAGCCCAAGAACTTAGCTACCTCTTGCAACTCAGTTATAGTAAGCTCCTTAAAGCTTGTAGCATTAAATTCAGAGCATAAGTAATCGCGTCTCGTCTCATCATCCGCAAAACGATTTTTCTTTATCGTGTGGCAAAGTTTGACATAATAGGCGTGTAGCTTTTTTTGTCGCGGTGTCATACCGTGCGTTTTACGCTCTTTCATTTCGCCCCCTCCTTGTTAATTTTTTCATTAAGTCGGATAACTCTATCTTTTATGTTTTGCATACTTATTTTTATCTCCTTTTTTACGCAATTTCATGACTTCCCGCAATAGGAGAAGTTGTAACAGTTGTACGGGGATAATAGGTACATATATTACTCTGTTTTTTATTGTCCCAAAATACCCCCTCGAACCTTTCTATCATCTCCCGCGCTCTCTTATCGTCCTTTTCATAGCCAAGCCGCTTAAGGAACTGCGTCTTATTCATAGGTTTATTAAGGATTTTCAGAGCTTTGTCTACAAATACTCTATCCTTATCTTCCATCTTGGCAATGCGCATATCCAACTCCACCATCTCCAAAGTAGAGGTGTAAAGAGTAAACCCTATATCTTTTACACCTGCGCGCTCTTTTATAACTTCAAGGGTTATATTTATCTCTCCAAGCAAGGATAAGTGCTTCTCTAAGCTGTACATGCAGTCTAAAGAATTTCGTATATTGTTGCTGCCCTGATAGTTCCTGCCGTCTTTATTTGCATGGTGCAAAAGAATTATCGTAGCGCCCGCATCTCTAATCCGCATAAAGGCATTCATAAGCCGCATTGCTTTAGCGTCGTTGCCGATATCTACAAAGTTTCTGATACTGTCCACGATAAAGACGCAGTTGTTATAAGCTCTGCTTACACCATTTTCCTCTAATTTAAGCAGCAAATCGAACGGCTGCAGGTCTAAAGAGCTGCGCTGTATGTAGTTTAGATTTTTGTGCATTTTTATAAGAGTATCCACTCCCCTTGTTTTCAGTACACTTAAGGGATTGTCGAAATCCAGATATATAAGCCTCTCCACGCCCATCGCAAGCAGCCTTTTTGCAAGACAGAGGGATAGATAACTCTTGCCTTGTCCGCCGTCTGCATATATCATTGTTATCAGCCCGCGGGGTAAAAAATTCGGAATATAAAACTCTACCTTCTCCATGAAGTGCTTAGAGTTTAATTTGTGCTCCTCCAGAAAATTAAAAATAGTACTCATACCGCCCCCGTATTTTGTTTTTTTATTGCCGCTGCAGCAAAACGACATAACTCCGCGCCCATTTTTTACCTCCAAAAAAATATTTTATGGAGCCCTCCGCAGAGAGCTCTGAAAATATTCAACCATCAATATCTTGTCAAATCTTAAATGCGGAGCTCCTTTCTGCGCCATTATCCATCTCCTGTACATTTGCCACACTTGCTATATCAATCGCTACAAACTTATAAGGCTTATCTACACTGTCTCTTATATAAAAACGCTTGTAAGTAGTTGTATGTGTTATCTGTTTGCTATCGTCTATAATCGCTATTGCCTCTTTCCATCTAAGGTCGGGAATATCATAGTTTTTAAGATCAAAAATCCGCTTAGCGTCTATTTTGCCTTTTTTGTCCACTTCAAACGCCCTTGTTATAAGCGTACGGATTTCCGGCGTAGAATTGGATGTAATATCCTCAAGATATTCGTCTACCTTCATCTTTGCGATTTGCAGCTTTTCATCGAACGTGACACTATCTTGCGCTCTTATCTCTAATTTCGCTGTTTTAGAGTAGTTCTCAAGCGTTAGATTTCCTTTTTTTGTCTGTCTTTTGGCGTCTATACCATAAACATCCATCAAAAGGCTCATAAAGCTACCTGCGCTTTCGTCCACCCATTTGTCAAACTGTGCTATCCGCTCTCGCTCCTCTATCGCCCTCGCGAGGATCTTTTCTACAAGCTCATCTTTGAGCTTTTCGTCTGCCTTAATTAAGTCAGGATGTACAGCATCTCCTCTGTAGTTAAACCACCAACCTCTACCGTCCGTCTTAGCCATTTTGTCTCTCCTTTGCTTTTTATTTATTTCTAAACTCTGCCGCTGCCTATTTTATTTTTTGGTAAAGATATTTCAGTATGTGCCATACAAAAATGGCTATAGCCGCAACTATAACAATTGCAAACGGCAGCCAAAAAAATACCAGCACCCATATCCAAGACCAGTTGATCACTTCGGTCAGTTTCAGCGTTATAAACACTATCGTCAGCAGTCCGAAAAAATTAATTCCGCCGTTAGTTTTCATCTTTTTATCTCCTTTTAATTTCTCTAATGTTCTTTGCGGCGATCGCACATAAAGGTTTTTGTGCTGTTCTTATTGTCTGTCTTAATCATTTACCTTTCCATCTTTCTCTCTTTTTTATCGTCCATATTTCGTGTATCGCCTCCACGATAATTACGATTATTAACAATACACACGCCGTAGCCCACTCCATTTGTCGCCTCCATAATTTTTATATACTCCTCTATATTCTTAGCTCCCAGTGCGAGGGCAAAAGCTACAGAGGCTCTTGTAAGCCTAACTATCATACACCACCTCATCCGCCAAGCTCGGCTTTCCAATGTCATCTGCAACCATCCAAACCGGTTTTTTCATCTTGCCGCCTCCCTAATCTAAAAAAACCATCGCGGAGGCTTCTTTTATCAACTCTGCGTCTATCTGTGCGTTAGAGATACGCGCAAGGCGTTTAGCGCGCTCGAGTAGATTCTCTATTTTGCGTACATTGCCACGTGCAAGGAGTTTTGTAGTTTTTATCGCTCCGGTGTTCTTTACCCCTAAAGCTTCGCAGTATGCGATTAAATCCTTTTGCTCCTCGACTATCTTCTCGGCAACCTCTCTTTTATATGCAAGCCCCTTAAACTCGTACTTACCTACAATTCGAGAGCTTAACTGTCTGTACTCTCTTGCCTTGCGCGTAGAGCTTTTTGCTCCCCTTAGGTTATCTACTAATTGCTCCGTCCCCACAAGGATTAGTGCGCGCCCCGAAAAATCGTGCAAGCGCCTAAGCAGCTCCAGAGCAGCGTAAGACAAATGTTCAGCCTCATCCACGATAAAAAATTTTTCACTTCTTGTCAACTCTTCGGCACACTCCCTTACCATGGCATCCTGACTTGCAAGCGTCTTAACGCCAAGTCTCTTTGCTATCATTTCAAACAGCTCTTTACCGCGCGTGCGGATAGTAGCCTCTATAAGCACAGCGTTTGGCCTCTCTTGTACATACTCCCTTATCGTGCGTGTTTTTCCGCACCCGGGAGTGCCTGTAATTACCGCTATCTTACCTATATCTACGGCATCATCTATCACAAAGAATGCGTTATTAACATCCCTTGTAACGATAAAAGGGATAGGCTCTCTTACCCCCTCTTGCGTTTTTGTGCTGCAATTGTCAATGTATTTTGCAGCGGGTCCTTCTATCTTACCGGCATAGCGATAACCGGATCCCTCTTCTAAATACCTACTAAGATAGGCGCCGTTAACGCCTATCGTTTTTGCAAACCTATTTTGAGAGACACCGTTCTCCTCCAAATACCGTTTAATTCTATCTCTAAGTTCCATTTTTTAAACTCCCAACAAAATATGTCATAATTCGCCCGTCCCCGTATCTTTTTTGCATTCAGACAAAAAATCAAAGACAACCGCAATACCTACAACTTCTCTTACCTTAAGCACTCTCTGAGATGTAGCCGTTAACCACATCTTCCCAAGTAACCCGTTTTTGCTTAGGCTGTTTTTTAATTTCGGGGGCATCAAAATTCGCTCCCGTGATAGCTCTTATCTCTCTCTCCTCCTTTAGCTGCTGTTTAAGTGCACTTATGTCGCCATCTTCTGCCATACTTTCGGATTTAAGAGATTTTCTATGCGTATCTTGCATCTTCTCAAGGTCATAAGCAAGATGCAACTTCGTAAATTCGGATGCTTGTGCGCTTCGGATAAGCTTCCTTATGGCTTTCACATCCTCTCTAAACATCTTTTTAGCCAATTTATAATCTTCCGCGCTCAAGGCAGCTATCTCTCTATCCCACGCAGTACATAGAAAATTGCCCTTAGCGTCAAAAACATAAATCTCTTGTAAGTTGTCTATGTTGTGTCTTGTAACTACCTCCGTACCCACAGGAGGCAGATCTTTGCTTACATAGACCATCGCTTCCACACTCAGACCCTTTTTGCCAACGATCCTATTAACGCCCTCAGAGGCATACAACAAAAACTTCGCATAGTCCACGCCCACCAACTCTTTGTTGCAGGCGTTCCATCTGTCTAAAGGAGATAAATCAGACTTGCGGCGCACTCTCATAATGTCCCACTTCAGGACCGTCTCTTCCAACAATGCCTCCGCCTCCTCAAAGGTCATTAAAAATTTCTGGTTCGTTTTTATCGCGTTGCCATTATTATCCGTTCCCGTGCGCTCGCGTTTAGGTGTGCGCTGCTCGATAGCCTCTCTATCTCTTAGACAAGATCCTATATAGCCGTGTGCAAAAGAGATATCGGAGTGTTGCATAACGCCAAAGTGCCGCTCAACACTGCCTTTTTCATCGCCGCTGTAAGCAATAGCCCTATCGTAATCAATCCCCAAGCCATTTAAAAGTTCTTGAAATTGTTTAGATAGATAATCCTTGCCGTTGTCGCCTTTTATGTAGGTAGGTTTGCCGAGCTTAGAGAACGCTTTCCAAAGAAGCCTTATAAGCGCAAGGGAGTTGGAGGTCTTATTGAGGCTCGCGACACATCTGCCCGAGTATGTATCAATAATAGACAATATAAACGGGCGTATCTGCTTGCCGTCTTTATCTAAGACTATAACATCCAAAGGAGAGCTGTCTATCTGCCACTCTTGGTTGCGGTAGGTTACAATCTCTTTTTGGTTGCCCATCGCGGGTTGCCTATAGCTCTTAGCCTTATCCTCGCCCTTAGTAACCATTAAGTACTCAAGGGAGTTCGCTTTGTAATAATTTTCAATAAATCTCTTAATAGTGCCATAGCCGCACAGAGATTTAACTTCCCCCATTATAAAGCCGTAGTAGTCGTATCCAACTCTAAAATGCGCCTCTTTATGCAAGGCATCCCGGAGTTGTAAAAAATTCATCTTCCCTGCACCGTGTGCGCGAAACTTTGTAAGCACAAACTCCTGCATCCACTCATCCAAACTTGTAGAACCTGCCCTAACAACACCGCGCTTATCCGCAAGAGCGGTTATACCGCTTTTTTTGTAATCGCGCCGCCATCTAAACAGCTTCGCTTCATTCAGCGCATATTCAGGGTGTTCTATGTCGCAGACCTTTAAAAAATCCACAACACAAACACCGCGCTTACGGGCTTTTTCGTACTCTTTAAGGATGCAAAGTTTTTTATTCGCCTCCTCTTTTTGCTCCGCTGTAAGCGTAAAATAGCTTATATCGGGAGTCTCTGTAATAGATTTAGTATTAGCCTGCGTGGGGACAACTTCAGTTTGGATGGGCACGCCCACCTCTACGCATTCGGGCGTAGCACTTTGTATCGGTTCGGAGTAAATTTGCAGAACTTTACCACCATGTCCAATGCCATAAATGTACCTAAAGTACAAATATTTAGACCCTATCTTGCAAAATTTTTTATCTGCCTTATTGGCGCGAGATACAGCTTGCCTGACAGCATCATAATTAACACCTTTTTCTTGTGCAAATTTTTTTGCGCTTTTCCATTCTGCCATGGTCACCACTCCATTTCACGTAACACTTCATCTACATCTTTATCGCACTCTTGCAGCGTCTTAAGCAGCCTTTTTGTTATGCTGTTTCTTTTTCCTCGAGTAGTGCCGTTGCTGAATTTACCAAGCAGGGCGATTTCGCTTGTTGTAAATCCTACGCTCCTGCCTAAAAGGGTTATGGATTTACCTCTCTTTGCCAATCTTTC
Organism: Campylobacteraceae bacterium; assembly: GCA_031274495.1. Lineage (GTDB taxonomy): Bacteria > Campylobacterota > Campylobacteria > Campylobacterales > Campylobacteraceae > JAIRKW01. The sequence goes on along the minus strand of JAISQB010000012.1, from coordinate 19,070 downwards.
AGATAGAGACCCTGATTTAAATTTCATATTTTTTCCTTTTCAATTTTTTTAGTAGTCAGTTATTTTTGTTCAATAAAATTCACCATTTGCACCCATCCGCAATTACGCATATATTTACTTGATATCCTCTACATCACCGTAGAGTATTATATACAGACTATTAGGGGTTTTCGCAAATTGTTATCCTGCGATAACCACTTCAAACATCTTTACAAATTTAATCCCGCTTTGCGTTAAACGTCTGCCTTTATCTACTCATACGTTGCCTTATACTCCTAACTGCTTTCATCTTTTTATAAGTTGCCAAAAGCCGATTGAGTTCGCAAAGCTCCCCTCGCCAACCGCCTCATTTATTGCACGCGCCGGTGCCGTACTCAAGCTTATATTCAACTATTTTTGTCATTATTTGTCTCCAAACAAAAATTAACTAAAAATGGGCTTTTCAGGGAAGAGGAGGCAAATCAAAAGGATATACCACATATATATCTGCAATGGCAGAAATGAAATAATCTCCGCCCTAAAAAACCCAAAAAAATAACTATCCGCTTATTATTGCGCTCACGGCGGGCGTTTGCCCTCCATTAGGATAGTACGTAGGAGCCTCTTGGCAATCTCGAGGCCAATAAATTAAAAAACACAAGAAAAGTTAAAGCAGTTAAATGCAATAATTTTCTAAAACTATTGAAATTATAGTCTAAATATTTAGACTTGTCAAGGAAAAAATATGACTTTAGGACAAAAAATAAAACTTCACAGACAAAAATTTGGTTGGAATCAAGAAGAGCTTGCCAAAAAATCCGGTGTATCCCTAAACAGCGTTAAATCTTACGAGATAGACAAGGCAAAAATAACTCTCTCTATTCTGGGAAAGCTTGCAAAAGCGCTCGAAAAAGATATCTCTTATTTTTTAGAAAAAGAGAACGAGTCACTAAGTCAGGAAAATGTGTCACCAAGTCCTATAAAAAAGATTTCGGAGACGTTCAATCAATCAGCAGATCCATCAAGCAAGACAGAAGAGACTGTACGCATAAACATATTGTCACAGCGTGCCTCAGCCGGTACATTATCAAGCATAGAAGATACGGAAGTTTTTGATACACATGAGACTTTTGTTATTTCTCAAATAGCCTTTAAAACACCGGCAAATGCTGCAAATTTGCGTACTACCCAAGTAGACGGCTATAGTATGCTCCCTATACTTTTACCCGACAACTGGGTCATTTTTGACATCACAAAAAACACTTACAGCGGAGATGGGCTGTATGTACTAAACTGGCGCAATGTCCTTATGGTCAAAATTTTACAGCTATCAAACAAAGGCACTTTAGAGATTATTTCGCGAAACGCTGATTATAAAAGCTGGGAAGTAGATCCGGACGATCAAAGCGTATTCCAGATCATAGGCAAGGTCATAAAGGTAATCTTTTAAAACTTTAGGACACTTTTTAAAGTCCTTTTAAAAGCCCATAAAATAGGACTTAAGCCTTTTAAAAAAATCTTTTTTGGAAATTTTCAACTCTTTTGCCGCAATCTTTTTGCACATAAAACATAAGCACAACTTCTCACAGACAACGCATCACAAGCACTCCCCACAATAATTTTTTTCAAGTGACAACTTACATTTCAAGCACTCTCCCACAAAAGCAAACAAAAACAGACAGAGCAGATTTGGCTTGTTAAATCCGCCCTATGGCTCTCCTCAAACGAAGCGTTTTATCTACTCTTGCCAGTAAAAATATGGATGCCCGCCGTTTTTATCCGCCTCCATCTTCCAAATCGTCTCAAAATTCCAGCCAAGACCACCGCTAACCGGATTGTTGGCATAAGTCTCTTTAGACTTCAAAACGCTATCAGTCTTTCCTGTTCCAGAATACCCGTTGCCTTCGACAAAATCGGTAAAGTCCGTCGCCATATCGATTTTGGCGATATTGTTTAATACCGTATTGACGCCGTCTATATATCCGACGATACGATTGGAGTTTGCCGTGCCCAAAACGAGGGAGCTCAGCGCGGCATTATTGGTGATGATCGAGCCGTAATAAGCGCTTCCCGTGATACCGCCCACATTGCTTGCCCCGCTGATATTTGCCGTAGAGTAACTGTTGCTTATGCTGCCGCTGTAGATGTATCCCGCGATGCCGCCGACATTATTTAGTCCGTCGATACCGGCTTTGGAGTAACTGCCGGTTATTATCGATTTGGCGTTGGCAAGTCCCGCGATGCCACCGATATAGTTACCGCTCGCGTCGATATTTCCCTTAAAGTAGCTGTTGGTTATCGAACCGGCACTTACATATCCCGCGATGCCGCCGACATAATCTCTTCCACTGATCTTTCCTGTGGTACGGCTGTTGGCGATCGTTGAGCGGTCGTAAGCTACTCCCGCGATGCCGCCGACACGGTCATGCCCTCTAATGCCGCCGTTGCTATTGTCTATCTCAACGCTTAGGTTTTTTATCGTCGCATCCTGTATAAAACCAAACAACCCCGTATAGTTACCATATGTTCTATCCATCCAAAGTTTCGTTATCTTGTGTCCGTTGCCGTTAAAAACGCCCGAGAAGCGGTTGTCATAATCATGCCCGATGGGAAACCACCCATTACTATCAACGCCGGCGGCTCTATCGCTTAACGCTATATCTTTTGTCAATACATATTTGCCGGTCAAGTTATTTCGCATATCGTCCAATCCCACCTGATCGGCTACCTCTATAACATTTGGAATCGCATAAAAGTTGATACTGCCGTTTGCCGCAAAAGGTATACTTATCGGGCTTGACTTGTTTGCTTCGTACCAAGTTTGCGTGCAGCATGTATTGCAAAACATCACAGTCTCACCATTCAAAATATCTTCAGATGTTAAAAGATTAAGATCCGCGTCAAAAAAAGCAACTCTGACGGGCTCTTCATACTGCACTTGAAAGGTTGCGTTTTTTGTCGGTGCGTATAGGGTGCCGTTTGACACTTTTACGTCCCCGCCCTCCTCTTGCCAAACGCCGATATAGCCTTTTTTAGGCGCGATAGCGGGAGCTGTTATGGGTGAATCTTGCGTTCCTTTGAAGGTATCCGATCCAAATATAACGGTATAAGTTATGGCGGTATAGCGCGCTTTGAAAGTTGTATTTTTTGTCAACTTGTACGAAGTCCCGCCTGCTATCGCCTCCGCTGTGTCATCCTCTTGCCAATCCGTAAAAAGATAACCCGCTCTGCTCGCGGTAGGAATAGGAATATCAGAACCGGCCGCTGCGCTTATTATGATCTGCGAATCTTTATGGCTGATAAATGTAGCCGTATAAATTTCTCTCTTGAAACTACTGCATCCCACAAGCAGCAACGATGCAAAAAAGATAGCGGCTATAGAGCGAAGTATTGCAAGAGATGTCCTATTCTTAGCTGCCGATGAAGCAAGCTTCACTAAATTTGCAGACGGATTTGCCACTAAAGTGTTTGTTGCACAATCAAACATACTTGACCTCCATGTATTGATAAAATATTTATGGAAAAGATAAATTACGCCATTTTATCATAAATAATATAAAATATATTTTCTTAAGTAAATCTTTTGATTATTTTTTGTATTTATAGGGTTTAGTAGTATCCCTTTTTCTACACATACAGACACGAAACTATAATGTAAAGTGCGCTAATAGCGAAGGGGTGTTGGAAATCAAAAAAGCAAAGTATTTCCTCGAAAAATGTAAAAGTTGTTTTTGAAGGCTTTGCTCGCGAAAATAAAAAGGAGGTGATTAATATAGATAGAGGCAGCAGACAATCAAACTAAGAAGTTTTTATAAGAGTTTTTCTCTCATAAAAACTTCCGTAAAATCAGTTTTTGCGCCAACCGCCGCCGAGGGCTTTAAATAGGGATACTCCGCTGCTAAGTAGTGACTGGTGCGTCTGCACTCTTGCTAATTGCGCACTCAAAAGCGAGCGTTCCGCGTCGAGTACGGATAAAAAGTCCACATTTCCGGCGTCATATTCGTATCGTACAAGTTCCAGCGTTCTTGCTATCGCACGTTCGTATTCAAGGGCGTTTTTGTGATTTTGTCCTAAAAGTTTGCGCGAAGATAGAGCGTTATATACTTCACCAAACGCGTTTAAGACTGTCTTTTCATAATTTACCACATTGATATCTTTTTGGATTAAAGCCACATCCACATTGGCTCTTGTTCTGCCAAAATCAATCAACGGTGCTACTAAATTAGCCCCCATATTCCAAGTTCCGGCAGTAGTTTTAAGCAAATCGCCCACATCAGCGCTGCCAAATCCAAACAGTCCTGAAAGACTAAGACTTGGAAAATATGCCGCGCGCGCCGCGCCTATGAGCTCATTTGAAGAGACAAGCTGTTGATAACTCGCCTCAACATCGGGGCGGTTTGCGAGTATACTTGAGGGTATATCGCTTGGTACTACTATATCTTTTGGTAAAGCGGCAAGTTTGATGCTTTTATCGGCAAGTAATCCGCTCACATCGCGCCCCAAGAGGATACCCAGTGCACTGCTTGCAAGCGCTATTTGCTGCTCTATATTAACTTTTGTGATTTTCGCGGATGTGAGGAGGGACTGTTGTTGTACCATCGTGCTTTCTCTATCGGCACCCTCTTCAAATCGTATCTTTGTCAACGCAAGTGTCTTTTCACGCGTCTTAATAGCATTTTGCGTGATGGCAAGCTGCTCTTTTAGTGACACAAGCGCGAAATAACTATCCACAACGGCGCTTGTCAGCGAGAGTTTAACGGCGTCCGCGCTGGCTTTGGAGCTAAGGAGTGCCGCTTTTGCAGCTTCATTTGAAGCGCGCACCCTGCCCCACAAATCCACCTCATAATTCAAAATCGCACTTAAAGAGAAGTCGTTAAAAGTCGTGCTCCTGCCACCTGAAGTGTAAGTCTCTTTACTTGTTTCCGTTCTTGACGCGCCGCCGCTTGCCGACAGTGACGGATATTTATCAGCCTCTCTAAGAGCTAAAGAGGCTCTTGAGAGGGAGATATTTAAAAGTGCCAGTTCGATATCTTTGTTGTTTTGCAAAGCTTCGCTTACAAGGGAGTTTAACACCGGGTCGCGATACTCTCTCCACCACTCTTGGCTGATGGTCGAATTTTTATCGGTCGTATTAAAGCCCAACGCTTTTATCTCTTTGATTTCGACAGGTCTGATGTCGAGTTTGGGAGATAACGTGCAGCCACCAAGCAAAAGCGTCAAAAGCGTTAAAGAGATAATTTTATTGCCCATCTTTTTCGCTCCTTCTTTCTGATTTTTTTTCAAATTTCTCTTTTTTAGCGAGAAATCTCTCATTTAATTTAGCAAGCCAGCTGTAAAACAGAGGCACGAAAAATATCGCTATAGTGGTGGATGCTATCATACCGCCGATGACGCCCGTACCTATGGCGTGGCGGCTCGCAGCTCCCGCACCTGAGCTTACTACAAGCGGTATAACTCCCAAAGTAAATGCCAAAGAGGTCATAACGATCGGTCTAAAGCGAAGCTTCGCCGCCTCTATGGTCGCGTCAAATATACTCTTACCGCGCTCTTGGGCGAGCATCGCAAATTCGACTATAAGTATAGCGTTTTTCGCCGAAAGTCCGATGAGCACCAAAAGACCTATCTGGAAATATATATCATTGCTTATGCCCCTTAACCACACGGCAAGTATAGAGCCAAATACCGCAAACGGCACGGCTGTGACGACCGCCAGCGGCATCAACCATCTCTCATACTGCGCGGCGAGGATAAGGAATATAAATATAATACCGAATATAAAAGCCTTAGCTCCCGTCCCCTCCATCTCTTTTTCTTGATAAGATGTGCCGATCCAGCCGATATCGTAGCCCTCTGGAAGTATGCTTTTGGCTATCTCTTCTATCGTATTTAAAGAGTCTCCGGAGGTGTATCCGACAGCGGGCTCGCCTGTGATTTTTGCCGCAGGGAAGACATTGTATCTATCCACGGTGTCGGGACCCACTATCTTTTGAAATGTCAAAAGCGAACTTAAAGGTATCAAATCGCCGCCGCGGGAGCGTACGAAGACATTGCCGGCATCTTCGGGCTTTTGTCTGTACTGCTGCTCGGCTTGCATATTGACGCGGTACGACCTGCCGTATAGGTCAAAATCGTTCACATAATATGCCCCAAATGTAGACTGCATAACTGCAAAAGCGTCGTTTATCGCGACATTGTAAGCTTTGGCTTTCTCTTTGTCTATCTCCACTTTGAACTGCGGGAAGTTGTTGTCAAAAGTCGTGCGCACATTTGTCAATCTACCCGTCTTCGTAGCTTCATCTACTATCCTATCTACATAAGATTTTAGGTTATTGAGGCTGCTGCCCGTCTTATCCTGCACAAACATTTCAAATCCGCCCGACATACTAAGTCCCATTATCGCGGGTGGGTTCAGCGTGTAGACTGTGGCTTCGGGCATACCGAAAAAGAACATACCGTTTAGTCTGTTCGCCAAAGCAAAAGAGGTCTGGTTGGCGTCTTTACGTTCGCTCCAATCTTTCAGCTCTATAAACCCAACGGCGGAGCTTGTCTTTAGTCCGAATGTAGCCAAATCAAGACCAGAGATAGTAGTCACCTGTTTTATCTCGTCCATCGAACTTGCCATAGCGTTAAACTTATCCGTCGCCGCAAGCGTTCTATCAAGCGAAGAGGCAGGCGGCAGCTGCATCATAACCATCAGCATACCCTTATCTTCTGCAGGAACAAGCTCACTTGGAACTACTTGAAATAGTTTAACCATAAAGCCTATCATCACGCCAAAGCACAAAATCGCCACAAGTCCGTATCTTAGCGTCAATTTTACACCCTCGGTAAATACGCCCGTAGACCAGTCGAAAAATTCGTTGAATTTTCTCACTATCCAGAACGGTTTTGGCGGGTGTTTGGATAAAAATACAGAACAAAGAGCAGGTGTGAGCGTAAGTGCTACGATGCCTGAAATGACGACCGATATGACTATCGTAATGGCGAATTGCTTATATATCTCGCCCGTAAAACCGCCCATAAACGAAACGGGAATAAAGACGGCGCAGAGTATCAAAACGATAGCCACAACAGGACCCGTCACCTCTTCCATAGCCTGCACAGCGGCATCTTTGACCGATATCTTGGGGTGAGAGTGTATGATCCTTTCGATATTTTCTATAACGATGATCGCATCATCCACGACGATACCGATAGCAAGCACCAGACCAAACAGCGTCAAGAGGTTGATAGAAAATCCAAACGCGTACATACCGGCAAATGTGCCGATGATGGAGACGGGGACTGCCAGCATCGGGATGATGGTCGCTCTGATGTTGCCCAAAAACATATATATGATAAGCATAACAAGAGCCAGAGCTTCGATAAAAGTCTTTGTAACTTCGTCTACGGAAATCTTGATAAATTTAGTCGTGTCGTAAGGGATATTGTATTTTAGCCCTTCGGGGAACTCTTTTGCCAAATCCTCAAGCGCTTTATTGACAGCTTCGGCAGTCTCAAGAGCGTTCGCACCTGATTGCAAAAAGACGCCTATCGCGACAGCGTCGCGTCCGTTTAGTTTGCCGTGCGCATCGTAAGACTCGATACCAAGCTCTACATTAGCCACATCTTTTAGCCTCAAAGTCGAGCCGTCGGCGTTTGTGAAAAGTATGATATCTTTGAACTCTTCTACATTGGTAAATCGTCCGTCAGTTGTGATGGAGTATGTGAAAGCTTCGTTGCCTTTATTGGGCGATTGGTTAAACTTACCCGGGGCAAATTGGCTGTTTTGCTCTCTGATAGCCGCTAAAATATCTGTCGGGGAGAGGTTGTATTTTGAGAGCATATCGGGCTTTATCCAGATACGGATAGAGTAGTTTTGTCTGCTAAAGAGCGCCGCGTCACCCACGCCTTTGACGCGCTTTAAGTTATCTATAATATTTATAAGCGCGTAGTTTGCCATAAATCCCGGGTCGTATGTATTGTTATCCGAATACAAAGCGACCAGATTCAGTATAGTAGAAGAGCGCTTTATCACCATAACGCCGTTTGCCTGAACTTCCGCCGGCAAGAGGCGCAATACCTGCTGAACGCGGTTATTGACATTGATGGTAGCTTGGTCGGGATCTGTGCCGATCTTGAAAAATATATTCATCGACATAGTGCCGCTTGAGGATGATGTGGATGTTATGTACATCATATTTTCCACGCCGTTTATCTGCTGTTCCAACGGAGAGGCTACGGTGTTGGCGATAGTCTCAGCGCTCGCACCTGTGTAACTTGTCATTACCATAACTTGCGGCGGAGTAACTTGCGGATACTCCTCCACTCCCAAAGAGTTGATAGAGACAACGCCCGCGATAAGCACTACTATAGATAGTACAGTCGCGAAAATAGGTCTGTATATAAAAAACTTTGAAAACATTATTTAGCCTTTGGGATAGCTGTTACGGCATCACCGTGTTTTAACTTGGTGAGGTTGTCAAGTATCACCTCGTCACCCTCGCTTAACCCCTTTTGTATGATAATCTCACTGTTTGCTATCGTATTTTCGACCGTTAGATAAGTTCTTTCAGCTTTGCCGTTCTTAAAGAGATAGACATAAGTGCCCATAGGGTCCTGCAAAAGCGCCCTTTGAGGTATCGTGAATATATCTTTTTGCAAAAGCCCCTCTACGGAGACTCTCACAAATAGCCCCGGTATCAAGACGCCGTCTTTATTGTCAAATGTAGCTCTGGCTTTGATAGTGGCAGTTTGGGGGTCTACTAAATTATCCAAAAAGTCAAATGTGCCCACCTTATCATACGGCTCACCCGCAGGCGTGAAAATCTTCACGGGCAGTTTCGCACTCGTGATAGTCTGCCAATTTCCGCGAGCTAAGGTATATCTTTTTTTCAAAAGCTCGATATCGGGCAGTGAAAACTCCGCGTATATGGGGTTGGTCTGCGTGATAGTGGTAAGTACGGCATTTGTCGCCGCTGTACCCACATAACTTCCCAAATCCTGTATGCTTTGTCCGATGCTACCGCTCGCGGTTGCTCTTACTTGTGTATAGTCAAGATCGACTTTAGCGCTGCTTTGGGCCGCTTTCGCCGCTTCTACCTGCGCTTTTGCCGTCTCAAACGCGCTTAAGGCTTGGTCATACTCTTTTTGGCTGACGGCAACTTTTTCATATAGCCTTTCACTTCTTTGCCAGTTGCGTTCAGCCTGTTTTAAAGAGGCTTCCGCGACTAAAACCTGCGAACTTGCCACATCGTAAGCGGCTTGATATTTGGCTGGGTCTATCTGATATAAAAGAGTGCCTTCGTTTACAAATGAACCGTCTTTAAAAAACTTTTTCTCCAAAGTACCGGGAACTCTTGCGACCACTTGCACCTGCTGGACGCTTTTTATTCTGGCGGGGTACTCCAGATTGACCGGTACATCGCGCTTTTGCACTGTGAAAGTATTGACCGGCAACGGCGGCATTTGCGGTGCGCCCGCAGCGGCATTCTGACCTGCTCCACCCTTGTCGCAGCCCGTGATGAAAAGTGAACAAATAAGTATGGCAACGCCGTATTTAAGTGATAAAAATCTATGCAAGCACATAGTGAAACTCCAAGTGTATTAAATTACTGTAATCAAGATTACATTTTTACGAAGCGTGTATTATAGTCCAGATTTGTTAACAATTTGGCTTAAATATTTCTTAAAATACTATATTTTGTCAAAAAAGAAAGACTTAACCGCACTATAGAACTAAAATCTAAATTCCAACTTTTTGTTTTTGAAACCTATCTTAACCTCTCCGCCGTTTTTTAGTCTGCCGAAGAGTATCTCATCCGTTAGAGGCGTTTTTATCTCCTCTTGTATGACCCTCTTCATCTCCCTAGCGCCCAACGCCGCGCTAAAGCCTTTTGTCGCAAGATACTCTTTTGCGCTTTGTGAGGCTGTAATTTTGATATTTTTATCCATCACTTGCACCTCAATCTCACGCAGCAACTTTTCCACTATCCTCACCATCTGCTCCGTCGCCAAAGGCTTAAACTCCACAACCGCATCAAGGCGGTTTCTAAATTCGGGAGCGAAAAACTCTTTTACGGCTCTAAGCGTCTGGTCGTTTTCTATCTTCGTAAAGCCCACCTGCGGCGCCTCTTTTGTGCCAAGATTTGAAGTCATTATGATGATGACATTGCGAAAATCGGTCTTTTTGCCGCTATTGTCTGTGAGCATAGCGCTGTCGAAAACTTGAAGCAGGATGTTTAATAAATCCGCGTGCGCCTTTTCGACCTCATCCAACAAAAGTACGGTGTAGGGGTGCTTTTTGATGCTATTTGTAAGTTGTCCGCCCTCTTCAAATCCCACATACCCGGGAGGCGAACCGATAAGTCTGCTGACGGCGTGTTTTTCCATATATTCGCTCATATCGTATCTCTCAAAGTGCACGCCAAGCTCGTTTGCCAGTTGCTTTGCTGCTTCGGTTTTGCCCACGCCTGTTGGTCCTACAAATAAAAATGAGCCTATCGGGGAGGTAGGGTTGCCAAGTCCTGCGCGGGAGCGTTTTATCGCGTGCGTCAAAAGATCTATCGCGCCGTCTTGCCCGAAAATCTTAGCCTTAAGCTTTGAGGCAAGCGTCTTTAATATCTCCTCCTCATCGCTTGAAGCTCTTGGATTGGGGATATTTGCCATACGCGAGAGCGTCTTTTCGATATCGGTCACTTCGACGCTTTTTTTGCTATCTTCTAAGAGGTGAAATGACGCGCAAGTTTCGTCTATCAAATCTATCGCGGAGTCGGGTAAAAAGCGGTCGTTGATATATTTTTTCGCAAGTTCGGCGGCGGTTTTCAGCGTTGTGTCGGGGAGTTTGACATCGTGGTGCTTCTCATAAACGCTCTTTAAGCCCAAAAGTATCCTATAACTCTCGTCGATATCGGGCTCTTTTACATCTATCGTCGCAAAGCGGCGCGATAAGGCTCTGTCTTTATCAAAATTGCTTCTATACTCTTGATATGTGGTCGCACCTATGCATCGTAATTTGCCGTTAGCCAAAGATGGCTTCAAAAGATTTGAGAGGTCTATATTGCTGCCGCTTGTGGAGCCCGCACCTACGATAGTGTGTATCTCGTCAATGAAGAGTATCGCGTTTGGTATGCGCTCTAATTTTTCTATCGTATCTTTTAGCCTCTTCTCAAAGTCTCCCCTATATTTCGTGCCTGCCAGCAAAGAGCCTACATCAAGCGTAAAGAGTTGGCAGTTTTTCAGTATCTGCGGCGTCCTGCCCTCGTTTATCGCGAGCGCCAAACCTTCCACTATCGCCGTTTTACCGACTCCGGGTTCGCCCAAAAGCAGAGGATTGTTTTTCTTGCGGCGGCAGAGTACCTGCTCTACGCGTCTAAGCTCTTCTGCGCGACCTACTAACGGGTCTATGAGTCCGCGTCTTGCTTGGTCTAAAAGATTGACGCAAAAGCTTACTTCGCTGTTCTCCTCTTGTGCGCTTTTGTCGGCGCGCTCTACGATAGCTTCCAACAGATCCTCTCTGTCAGCCCCTTTTTCGCAAAGCAGATAGACGCTGTAAGAGCTCTTCTCTTCAAACAGAAAATAGATCATATCGTACAAAGACGCCTCTTGTTTGTCGGCTTTGTTGATATGCAAAAACATCTGCTCTATCGCGCGGGAGAGGGCTACGGTCTCAACGGGCTCGTAACTCTCCTCAGGGGGGATCTTTTTGTAATTTATCTCAAAGTAACTCTCCAAAGAGTACTTTATATCGATGATATCGTCATTTTTTATATTTAAAGAGTTTAAGAGCGCCTTGATATCGTCATTTTCCAAAAGTATATAAAAGACGTGCTCTATGGTGAAAAATTCGTGGCGGTGTGTCTTTGCGTAAGTTATGGCGCGGTTAAAGACTTGACTGAGCTCTTGGCTTAACATAATTACTCTTCCTCCATAAACGCTCTAAGCGGAAAATTGTTAGCTTTGGCGTGTGTGTGCACCTGCGCGATTTTGGTCTCGGCTATCTCGAAAGGATATGCCCCACACACCCCTCTGCCCTCTTCGTGTACCTTCATCATTATATCAAATGCCGCCCGCGCATTATGCCCAAAATATAACATTAATACTTTTACCACAAACTCCATCGTCGTATAGTCGTCATTTAGAAGATAAACCACATATCTTTTCGGTGTTTTTATCTGTGCGCGTACTTTTTCAGCTACATCTTTTTGCGCTTTTGCCATCATCTACTCTTTCAAAATTCTTTTAAGATCGTTCTCTACGACGTCAGTACCGATGCCGCCGATATAGTACTTGTTGTCCGCTTTGCCTTCCCAAGTGTCGGTCAGATTTTGGTACCTGCCGCCCTTTAAAACTACCTTAAAAGGTAGGGATATAAGATTTTTATAATTTATATCTTGCGTTATTGTGTCTACCAAAGCTTTATTGGCGGGCGAGTTTTTAGCGATAAAATAGTGCGCGTTGTAAGGTTTGGCGAAGTTTTCGACGATATATTTCTCATCCACATCCTCAAAGTAGCTAAGCCCCACCAGCGTCACATCGGAGATATGTTTTATCTGCAAGTTCATAAGAGCGCTCGCCTCTTTTTTGCAAGGCTCGCAAAATGTACCGAAAATGTCAAGTATTAATACCCCATCCTCTTTGCCCTCTTGCACAAGTCCGCCCTCCACTCTTTTGATGGTGATTTTAGCGCCCTGTACACTCGTCAAATCAACGCTTTCGCCGACCTTTAACGCGCTGCTTTTGGGGACACCTACATCCTCTTTTTTACTATCGCAGCCGAGCATCAAAAGCAGACAAAAAACCGCTACCAGATACCTCAAGACAACACTCCTTATTTAATTCCCGCAATTTTACCTTGTAGTTGCTAAAATGCTACTTGATTTGGATAAAATTTCTCACTATTTGTATCTGTTTGTGCATAATTCGTGACTTTATTGCCTCAACACTCATCGTTTCGCTATCCACGCCATAATCAGCCTCTTTTAGCTGCCCCCAAAGCTCTGCCACCTGCTCTTTGGTAAAAAAGAGTTCGTTTTTCGCGCCGATCCTGCCGTCCAAATCAGCCAAAGTCGCCTCAAGAAGGCTGTTTAGCCGCTTTTTGCTTTTGATTTTTGAGAGAAGTGTTGCGATTTTTGAGGCTCTCATTGAGTTTTTAAATATGTTTTGTAAATTATGGTGATTTAGAGCAAAAAATTTCGACACCTCAAGCTCCTCGCGGCTAAGGCTAAGCGAACTTTGCACATCATTAAAAACGCTCTGCAAAATCTTCGCGTCATAGTGTCTGTAAAAATTTCCATCCTCCAAAAACGCCCGATATTTCCCCACATCGTGAAACAAAACAGCCCACTTCGCATTCTCGTCAGCGCACAAGTCGACAGCCATCATCGTATGGTTAAAAACAGACCCCTCTTTGTGATACTCATTATCGTGTTCTATCTTCGTAAGCTCATATATCCAAGGGAAAACCGTCTCCAAAACGCCAAGTTCCAGCAGAGATTTAAAATACAAAGAGGGCTTTTTGCTCTGCATCGCCTTTTTGCTCTCTTTGTATATCCTCTCCCTTGATATCTCGCCTAACTCCTCTTTCAACTCTTCGGCGTATCCTTTCAAAATAGCGTCAAACCGCCACCCCTCACCAAGTTCAGCCCTAAATCTAGCCGCTCTTAAAATGCGCAAAGCGTCCTCTTTGAACGCCGCCGAAACAGGACGCAGAACTCTATCTTCTATATCGTCCAGCCCGCCGAACGGGTCTATAAACGCTTCGCTGTTTTCATCATAAGCTATCGCGTTTATCGTCAAATCCCGCCTCCTTAAATCCTCCTCCAGACTAACATCTTTAGTAAAACACTCAAAATCAAAGTGCTTTTTCCCGCTCTTTTTTTCGGTTCTGGCAAGCGCATACTCGCCTTTCATATCGGCGTGAACAAAAACGGGGAACGATTTACCCACGCTTTTAAAGCCAAGAGATAACATCTCCTCCACGCTCGAATTTACCACGACATAGTCCTTGTCGTTATTGGCGCGCCTTAAAATCATATCCCGCACCGCACCCCCTACCAGATACTTTTTCAACCCTCGCTTCCTTTTTTGTATTTGTTGTTAAATCTATACATCGCGTACATAAAAATTATCCAGACAGGCACGGCAAGGACGGAGTAGAACATACCAAACTGCGGAGTCGCCATCACGGATAAGACAAAGACTACAAACGCCAAGCAGAGGTAATTGCCAAAGGGATAGAGTACAGTTGGGAAGATAGTCCGCGTCCCCTCTTTATCTTTGGCACGGCGGAAAAATAGGTGAGCTAAGCTTATCATCGCCCAATTTATCACCAAAGCCGCCACGACTATAGACATAGCCTGCCCGAAAGCGTCCACCCATTTTGGCAAAAAATAGTTCAACGGCACAACGGTAAATGTCAAAAGCGCCGCCAGACCCATAGCCGCCACGGGGACTCCGCGTGTGTTAAGTTTAGAGAAAATCTGCGGCGCGTTGCCCTGTTTTGAGAGCCCAAAAAGCATCCTGCTCGTCGCGTAGACGCCGCTATTGAAGACCGAAAGCGCGGCGGTTAGGATGACAAAGTTTAAAACGCCCGCGACGTTTTTAAAGCCGATGGCTGAAAATATCATCGTAAAAGGGCTCGACTCTTTTGTGAGGTTGCTCCAGTGGTGGAGTGAGAGTAGGACGGTGACGGTGCCTATGTAGAAGACTAAGATACGAAACAGCACTTGATTGGTCGCTTTGGGTATCGTCTTTTGAGGCTCATCCGCCTCGGCTGCGGCGATGCCTACCAGTTCAAGCCCGCCAAAAGAGAACATTATGATAGGTATCGCCATAACAAGCCCGTATAGACCGTTAGGGAAAAAGCCGCTTTTGCCCTCCACTCCTGCGGGAGCTTGCCAGAGATTGGTTATAGAGGCACCAGGAACTAAGCTTGTATTTAAAAAAAGTATATAAAGACCAAAGACTATCATAGCGATGATGGCGGATATTTTGATGATGGAGAACCAAAACTCTATCTCGCCAAACACTTTGACGGTTGAAAAATTGATGACATTTATGACGATGAAAAATATCAGAGCCGTCACCCAAGTGGGAAGCTCAGGAAACCAAAACTGCATATACGCCGCCACAGCTGTGAGTTCCGAGACGCTCACCATCACATAAAGTATCCAGTAGTTCCATCCCGCCAAAAAGCCCGGGAAATTGCCCCAATACTTATACGCAAAGTAGCTAAAACTACCCGCCATAGGCTCTTCACTCATCATTTCACCAAGTTGGCGCATTATAAGAAAGACTATAAGTCCTCCGATAGCATACCCCAAAAGCACAGACGGACCGCTTGAAAATATCGCCGAACCGGTCCCCAAAAATAGCCCCGTCCCGACAGCTCCGCCAAGCGCGATAAGTTGTATATGCCTGTTTTTCAAACCCCTGTGCAGTTTCTCCTCTTTGTCCATCGCTCTCTCCATTAAAGATAATTTTTGTTTAAACCCTTACCTCTTTTGACCCCAAAACCATAGAAGCGTAGATTAGCGAATTTTTACATATAAATGAATAAAACGGCATTAACTCAAAATGTAATATACTTGCGTTTACAAAATAAAAAGAGAGTTTATGCGCGGATTGTTTCTGATTTTGCCTGCCGTTACTATGCTTTTTTTGGGCGGATGCGCGTATAAAACGACGCTACGAGAGAGTGCACAGTTTGAAAATACCCTTTTAAAGGGGCAGTGTGATTTTTCGCTCATCGACAAAAAGTTAAAAAGCGGCGATGACGCGATACTCTGGAATATCCAAGCGGGCTCGCTTGCCAGAGACTGTAAAGAGTACAAAAAAAGTATCTCATTTTTCGACGAAGCCGAAACGCGTTATAAGTTCGATGTAGACTTGAAAAACCCCCTCATCACGACAAAAGATCGCACAAAATCTATCCTTATCAACAACAACCTCAACGACTACGAGGGCAATGTTTACGAAAAAGTTATGGTCAATACTTACAAAGCTTTGAACTTTTTAAATCTTGGCGACAAAGATAACGCCAGAGTGGAGTTCAATAGAGCCTTAGAGCGCCAAAGAATCGCCAAAGAGTATTTTTCAAACGAGATAAGAAAGCAAGAAGAGCGAAACGAAAAAAATCTGAAAACGATTAACAACAAGCCTCAGGATTTTAACTTTAACTCCAAAGCCGTAGATATAGCGATGGGCAAATACGCCCCAAATAGCGGGGCTTTGGCGTACGCGGACTTTATCAACCCCTTTGCCCTCTATATGAGCGCTCTTTTTTTGCTAAATGACAGAAGTTACCAGAGGGCGGCAGATCTAATGCGGGAGAGTTACGAGATGAATCCGAACAATCCCCAGATAAAAAAGGATTTCGCGCTGGCTGAGACGATGGCAAGTGCGATGAATGCGAAGTTTGACCAAGGGTATGTGTGGCTTATATATGAAAACGGTCTGGGCGCGGTTAAAGATGAGACGAGGATCGATCTGCCGCTGTTTATCGTGTCGGATTCGCTTATATATACAGGCGTGGCGCTGCCAATTCTTCGTGAGCGCGGCAGCTCTTACGGGGCGCTTTTTATCAAAAATGGTTCGGGGGATAGCGCGAAGAGCGAAATCGTCGCCGATATGGACGCCGTTATAAGAGCGGAATTTAACAAGCGATTTTCAGCCATTGCCGCGGAGGCGATGGTAAGCGCGGCGGTGAAGACTATCTCGCAAAAACAGTTGCACGATATAGACCCGCTGCTTGGGATATTAGGGGCGATATTTCAAAGGGTGACCACCGATGCGGATGTACGCTCGTGGAGCGCGCTGCCTAAAAGATTTGAGGCGGCGAGTATACCGATAAAAGATGGGAATATTGAAATTATTGACGAAAATGGTGTAACATTGCTGAAGGAGTTTTTACCAAGCGACAAAAACGCAATCATATATCTAAAATCAGCCCTCAAAGGGCAAATCACAGTGCATAAAATCTATTTTTAAGGAGAAAAAGATGAAGGGTGTTTTGTATATTGTTTTAGGGGTGGGGCTGTTTTTATTTACCGGATGCACGCAGGTGCGGCAGTTGTGGCAAGACTTGGGGCTGGGACCACAACCGCAACAGCAACAGCCACAAGAGCAGCTGCAAAGACCGCAAATAGCTCTTGTACAAAAGTCTTATCAAGATGTAATTTTTGAAGACGATATTGTAAAAGATTGGCTGATTTTGGATAGTTTCACCGCAAAAAAGCGAAATGATAAGTTGATAGAGTTGGAGCTCATCGGCATCAACAGGCTCTCGTCCGCCAAGCAGTTTACATATAGGATCGACTGGTATGATGAGGATGGTCTTGTCATAAAGTCCATCTTGTCAAAGTGGAAGATAATTTCAGTCGAGGGCGGGCGCAATGTCGTCATACGCGCGATCAGCCCCCGTGAAAACGCCGCCGCTTACAAAATCCGTGTCGGCACGCCATCGCAAGAAGATGAGTTAAGAGATAAAAACACAAATCTAAAAGAGTATCAAGGAGAATAAAATGAAAAATGTTCTATCAAAAGGTCTACTGTTTGCCGCATTTGCGGCTTTGATCGCGGGCTGCACACAACAAGCCCCACGCTATGTTGGGGTGGATAACCCCGAGGTGCAAGCCGTCATATCGATGGGGCTTGATAGGCAAGACTTTGAAAAAGCGGCGACGGACGCCGTTGATTCGCTGTTGCGTTCGGGCGTTTTAAATAAGCCAAACGGCTCAAAATATATCTTAGCCATCAGCCGTATCATCAACGACACCACACAAAAGATAGACACCGACCTACTCATCAAAAAGATAAGGATATCTATCTTAGAGTCGCAAAAGGCTATAGTCACATCAGCCATAACCGCGGGCGGCAATGACGACGCGCTCATCTACCAAACGCGAGATTTAAGGGAGGATGATGAGTTCCAACAAGATACGATAGCCGAGAAAAATACTCTCTTAGCGCCTGAATTGTCGCTCTCAGGCAAGATAATACAGCAGACAAAGACGGTGGATAAAAACAAGCTTGTCGAGTACTATTTTCAACTCACACTCACCAACCTCAAAAACGGACTTGCCGTCTGGGAGAGCGAGAGTATCATAGGAAAAGTCGGGGATAAAAAGTCTGTAAATTGGTAGATTAGGAGGGAAAATGTTGCGCGTTTTAAAAAAGATTTTCACAAATATATATGTAGTTCTCTTTATATATGTGCCCGTACTGGTGCAAGTGGTCGCGGGGCTGTTCCTATTTGAAGAGGTGCATAAATATAACCTTGGTGTTTTGGTTTATATCATTGAGTTTGCCGTTATAGGCGCGTTTGGCTATTTTTGGGCTAAAAAGTTTGAAAAAAGGGTCGGTTTTTCGACATATTTCGCCCTTTTTGCCCTCCCTATCTATACTCTTTTGTGTGCAAATATCGCCTTTATCATTTCGGGCGGCGATGTATCGCAAGGGAACTTTTTTATGATAGCTTTATACTCCAATCCGACCTTTTTATTTTTAAATGTTTGGTTTATATTTTCGGGTGCGTATATCTATATGTTTGTTTTCGAGCTGCTTTACTGCGCCTTTAGTGTTGGGTTTGCCCTCTCTTTAAAGAAAAATGCCCTAAAACTCTCCAAAAAACCCGCCCTTATACTGCTTAGTATCACGCTTATATTGGCTTTGGCGTTTGGGGCGCAGTGGGGATATAGAAGTAGCCATATGCTCCCCTCCTCTATCGCCGACATCCAAAGCGTCCACGAGGGTGATGGGTACTACGGCACTTACACAGATGATTACACCGAAACCCAGCTTCGAGGCGAGCCGACCCTGTACATAACAGAGAACTTGCCCGAAATCAACGGCGCAACGGCGCTTTGTCCGATTTTTATGTCGGCTTTTAGGGCTATCTATCCTGAAAATGGCGAACAATATGTCTACTGCTCAACAACGCCCGTGGCTTACGATAGGATCATATCCGGTGAAGCGGAGTTGATATTTGTCGGCGCACCCTCAAACGAGCAGCTGCAAAACGCCGAAGATAGAGGCGTGGAGCTTATCTTTACCCCTATCGGCAAAGAGGCGTTTGTATTTTTGACCAACAAAGAAAATCCCGTCAAAAATTT
>JAISQB010000090.1 GCA_031274495.1 Campylobacteraceae bacterium | reverse complement strand
GGGGTGTTACAATTTGGGCAGAGTGTACTATGGTGGCTACGGCGTAAAACAAGACCGTACCAGAGCCGCCAGATTGTTTCAAAAAGCCTGCGACGGCGGAGATGCTAAGGCTTGCTATGATTTGAGTGAGATGTATGAATACGGCGACGGCGTTATGTGTGATACATTTATAGCCGATGAACTACGCATCTTGGCTTGCCGTAACGGGATGCCTTTGGCTTGTTTGCCTGTGCCTCGTAAGTTTTAAGCGATAAATCGCCTTGCGAAAAGATAAAGGATTGTCTATTATAAAATTTCAAAAAAAGAAAAGCCGCTATCACTATCGCGGCAACTCTTGAAATAAAAAGGGCTCATTTGCGTTGTTTGTTGTGTGAGAGATTTAGTCTTAAGGGGATTTGCGGGGAGTGTTTGGGGAGGCTTTTGAGGGAGGAGCGGCGGGTGCGCATACTTGAAGGGGGGCTTAAAGTTTATAGTTTTTTTAGTTATGACTCCATATCTCAGGTTATCTTCACAAAACACCATTTTTGGGGACATAGAATTTTAAAAGAGATAGCTTCTCACACATTCGGGGAGTTTGCCAAAAGATTTGAATTTAGCGAGAAAGTCGCCGCTCTTGGCGTTGATGATAGAGTGGTTGACGGATACTCTCATACGGCTATTTTGGCTAATGCGTTAAGCTCAGCGTCTATTACGCCGATATATGGCGCCCTGAGGGCTGAAAATAGCGTCAAATACAGCGGTCAAAGCTACGAATTTCGCCGCAAAAATCCTCGCCGTTTTATCATCTCTCCAAAGGTAAAAGACTACAAATACGCTATCTTGGCAGACGATGTAGTAACAAGCGGACTGACGCTTAGAGAGGCTAAAGAGTCTCTTGCGTGCTTAGGCGTGGATACACTTTTTGCGTTGGTTTTAGCAGATGCAAAAGATAATTAGAGTATAATCTAATCTTTATTTTAATTCGAGGTATATCAATGAGCGATATTTTTGAACAAAATCAGGATATTCAAACCGTCAGTATTGAAGAATCTGTAAAGGTAAGTTATCTTGATTATTCAATGAGCGTTATCATCGGTCGCGCGCTTCCCGATGCCAGAGACGGTTTAAAACCTGTCCACAGGCGCATACTTTTTGCGATGAATGATTTGGGAGTCGGCTCGCGTAGCCCGTACAAAAAGTCAGCCCGTATCGTGGGTGATGTTATCGGTAAGTACCACCCGCACGGCGACACGGCGGTTTACGACGCGCTTGTTCGTATGGCGCAGCCGTTTTCGATGAGGGTGCCGGTGGTGGACGGGCAGGGTAACTTCGGCTCCGTGGACGGCGACAGCGCGGCGGCGATGCGTTATACCGAGGCGAGGATGACCTTGTTGGCTGAAGAGCTTTTGAGGGATATAGACAAAGATACTGTTGATTTTATACCAAACTACGACGACTCTTTGAGTGAGCCCGATGTCCTTCCCGCACGCGTGCCGAATCTTTTGCTAAACGGCTCAAGTGGTATCGCGGTAGGTATGGCGACAAATATACCCCCGCATAACCCAGCAGAACTCATAGACGCGCTTTTGATGTTGATAGACAATCCCGACATCACCGTAGAGGAGCTTATGAGCGTTATCCCCGGACCCGACTTTCCGACAGGCGGCGTGATATTCGGCAAAAAGGGGATTTTGGAAGCGTATAGAACAGGACGCGGCAGAGTTAAGGTGAGAGCCAAAACTCACACGGAAAAGAAGGGGCAAAAAGATATCATCGTCATAGACGAGATACCCTATCAAGTCAATAAAGCCCGCTTCATCGAGCAGGTCGCGCAACTTGTCAAAGATAAGCAGATAGAGGGTATCAGCGAGATACGCGACGAGTCCGATAGGGACGGTATCCGCGTAGTGATAGAGTTAAAACGCGAAGCTATGAGCGATATCATCTTAAATAACCTCTTTAAGTCCACGAATATAGAGCAGACTTTCGGCGTTATTATGCTTGCCATCAACAACAAAGAGCCTAAAATCTTCTCTTTGATAGAGCTTTTACAGCTATTTTTGACACACCGAAAAACGGTCATCATACGAAGAACCATATATGAGCTTGAAAAAGCAAAAGCAAAAGCGCACATCTTAGAGGGTCTGAAAATCGCGCTTGACAATATAGACGCCATCATCGAGCTTATCAAAAAGAGCGCGGATACGGCAAGCGCTAAAGATGGGCTCATAACGCAATTTAGCCTAAGCGAAGCGCAAGCCGGAGCCATACTTGATATGAAGCTTCAACGCCTAACGGGACTTGAGCGCGAAAAGATAGAGAATGAATTAAGAGAGCTTTTAAGAGAGATAGAGCGCCTAAGCGCGATACTTAAGAGCGAGCAGATGTTAAGCGACATCATCAAAAACGAGCTCATCGAGATAAAAGATAAATTCAAATCTCCAAGACAGACCGAGATCATAGACGATTATGACGATATAGATGTGGAGGATTTGATAGCTAACGAGCCTATGGTCGTTACGATAAGCCACAGAGGCTACATCAAGCGCGTACCGTCAAGGTCGTACGAAAAACAAAAGCGCGGCGGTAAGGGCAAGATAGCCGTTACGACATACGAAGACGACTTTATAGAGAGCTTTTTCATCTCCAACACGCACGATACGCTGATGTTCGTGACGGACAGAGGACAACTCTACTGGCTCAAAGTCTATAAGATACCTGAGGGCAGTAGGACGGCAAAGGGCAAAGCGGTGGTAAATCTTATCCAGTTGCAGCCTGATGAGAAGATAATGGCTATCATCCCGACGACAGATTTTGATGAGAGCAAATCGCTGGCATTTTTCACAAAAGAGGGTGTCATCAAGCGTACCAATTTGAGCGAATTTAAAAACATCCGCACCATCGGCGTAAGAGCCATCACGCTGGATGACAGTGATGAGGTAGTCACTGCACGTATCGTCACAAAAGAGGTGCAAAATCTCTTTATCGTGACGAAAAAAGGTATGTGTGTGAGATTTGATATAAATGACACGAGAGATATGGGACGAACCGCGCGCGGCGTTGCGGGTATAAAATTTAAAGAGAAAAATGACTGCGTGGTGGGCGCTGCCGTTATCTACAACGACCAAGAGGAGCTTTTGGCGGTGAGTGAGAGCGGTACTGGCAAACGCACGACGGCAGAAGAGTATAGACTGCAAAAACGCGGCGGTAAAGGGACTATATGTATGAAATTAACGCCCAAGACCAAAAATCTGGTAGATGTCGTTATCGTAGACGAGACTAAAGATTTGATGGCTTTGACGAGCAATGGTAAAATGATAAGAGTAGATATGCAGACGATCAGAAAAGCCGGACGAAATACAAGCGGTGTGAAGGTCGTAAGCATTGAGGGAGACGATAAAGTTGTCAGCATTGCAAGATGTCCTAAGGAAGAAGACGATGATGAGATCGTTGCGGACGAGGGGAGTGCTGATTTGGATGAGAACAGACTATTAATCAAAGGGGACGACGAATGAGGACTTATAATGTTGCGGTAGTAGGAGCTACAGGCGCGGTAGGCGAAGAGCTTTTTAGAATCTTGGAAGAGCAGAAGTTTCCTATCAAAACACTGCTTCCGTTGGCGAGTGCGAGAAGTGCGGGAAGTGAGATAGAGTTTAACGGCAAAAGCGTTAAAGTGGTAGAGTTGACAGAGGATGTTTTTGAAAAATATGACATCGAGATAGCCTTTTTCTCCGCAGGCGGTAGCGTTTCGGCACATTTTGCGCCATTTGCCGCAGAGGCGGGAGCTGTAGTCATAGACAACACAAGCCACTTTAGAATGGACGAAGATGTGCCGTTGGTAGTACCAGAGTGCAATCCGCAGGATATCACGCAGTGGAAAAGCAGAGGCATCATAGCAAACCCCAACTGCTCGACTATACAGATGGTTCAGGTTTTAAAACCGCTTGATGATGTTTACAATATCAAAAGAGTCGATGTGAGCACTTATCAAGCCGTGAGTGGCGCGGGTAAAAGCGGTATGGAAGAGTTGGTATATCAGATGCAGGAGTTTTTTGCTTTTAGATTGGGCGATGTTGTGCCGCAAAAATTCCCACACCAGATAGCGTTAAATCTTATACCCCATATAGATGTATTTTTGGAAAACGACTACACGAAAGAGGAGATTAAAATGGTCAAAGAGACCCAAAAAATCCTCCATAAAAATGTAGAAGTGAGCGCGACTTGCGTTAGAGTCCCCGTACTTAGGAGCCACTCTGAGTCTATCACGATACAGTTTGAAAAAGATGTAGACGCTGCGCACGCAAGAGAGCTGCTCAGAAAAGCGCCCAATGTTATCGTCATAGATGAGCCAAATGAGAAGAAATACCCGATGCCAAATATCGCGACCGATACGGATTTTACCTATGTGGGGCGCATCAGAAAAGATATATATCAAAACAATATCCTCCATCTTTGGTGCGTGGCAGACCAGATCCGCGTAGGTGCGGCTACAAACGCCGTGCGAATCGCGCAAAAGTGGATAGAAACCGACGAGATAGTTTAAATGATTTTTATAGATGCCTGCTTTGGCAAAGAGACACCCTACGCTCCCGTTTGGCTTATGCGTCAAGCGGGGCGCTATCTGCCGCAGTATCTTGAAGTACGCCAAAACGCGGGCAGTTTTCTGTCGCTCTGTAAATCGCCCGAACTTGCCGCTGAGGTGACTTTGCAGCCTGTGGATATCTTGGGTGTGGACGCGGCGATACTTTTCAGCGATATTTTGGTAGTGCCGCTTGAGATGGGTATGGAGCTAAAATTTGTCGCGGGCGAGGGACCTGTTTTTCCAAAACCTATCACTTCTCAGAGTGATTTGGACGCGCTTAATGTAAAGAGCGCGCATAAAAATTTAGAGTATGTCTACGAAGCGATTAAAATCATCCGCCAAAAACTTCCTTCAGATAAGGCGCTGATCGGCTTTTGCGGCGCGCCGTGGACGCTTGCTACCTATATGATAGAGGGCGGCGGGACGAAGACATATTCCAAAGTAAAAAAGCTGCTCTACACAAATCCGCAGTTTTTGCATGCTCTTTTGCAAAAGGTGACGGAAGTTTTAAAGCTCTATATGGAAGAGCAGATAAAAAGCGGCGTAAACGCGGTGCAGATATTTGACTCGTGGGCGAGTGCATTGGAAGAGAGCGCCTTTTTTGAATTTAGCTGGAGATATATAAAAGAGCTCTGCGCCTATCTTAAGGCTAAATACCCGCACATACCCGTGATAGTTTTTCCCAAAGGGATAAGCGGCTATCTTGATAAGATAGAGGGCGATTTTGATGTGTTTGGGGTGGATTGGTCGACACCTATAGAGTTGGCAAAAGAGAAGCTTGGGGGGCGATATATCCTGCAAGGCAATATGGAGCCAACAAGACTGTACGATAAAACGGCGACAAAAGAGGGCGTGGAGCATATCGTAAGTGTTATGCAAAATAGGCGCCATATATTTAACTTAGGGCACGGCATACTTCCCGATATACCGGTTGAAAACGCGAAATATTTTATCGACTTGGTTCACTCTTACAAATAATGTTTAAATTTATCTTCGGACCCGTATCTTCAAGGCGTTTTGGTCTATCTTTAGGCGTTGATTTAAGCCCCGATATAAAGCAGTGCAATTTCGACTGTCTATACTGCGAGCTTAAAGGGGCAAAGACAGTCGATACTATGCAAAATCCCCCATCGGTAAAAGAGATAACGGATGAACTGAAAACCGCTCTTAAAAAGTATCCCGATATTGATGTTATCACCGTAACGGCAAACGGCGAGCCTACTTTATATCCGTATTTAAAAGAGTTGGCGCGTGAGATAAATGGGCTTAAATGCGACAAAAAACTGCTTATCTTATCAAACGGTGCGCTCATCACCGACAAAAGCGTGCAAGAGGCACTCTTGGAGTTTGATATAGTAAAACTCTCCCTTGACGCCGCCACGCCACAACTCTTCAAAAAGCTCGACCGCGCACATAAAAGTGTGGATTTGGAGCGTATGATAGAGGGGATGAAGGAGTTTAGCGGCGTGTTTAAAAACGAACTTGTTTTAGAGACGCTTGTCGTTAAAGATTTGAACGACACAAGGGATGATTTTCTGGCGCTAAATCGCGTTATAAACGAGATAAAGCCCTCCCGCATAGATTTGGGCACGATAGACAGACCAAGCGCGTACAGAGTCCTCCCCGTGAGTTTTGAGACGCTTGAAATATTATCGCGCGAGATAGAGAATGTCCCGCTTGTCATCGTGAAGCGAAAAGCGATAGTGAGCCCAAAAGAGTTTAGCCTTGATGAGATTATCCAACTGCTCCGCCGCCGCCCGCAGAGCGCAGAAGATATCGAAGCGTTTTTTGACAAAGAGAGCAAAGAGCGCCTAAAAAAGCTTTTGGACGAGGGCAGGGCGGAGACGGTAAGCGTGGCGGGAGTGGTTTTTTATAAAATATTGCAATAATCCCCCATTTTCCCTTGACAAAAGGGGTGTTTTTCTCTATAATTTCGACTCTTTATTTTGTTCCGGATTAGCTCAGCGGTAGAGTAGGTGACTGTTAATCACTTGGTCGCTGGTTCGAATCCAGCATCCGGAGCCACTTTTTTTACCACCAAAAACTCCAAGCGTAAATTTTTCCAATTAAATAGATTTTTTATATTTTGAATTTGCCGATTTTTAAATTTAAAACGATTAATACCACCAGATAAAACATAGCAAAATTTAAGCCTCGCACGGCTATTATTTTTCAAATTTTATAGACAGGAAGCGGTATGAGAGTAGTTTTAAGTATAGCGGGCTCCGATAGCGGCGGGGTGCGGGGGTGCAGGCGGATATCAAGACTGCTGAAGCGCACGGGATTTTTTGTGCGACTGCCATAACCGCGCTGACGGCTCAAAATACAAACGGAGTAAGCGGGGTTTTGGGCGTGGAGGCGGACTTTGTCGTAAAGCAGATAATGGCAGTTTTGGAGGATTTTGATGTTAACGCGATAAAGGTTGGTATGCTGGGGAATGAAAAGATAGCGCGCGCGGTGGGCGGGATTTTGAAGGATTTTAAAAAACCGATAGTTTTGGACCCTGTGGCTATTTCGCGCGCGGGCTCGAAGCTACTGGACGATGAGGCGAAACTTGCTTTGATGGAGCTTTTTTCTTTAGCCGATATCGTCACGCCCAACCATTTCGAGGCAGAGTATTTCGGGCTTAAAAGTGATAAAAACGCAAAACTTCAAAAGGGTAATTTTCTCATTAAAAATATAGCCGCGGCAAGCAGTGAAGCAGTGGATAGACTTTTCATAGATGGGACATTTAAGCGTGAATTTAAGACTCCGTTCGCGCAAAAGAACAACACTTACGGCACAGGCTGCACATACTCTATGTCCATAGCCTGCAATCTATCTTTGGGCTTAGGGCTCGAAGAGGCGATAGAAAAGAGTAAAAATTACATCTACAACGCTATAAAAAAGGCTCCCGATTTGGGTCACGGAAACGGTCCCATAATGCACCGTGTGTGATAAAAAGAGGAGAGAAAAATTCTCATATGTGAATAATTTTTATCCATTGAAAATATTTATATGAAAGAAGAGAATCTGCGCTGTTATATTTGACAGAAAAGCTATTGTTTTGATGGGCGGTGAAATGGGCGCAAATGCCCGAAAAATGGTCGGGGTGACGGGACTTGAACCCGCGACCTCTACCACCCCAAGATAGCGCGCTAGCCAGGCTGCGCTACACCCCGAAACCAGAGCAGTATTATACCCATAAAGGTTTAAAGTTTCATTTGACGGCGTGAAAAAAAAATCATAGTTTTTCACATCTTTTTCACGGGGTGAAAGAAAAAATTAAGAAAGATTTTTCACAGGACGAATGTAACCATTTTTCAGTATTTGTTACAAGCATATAACCGGACCATTATTAAGAAAAATGATTAAAAGAGACTCCAAAGTGACGGATTTAAGATGCTCCTAAGTTTCACATTTTTAAATCTGTTTTTTGAAAATAAATTTAAGCATCGTATAGCTGTAATGCCCTATTTAACGCTAATCTTGGCTTTTTTGATTGGAAAACTAAACGAATGCAAAAGTATGGTAAAAACAAGATGGCGATCAGGGACTATAAAAAGTTTATATCTTTTATCTATACGGTTTTTAAAATTTTTGCACTATAAAAATTATAAATAATCTTAAGCGATTACCTATCATTTTCGCAAAATTAGGGGTCAAAAATAGGCGCAGCGCTTTCGTGAAACGAAATATTTCCTTGAAAACAGATACTATAGAATGTTAATTTAATTGATTGTATGTGAAAAGTTTTTGGCGACAAAAAGAGATGCTATTTGGAGCATATATGATACAATAGGGCGCAAATTAATAGCTTGAAAAAAGGTGAAGAATGGTCGGACGATTTTGTTTTGGCGTGGGAGATGAGCAAGCTGCAAAGCTTCACGGACACACCCATATCTTTATAAGCTGCGCGGATTTGGTCTGATGAGATATCTACTCTTTTTTTTATTCACACTGTCTCTTTTTTCAAATCCGCTCCAAGAGATGATAAACAGTGCGAAAAGCGGCTCCAAGATAGAGCTTGGTGCAGGTGAGTACAAAGGCAGGATTGTCATTGATAAGCCTTTGATCATCGAAGGGGCGGGGGATGCGCATATTATAGGTGATAATACAAGCAGCGTTATCACGATAACAAGCCCCAATGTCGTCTTGAAAAATCTCCGCATAAGTGGCTCCGGCGATAGCCACGAGGGGCAAGACGCCGCCGTTTTGGTTAAAGGGGTAAATAATGTGCTTGTGGAGGGCAACAATATAACCGATTCGCTTTTTGGTATCAACTTTCAGCAAGTTTCAAACTCAAAGATTATAAACAACTTCATCACCTCCAAGCCCTATAGTTTGGGTGCCAGGGGGGATGGCATACTGTTTTGGTATTCGCATGACAATATAGTTCGCGCAAACCACATCAAAAACTCACGCGATATAGTAGCGTGGCATTCCGACAAAAATATTTATGAGGATAATTTCGCAGAGTTTGGCAGATACGCTTTACATTTCATGTATGCGAATGACAACCTTGTGCAAAACAATCTTTTCGAGCATAACTCGGTTGGTATGTTTTTCATGTACTCGCGCGATGTAACGGCGAGAAATAATACGATAAAAAGTTCCCTTGGCACTTTCGGGCTTGGCTTGGGACTTAAGGAGAGCTCAAATTTTATCATCGAGGATAACAGTATCATCTACAACGCGCGCGGCTTGCTTCTGGATCAGTCACCGTATATGAAAGATAGCGTGAATATCTTCAGGCGCAATAAGATTTTATACAATGCGAACGCGGTGCAGCTTCTGGGGCTTCGCGAAAAGTCGCTCTTTAGCGAAAATATATTTAAGGGCAATATGGAGCTTATCTTTGCCGATATGCCTAAAAATGATATACCGTATGTGGAGTGGCGGGGGAACTATTGGGATGATTATGAGGGGTTTGACAGGGATAAAGACGGCGTGGGTGATATACCATATAAACAGTACGCGTATGCCGACAAACTTTGGCTTTATAATGAAGATATAAAATTTTTTTACGGCACGGCGGCTATGGGGCTTTTAAATTTTTTAGCGAAATTGACACCGTTTTCGGAGCCGGCGTTAATGGCAGTGGACAGTGAACCGCTCATAAAGGCTGCGATGTGAAAGAGGTGCGCGGCGCTAATATAAAACTAAAGAGACTGATATGATAGAGATCGAAAACTTAAGTAAAAAATTCGGACAATCGTTTGGCTTGAAAGATATAAATCTTAACTTTAAAAAAGATGAGAGCGTTGTCATTATGGGGCAAAACGGGGCGGGGAAGACGACGCTTGTGAGGGCGATATTGGGAGAGCAGATACCGACAAGCGGGAGTGTGAGGATAATGGGCATTGACCCTCTTAAAAACAGAGCTGCTGCTTTGAAACATATAGGTTTTGTGCCGCAGTTGCCGCCGCCGATTTCGCTTAGCGTCAAAGAGCTTGTGCATTACGCTGTCGCTTCAAGCAGTATGGATGAGAGGAAGATATTTGCCGTTTGCGAAGAGTTGGAGTTGGATATAAAAGGGCATTTTAAGAAACTTTTCTTTAAACTCTCAGGCGGTATGAAGCAGAAGCTTTTGATAGCTATAGCGTTGGCAAAGGAGCCCGATATCTTTATCTTCGACGAGCCTACGGCAAATCTGGACATAAAGGGGCGGGAGAGTTTTTACAAACTTATGCCGCCACTGCGGGACGGGCGGCTTTTAATCTTTATAAGCCATAGGATGGAGGAGATAAAAACATTGGTAAATCGTAAGATAGAGATAGATATCGCAAAGGTGGTAAATGATGAAAAACTTGTTTAAGTTGTTGGTAGTTGGTCTGTTGTTGTTGGGCTGCGATGCTAAGACGAGCATAAGCCCCAAAGATGTGAAGCTTGACCGCGATGTGTGTACGCACTGCAAAATGGTCATCAGTTCGGCAAATTATGTCGCGCAGATAGTGGCAAAGGATGGCAAGCACTACTTTTTTGACGATATAGGCTGCGCGGTTGTCTGGCTGAGCCGTCAAGAGATGGCGTTGCAAAATGAAGCTTATATATATGTAGCTGATTTTAAAAGCGCGGAGTGGGTAGACGCGAAAAAAGCCTACTATCTTGACGGCGCAAATTCGCCTATGCACTTTGGCTTCGCGGCGTATAAAGAGGCGCAAGAGGGTGCGGATAATTTGAACTTCGCGCATATACAAAAAACCATATTGGAAAGAGAGAATGAAAAACAGCCTATGGCTCATCATATGCACTGATTTGCGGGAGTCTCTCCGCTCAAGGTGGTTTTTGCTCTACAGCTTCGTGTTCTGCTCACTCATCGCGCTCTTTTTTGCTGCGGGGGTGACAGACTCAAGGGTGCAGGGCTTTAGCGGGCTTGGGCGGTTGTTGTTGCTGTTTATAGAGAGCTGTATCGTGATATTGCCGATATTTATACTGATAAGCACCGTGCGCACTATCGTAGCTCAGCGCGACAGCAATGTGCTTGAGTACCTGCTCTCTTTTCCCGTGTCTTTAAAGAGTTACTATTTTGGAAGATTTGCGGGGCGCTTTGTCGCAGTGACGATACCCATTTTGGGCGCGATGGTTTTGGCGCTTTTGTGGGGTGCGGCAAAAGGGGTAGATACGCCGTGGTTTTTGTTTTTTTACTATACGCTTTTACTGCTCTCTTTAATCGTAAACTTTTTGGGACTAAGTTTTCTTATCTCATCGTGCGTAAAAACGCAAGAAATTGCGCTTGGTATCGCCTTTTTCGTGTGGCTTTTGCTGCTTGCGTTTATAGATATTTTGCTTATCGGGATGTTGAGCTCGGACATAGGGGAGCCAAATATCATCTTTTCCATAGCGCTTGTAAATCCCCTGCAAGTATTTAGGCTCGGTGCCATATCACTTTTTGACCCGGAGCTTACCGTCATAGGACCCGCGGCGTATTTTATATTGGATAGTTTTGGTAAGACATTTTTTTCACTCTATGCTGTTGTTTATCCTGCCGTTTTGGGGTTGATTTTTGCTCTTTTGGGGTTTGTTGTGTTTAAGAGAAAAGATTTGGTGTGAGGCTATTTGTTGTGCGGCAAAAGATGAAAGCGCACAAAAGATAAAAAGTCTTTTTGCTATCATCTGCTTCACTAATACGATTTAAATAGTTTTCAAGCTTTTTTTGGTAGACTACCACACGCAAATCAAAAAGGTCACAATTTATGAAAAAAATATCTCGAGATACCAAAAAGGCGCTTCTATTTAACTTTGCTTTTGCTGCATTATTTGCATTTTCACTTATTTTGACAGACTTTATCCTTGAAATTTTTATACCCTCTTATGATGTCCATTTTGATGGTGGATTTATCGCCGTTTTATTTGTGGTGGGGTTAGCGTTGTCGTTCAACAAAAGCCGCCTATTTTTCTTTTTGTTTATTATTTTTATATTCTCTTTGCAACTTGTGCAAGTGTGCTCTATAGTCTATTTTGGTTATGCAATATCGCCTGCTGATATACATAAAATTTTCGACGAATTTACAGATATTAAAACGGCAGCATTGGCGGAAATTGGCTCATATTGGCTCGTGCCGTTGGCACTATTTATACCGCTTGGCATTTTGATACTTGGCTTTTTAAGCTCCAAAAACCGCACCCTTAAGATTCCGTTTATATTTATACTTGTATTATTGGCGTTTGTACCCAAAATAGAACGCGCGACAAGGCGAGACATACAATTTTTCTTTCCAAGCCCTATTCGTTATAGTTTTCACAATACCATAAATGCATTCTCATTTTATGTGGGGCGCGAGATATGGGATGATAACCGCTTCAGGATGCCGGAAGATTTTTATAAACCATACGCCATCAAAACAGATGTGGCTAAGGCAAAAAACATTCTTTTTGTGGTCGGCGAGAGCGTTAATCCTTCGCACCTATCGTTATTTGGCTATGATAGAGAGACGACGCCGTTTTTATCAAGCCTGAAAGAAAATGACGATTTTTATTACCAAGAGGCAATCTCAGAAGGCGTTGCTACGCACTCCGCTTTAGTGTTTTTACTGAATGGTGTTAGAGAACCAGGAAATATA
Source organism: Campylobacteraceae bacterium (assembly GCA_031274495.1). Taxonomy (GTDB): domain Bacteria; phylum Campylobacterota; class Campylobacteria; order Campylobacterales; family Campylobacteraceae; genus JAIRKW01. The sequence continues at coordinate 12,689 of JAISQB010000090.1, read as the reverse complement.
GCTGAAATAAAATCAAAAACTTTCAATCTTTTTAGATTAGCCAAAGAGAATGGTTTTAAAACATTTTTTATATCAGCGCAAGATGCCAAAACGGCTTATGAGATAGGGGACAAATATATTGACAAAATAGTTACAAAAGAGGAGCGTGCGCTGGCATTTGCAAAAAAGCGGGATATGGCGCTTTTGGATATATTAAATGAAATGGATTTTGGCGAACGGAATTTTATTGTAGTGCAACTTCGCACCCCACACGCACCGTACGCGAAAAATTATGATAGCGGCGGAGAGTTTGATCTGTTTAGCGGTGGAAATGAGAGAATTGATACATACGACAATGCGATTTTGTTTTTTGATCAAGTAATGAAAGGCTTGTTTGGTTTTTTTGAAAAGATAGAGGGTGAAGATAACTATTTTATATTCACTTCCGACCACGGGCAAGCTTTTGGTGAAAACGGATTTTGGGGGCATAACAGATTGGATATCAATGTGGCCAAAGTTCCGTTTATATTCTATTGCGGCGAACAAAATGACGGCTCGTGTTACCAAGAGTTGAAATTGCCGTCATTACCTTCGCATTATGAGATTGCGGAGTTGACAGGGTCGCTTTTGGGGTATCAATTTGTGAATGAAAACGCCGATAATAGTACATTTTTCGTGCACGGTAATAATTTTTTATCTAACTATGAATTCATCACTTACACAAAAGATGAAAATAACATAACGGCGCAAAGCAGCATAACGCTAAAAGAGTTTATCAAAAAAAATGACAAATAGGTCAAATTACTCTTGATACGCGCCGATGGAGATGATTTTGTTGTATCTTATCTCTTGGCGTTCATCTTCGTACATATCATCCAACAGTTTTAGCGTTTGGATTATATAGTCGCCTACAGCCATTATCGCGCCGTCTTTATCTCTGTGTGCGCCCATTGTCGGCTCTTCTATGACATCGTCTATGAGTTTGAGGCTTTTTAGATCGTCCGCCGTGATACGCATAGCTTTTGTCGCGCTCTCCTGTTTTGCGGGGTCGTTCCACAAGATCGCAGCACACCCTTCAGGCGAGATAACGGAAAATACGGAGTATTTCATCATAGCAACTCTATCGGCTACGCCCAGTGCCAACGCACCGCCGGAGCCGCCTTCGCCTATGATGATAGATATGGTTTTGGTTTTTAGTGAACTTAATTCATAAAGATTTCTTGCTATCGCTTCGCTTTGACCTCGCTCTTCCGCGCCTATCCCGGGATACGCCCCTGGAGTGTCCACAAAAAAGACAACGGGAAGGGAGAATTTTTCGGCTAACTTGCAGACTCTTAAAACTTTTCGATAGCCTTCAGGATGAGGCATACCGAAGTTTCTTCTAATCTTGTTTTTTGTGCCTCTGCCCTTTTGTTCGCCTATCATAACGATCCTGCGTCCCAAGAAACTTCCTACATAACAGACTATGGAGGCGTCGTCTCTAAATGTTCTATCGCCGTGAATCTCATAATAGTTATTCAAAAGCGAACGCATATAATCAATCGCATACGGTCTGTCAGGATGGCGTGCGAGTTGAAGCTTTTGGTACTCGCTGAGGTTTTTATATGTTTTCGAGACCTCTTTTTCGAGGTTTTTTTGAAGGATTTCAACTGCCGCTTTATCATCTTTTATCTTCGCAGTTGAAATCTCCTCGTCTATTTGCTTTATACTTTTTTCAAATTCAAGATAAGTTGCCAAAATCAGTCCACTTTTTTAAATATTATAGAGCCGTTTGTGCCGCCAAAACCAAACGAATTGCTCATAGCCGTAGTGATATCTGCTTTTCTGGCAACATTTGGTATGTAGTCTAAATCACACTCTGGGTCAGGGGAAATTTGATTGATAGTCGGAGGCAAGATGCCCTCGTTTATCGCCATAATGGATATGACCGCCTCTATCGCTCCCGCAGCGCCCAAGCAGTGCCCTATCTGCCCTTTTGTAGAGCTTATAGGCGGGATCACTTTAAATAGTGACTTGATAGCCATCGTTTCGTAAAGGTCGTTGTATTTTGTGCTTGTGCCGTGCGCGTTTATGTAGTCTACGGTCGTAAGTCCCGCCATTTTCAATGCCGCCGCCATAGCGCGTCTTGCGCCTTCGCCCTCAGGAGCTGGCGTAGTTATATGGTTCGCGTCGCCGCTCTCGCCAAAACCTATGATCTCAGCGTATATTTTAGCTCCTCTTGCTACGGCGTCTTCGTAAGTCTCAAGCACTAAAGCGCCCGCACCCTCTCCCATAACAAATCCGTCTCTTTCATTGTCAAACGGTCTTGAAGCCCGTAGTGGGTCGTCATTTCTGGTAGAAAGCGCTCTCATAGACGCAAAGCCCGCTATGCCTATATCACAGATAGTTGACTCCGCCCCAACGACAAGCATTTTATCCGCTCCGCCCAATACGATAGTCTTTACAGCTTCGCCTATAGCGTGAGTGCCTGCCGCGCAAGCTGTAACGGAGGCCAAATTGGGACCTTTTAAGCCGTACTGGATAGAGACAAAGCCGCCAAGCATATTAATAAGCGCAGATGGAATAAAAAACGGAGAGACCTTTTTTGAACCTCTTGTGTTTGAAGAGATGGCGTTCTTTTCTATATTTGGAAGTCCGCCGATACCAGATGCCGAACTGACGCCGAATCTATCGTGGTCAAACTCGCCAAGATTCGCCTCTTTTAACGCATCCTGTGCCGCTTTCAATCCAAGCTGGATAAAGCGGTCTGCTTTTTTGACCTCTTTGCCGTCCAAAACGCTCTCCGGATCAAAGCCCTCTATCTCACCCGCGATAGTCACGGAGTGATTTGAAGCGTCAAACAGAGAGATTCTTTTAATGCCACATTTGCCTTCAACTATAGCTTTAAAAGAGCTCTCTTTGTCAAGTCCGGCGCTATTTATCATACCCATACCTGTAACAACAACTCTCTTTAACATACAACCCTTTCCATATTTAAATTCAAAAAAAAGAAAACCCGCTTAAAAGCAGGTTTCGTGTGGAAAAAAATTATTTGTGGTCTTGGATATACTTGATAGCATCACCAACAGTGACGATCTTCTCTGCGTCAGTGTCGGGAATTTCAATGTCAAATTTCTCTTCAAGCGCCATAACAAGCTCAACAACATCAAGCGAATCTGCACCCAAGTCCTCAACAAACTTAGACTCTTCTTTTACCTCTGCAGGGTTTACATTTAACTGCTCTACAACTACCTCTTTAACATCATCAAATAATGCCATACGAGTGCTCCTTAAAAAAATTTAATGCCATTTTAGCAAAATAAGCTTAAAAGCATTATTACAAAACGATGATACATCGCAATAAAATTAAACACCAACTCTCCCCACCACCTAAATATGGCGTAAAACTATAACTTTTTGTCTGTTTTGCTGTTAATTTATTTTTTATAGATATAAATTTTTACATCAAAAAAATACAGCTAAATATATAAAATATATCTGAAAAAAGCAAAATATATAGATAAATAAAAAATAGTAATTATGGCAAGATATAAAAAAGAAGAGTCATTGTAACGATAGCCGTGCTGATATTGAAAAATGCGCCATTTTAACTCTTTTAAATAGATTAAATTTTTTACTGTTATTTATTGTTTTCACATAAGTGTAAGCTTAAAACAGATAATATCTTATAAATATTTTTAAAGGAGTTTATATGGGAAAGAAGAAAGTTGTCGAGCAGTTAAAGAGTATCCAAGCGGATGCTATAGCTTTGTTTGTGAAGATCCACAATTACCACTGGAACATCAAAGGGTTGCAATTTGCTTCCGTTCACGCATATACGGAGGGTTTGTACGAGAAAGTCGCTACTATCTACGACGATACGGCGGAGAGAATTTTGCAAATCGGCTCAAAGCCGATATTGACACTGGACGATATAGCAGCAACCACTCGCGTAAAAACTGAAAAGGGCGATAGTTTTGATACCAAATATGTTCTTGAAAACATATATGAAGATTTTTCGTCCCTGCTTGGAGAGTTTAAAGCCCTCGCAAAACTTGCCGAGGAAGATGAAGATAAAGTCACCGCGACATACGCGGACGACCAAGCAAAAGAGCTTGAAAAAGAGCTTTGGAAACTAAAACAGACTTTAGAATAAAATAGTCCTCAAAAACCCCCGCCGTGACAGGTTAAAAAGCATTTTAGTCTTTCGCGGCGGGGTTATCTGCATATAATTAAGTTAAGATAAGGGGTAAACGACATAATGGAAAATAAAATTTTTAAAATCATCACCGATAGACTTATCGATATAGAAAACGAACACAATGTCACAATACTCTACGCCGTGGAGTCAGGCTCAAGAGCGTGGGGTTTTGAGTCTGTTGATAGCGACTATGATGTGCGGTTTATATATGTGCACAATAAAAATTGGTATTTGAACATACTTGCCAAAAGAGAGGTTATCGAATATCCGATAGTTGATGAGTTTGATTATTCGGGGTGGGATTTGCGCAAAGCGCTATTTTTGATGAACAAATCAAATCCCGTACTATTTGAATGGCTCAAATCTCCGATAGTGTATCGTAAAAACGACTATTTTTATAATATTATGCAAGAGTTATCAAAAGTATATTTCTCGCCGATTTCGTCCGCATATCACTATCTGAATATGGCAAAAGGTAATTATAGAAAATATCTACAAACGGACGAAGTGAAGATTAAAAAGTATTTTTATGTATTGCGACCTATATTGGCTTGCTTGTGGATAGAGTCAAAAAATGAGCCCCCGCCGATGGAATTTGAGACACTGATAACACAAATCAACGATAAAGAGTTGTTGGAAAAAATCAATATCTTGTTGCTTAGAAAAAAATCGGGAATAGAGATGGGCGTAGAGCCAAAGATGGAGATAATAAATAATTTTATAGAAGCAAAAATGGAACACTTAGAAAAAAAGGTAATTGAATTTAATCCAAAAAACAGACCAAAACAAGAGTTATTGGAGCGGGGATTTATAAAAATATTAGACTATATCGAGAACATTGAAGCCATTGACAAATATACATAATGTGTATACAATATAGCGATAAAATTCAAAGGATATGTATGGTTAAAAAGTTAATCCAACACGGTAATAGCACTGCTATCGTCATCGACAAGCCGATAATGGAGATGTTGCATATCACCAATGAGACATTTTTTGAGGTGACTACCGATGGGAAAAATATCATTTTATCTCCTCAAAATGTAGTTACACAAGAGAACGACATCCTCAAGTCATTGGAAAAAATCAACAAAAAATATGGAAGCGTGTTAAAAAAGCTTGGCGAATAAAATGGTACGATTTCTAACACTGTCCGAAGTTTTATTGATACTGGAAGACCAGATAAGAAATTATGGTGGGATATACGGCGTTAGAGATATTAAATTATTAAGCTTGACGATATATGTGGCTCAATCAAGCTTTGAGGGGAAATATTTGCACGCAACTATTCCCGCGATGGCGTCTGCTTATGCTTTTCATATTTGCCAAAATCATCCGTTTATCGACGGTAACAAGCGCGTTGCTTTGGCAAGCGCATTGGTATTTTTGGATATTAACGGGTACGCGTTTGATTGCGAAGATGAAAAAATATATGATGAGATTATGGGCGTGGCAAAAGGGGATATCAAAAAAGAGGAGTTGGTAAGGTATTATGAAAAGCACTCAAAGAAGAAGTAGTTTTAGCATAAATACGGAAATTAAGATTAACGCGAAACCTGAGGTTATTTGGGAAATTCTTGTCGATTTTGATAATTATCCTAAATGGAATCCTTTTATAAAAATGGTAAAAGGAGAGGTGAAAGTTGGTAATAAGATAACCGTAAAAGTCGTGCCGCAAGGGAAAAGAGGGATGACATTTAAGCCAAAAGTTTTGACATTTGAGAAAAATAGAGAGATAAGTTGGATTGGCAAATTGATAATATCTGGACTATTTGATGGGGAACATAAATTGATTTTGATAGATAATAATGACGGTACGACGACATTTAAACAGAGCGAGAAATTCGATGGGATTTTAGTAACTTTATTTAATTTTGAGAATACTAGGCTTGGATTTGAAGCGATGAATCAAGAGTTAAAAAAGATAGCGGAAGCTAAATTGTGAGGTGCTTATGAATATCAACTGTTTGCTATTTGACGGTTTTGAGACGCTTGACCTTTTTGGTCCGGTTGAAGTGTTTGGGAAAATTGATGAGTATGATATCAAATACTATTCGATGCAAGGCGGCATTATCACGAGTGCGCAAAACAGTAAGATAGCGACCGAACATATAGACCGCATACATTCGAGCGGGATTTTACTTGTTCCAGGAGGTCACGGAACGAGGGCGTTGGTTAATGATATAGACTTTATCGGGAAATTAAAAGATATCGCGGAAAAATCGATATGGTGTTTGAGCGTCTGCACGGGGTCGGCTCTGTTGGCAAAGACGGGGCTATTAGATAATCGCAACGCGACATCAAATAAAATCGCGTTTGAGTGGGTCAAGAGCGTTAATAAAAATGTAAATTGGCAATATAACGCAAGATGGGTTGTTGATGGGAAATATTATACATCGGCGGGAATATCAGCAGGGATGGATATGAGTCTTGGATTTATTGCTGATCGTTTTGATAAAGAGCGCGCCTGTTATATAGCAAATATCATAGAATATAAATGGAATAGCGATAATAACAGTTGATACGGTCCCGCGATATATCGTTTCTATCTCAAAATGGCAACAATAGTAATAATTCGCGCAAAAAATGTTAAAACATTATATGTATTAAAACAATAGAATTTCATACGCACTAAAAATTTTGCAAAACTCGCGGCAGTTACATGTAACTACCGCCTGTTTTGCATCTACATTTAATTTCCACCGTTTAAATTTTTATATACAATTTATCGTGATAATTTCGTCTGTTTTTTTTGCATTGAAAATGGCGATTGTTTTATTTTAAAAATAGATATAATTGAAAAAAATTGTAAAGTAGCCATTGAAATAAAAATAGGCGAAACTGTATATGATTTCGCCTATCTTGAAATTTACATATAAATCCCGCCGTTCACTTTCAGCGTTTCGCCTGTGATATAGCTTGCTTCATCGCTCAACAAAAACGCCGCTGCGTTTGCTACATCTTTTGGGGAGCCGAAGCGTTTGAGGGGTATTTTGTCTATGAATGCCGTTTTGATTTCGTCACTTAATTTATCTGTCATAGCCGTCTGGATAAAGCCAGGCGTTACGGTGTTGAAACGCACATTGCGTGAGGCTGACTCTTGCGCGAAACTCTTTGTCATAGCGATAACGCCGCCCTTGCTTGCGGAGTAGTTTACCTGTCCTGCGTTGCCCGTTTCACCGACGACGGAGGCTATATTTACGACGCTTCCGAAGCGCTGTTTGCTCATAACTTTCAAAGCCTCTTTGCTTCCTATAAATACGCCCGTCAAATTCACATCTATGACCGAAACAAAATCCTCTTTTTTCATACGAAGAGCCAATTTGTCGTTTGTGATACCCGCGTTATTTACAAGATATGAGAGTTCGCCGTCGCTCTCAACGATAGTTTTGATGCCGTTTGCGAACGCCTCTTCGTCGGATGTGTCGAACCCTATAACCGCCGCTTTGCCGCCCTCTTTTTCTATCAAAGCTTGAAGCTCGTCCGCCGCGCTCGGGTTGGAGCGGTAATTTATCCAGACCTTTAAGCCCTCCTTGGCAAGCTTGATAGCTATCTCTCGCCCGATTCCTTTCACGGCACCCGTGATTAAAGCATTTTTTCCGCTAAATGTCATAGTTTTTCCTTATATTAATGCGTCTTGCATAACGCTTGGTTTTTCGATACCCATCAATTTTAGGACCGTAGCCGCTATATTGCTCAGTCCACCGTATTTGAGGCTTTTTACGCCGTCCGCCGCGACAAAACAAAAGACATCAAAAGTCGTGTGGTTCGTTAATATCCCATCCTCATCTCTCATCGCTTCGCAGTTTCCGTGGTCTGATGTGAGGACAAATTTATACCCCGCCTCCTGCGCCTTTTGGTAAATCCTGCCAAGCTCTCTATCCACCGCCTCTACCGCTTTTATGGTCGCTTCGTAATTGCCCGTGTGTCCCACCATATCGCCGTTTGCGAAATTTACCACTATGAAGCCAAACTCTGCCTCCATAGCCTTTAGTACGGTATCGCCCACTTCTGCCGCGCTCATTTCGGGCTTTAGGTCGTAGGTTTTGACCTTTGGGCTTGGGACTAAAACCCTTGTCTCGCCCTCGACGGGAGCCTCTTTGCCGCCGTTAAAGAAAAAGGTCACGTGGGCGTATTTTTCGGTCTCTGCTGTGTGAAATTGTGAAATGCCATTTTTGGATATAACTTCGCAAAGTGTTTGCGTGGGGTTTTGGGAAGAGAAGAGGATAGGATATGAGAAGTTTTTGTCGTATTCGCATATCGTGATGATATTGATATCTCTCTTTTCCCTCTCAAAAGAGTCAAACCCCGCGTCGCCGAACGCCTTTACGATTTGGCGCATTCTGTCGTTTCTAAAGTTTGCAAAGAGCACCCCATCGCCGTCTTTGATGCCGCCAAAATCCCCAAACGCCGCGGGCTCTAAAAACTCATCCGTTATGCCCTTATCATACATAGATTGGATATATTGAAGCGGTGAAAGCGCCGTTTTATCGGAGGCTTTGACCAATACATTATAAGCCCTCTCTACTCTATCCCAGCGATTATCTCTATCCATAGCGTAAAAACGCCCGCTTATCGTTGCAAGTTTAATATCTTCATCGCAGATACCAAGCAAGTCTTGCAAGAAGTCCGCCGCCGAGACAGGGCTCACATCGCGCCCGTCCGTTATCGCGTGTAGGTATACTTTTTTGTTGGCTTTTTTGGCGATTAGGCTCAAGGCTTTGATGTGGTTGATGTGCGAATGTACACCGCCATCGCTTACAAGTCCAACTATATGTATATCTTTACTTTTGTCAAAAAAAGCGTTCAAATCGCCGTTTTTAGCCAGACTCCCATCCTCTATCGCCATTGAGATTTTCACCAGATTTTGGTACAAAATCCTGCCGCTTCCTATGCACATATGCCCCACTTCGCTGTTTCCCATCTGACCTTCGGGCAAACCTACGGCAAGTCCGGAAGTCTGTAAAAGCGTGTGAGGGACCTTTTCAAACAGCATATCGTAAGTTGGTTTTTTAGCGGCGGCAAAGGCGTTGTATCGGGTGTTTTCATTGTATCCGATACCGTCTGTTATAATCAAAATAGTTTTATTAAATGCCATACTCTCTTATCCTAATTTTATGCGGCAAATAATACTATATAGTTGCTAAAATTTGAGTAATATCTTATAATGCCCTAAAAAAATCGGAGTTACAAATGTCCAAAGAAGTTTTTGAAAATGTCGCCGTCTTGAAAAAAGGCAATGTCTATTTTGACGGTAAATGCGTAAGCCACACGGTGATTTTCCCCGACGGCTCTAAAAAAACGATAGGCGTTATCTTGCCATCAAGCCTTACATTTAACACGGGTGCGGCGGAGATTATGGAGGGAGTTGCCGGCTCGTGCCGTGTGCGCTTGAAGGGTGAGAGCGAGTGGAAAAGTTACAAAGATAGTGAGAGCTTTAGCGTTCCAGCAAACTCAAGCTTTGACATTGAGGTGAGGGATGAGGCTTATCATTATGTCTGCTATTACGGATAGAAGATGAAAAAGGCACTGCTTGTATGGGCGCTTTTTGCGCAATTTGCCTGCGCGGATGTGTCGAAGGCTTTTTTAAATTTATCAAACACATCTATCATTGAGGGCGCTTATGTGGGTGAAGGCGGGGAGCCTTCTAAACAGAGAGCTGATTATGAGTTGCTCTTAAAAGCAAAAGACCCCGGCGCTCTTTTTGCCAAACTTTTTGATGAGGCTAAGACTAACGAAGCCAAAGTTTATGCTCTGTTGGGACTATACGAGAGCGACAAAAAGGCATACAGAGCGGCTTTAAAAACGCTAAATACCGACAACCAATCAATAGAGTTGATAGAGGGATGCATAGTGGGCAGCTATACTTTAAAGTGGGCTATTCAAGCGATAGAGAACGGGAAGTTAAAATATATCGTGAGCCATTGATAAAAAAGTCTTGTGTAAAAACGGTGCTTTTTTAATATTGTATTTATAAAATTTATTTTTCGGTTTTTATCTGAAATTATACATTGTTGTATTAAAATACCTCTCAATTTTTATGAACTTTTGGAACAATCGGAGGCTTGATGCTTTATTGGCTTTATAGACACGCGGGAATCAACCTCTTTCAATACATCACTTTGCGCGCCTCTGTGGCGTTTTTCTTGGCTTTCATTCTTACCGTTTGGCTTATGCCCAAATTCATAGCGTGGGCGAAAAAACGCAAAGCTTCACAGCCCATTTTTGACCTTGCCCCAAGCAACCACAAAGCAAAAAACGACACCCCGACGATGGGCGGACTTGTGTTTGTGACCGCTACTTTGCTCGCTACGGTGCTTTGCGCGAGGCTTAACAATATCTTCATAGTTGGCGGCATTTTGACGCTGGGACTTTTCGGATTTATCGGGCTAAAAGATGATATATCAAAGATCCTTGGCAAGAAGAACGAAGCCGGACTTAAGAGCAGAAGCAAATTTATAATGCAGTGTGTAGCTGCCGCCGCTGTTGGCGTGACTATCTACATTTTTTCGGATATGAGCACAAATTTATATATCCCGTTTTATAAAAACTCGCTTTTTGATTTGACATATTTTGCCGTACTTTTTTGGATGCTCGTGATGGTCTCAGCCTCAAACGCGGTCAATTTGACGGACGGTTTGGACGGGCTTGCCACGGTGCCTTCGATATTTTCTTTGATAACGATAGGTATATTTGTCTATCTTAGCGGGCACGCCGCTATGAGCGCGTATCTGTTGCTGCCCAAAGTTTCGGGCTCGGGCGAAGTGCTCGTGATAGTGAGCGCGCTTATCGGCTCTTTGGTAGGATTTTTATGGTACAACTGTCACCCCGCGCAGATTTTTATGGGTGATAGCGGAAGTTTGAGTGTGGGGGCGTTCATCGGATATACGGCTATCATCTCCAAAAATGAATTTTTACTCATCATCGTGGGATTTGTCTTTGTGCTTGAGACGGTGTCGGTTATATTGCAAGTGGGAAGCTTCAAAACGCGCAAAAAGAGGATGTTTTTGATGGCGCCTATACATCACCATTTCGAGATAAAAGGGTGGACAGAAAATAAAATCATCGTGCGCTTTTGGATCATAGCGCTCTTGTCAAATCTCATCGCCCTTACCGCCCTTAAAATCAGATGATTATATCGCTGTTTGGATATGGCGTTACTACAAAGGCTATCGCCAAAAGATTTGCGCCGCATTGCCTCATATATGACGATAAATTCAAAGAAAATTCGCAAGATGAGTTTGGCAATAAGCTTCTTATGTGCAGTGAGTATAACCCCGACATCAGCGATGTAGATATCCCAAGCCCGGGTTTCCCGCCGCATCACGAACTGATAAAAAAAGCCAAACATTTAACGAGCGAGTATGACTTTTTCGATATGCCCCCATCCGTCTGGATCAGCGGCACGAATGGCAAAACTACGACAACGCAGATGTTAAAGCACCTGTTGGCATCCCGCGGGGCAGTGGAGGGGGGCAATATCGGCAATCCGCTGGCAAATTTAGACAAAAACGCCCCGCTTTGGATACTTGAAACAAGCTCTTTTACGCTTCACTACACAAACCGCACGGCACCCGATGTTTATCTTCTTTTGCCCGTGCGCCCCGACCATATAAGTTGGCACGGCAGTTTTGAAGAGTATGAAAAGGCGAAGCTAAAACCGCTTGTCTATATGAGGGAGGGGAGCGTGGCTTTGGTCCCCGAAGAGTACGCTCATACCAGCTCAAACGCTATGTTGATAGGCTACAAAGACTCTCGCGATTTGGCACAAAAAATGGGCATAGATATAGAAAAAATCAACATCAAAGAGCCGTTTTTATTGGACGCACTTTTGGCTTTGGGGGCGGAGAAGATACTATTTGATAAAGCCGATGTAGAGAAAATCAACAGCTTCAAGATAGACCACCACAAACTTGAAGAGTTCCGCGACAAAAAGGGCAGGCTCTGGGTAAACGACACGAAGGGGACGAATATAGACGCGACCATAGAGGCTTTAAAGCGCTATAGAGATGAGAAGATTTTGATAGTGCTCGGAGGCGACGATAAGGGCGTTGATCTGACGAGGCTGTTTGAACATATGCGCGGGCTTCAAGTGGAGATTTTCGCCATTGGGAGCAACTATAAAAAGATTATGGATTTTTCGCGCAGCATCGGCAAGGCGGCATATGAGTGCAAAACTTTGGATATGGCGGTAGCGCAAATGGATAAAAAGCTTGGTATGGACGGAGTGGGGCTTTTATCACCCGCTGCGGCGAGCTTAGATCAATTTAGCTCATACATAGAGCGCGGCGAGCTTTTTATGTCGTTAGTTGCGGCGCTGAAGTAGGCTATTATCGCGCCCTCAAAGAGCTTTTTAAAAAACAAAAAAAATTAAAAAAGCAAAGTTTGGATTGTAAAGCCAATATTAAAGTTTAATCGGTATAATTTCACTCTTGTTTTTGCTGGTCAGATAGCTCAGTCGGTAGAGCAGGAGACTGAAAATCTCCGTGTCGGCGGTTCAATTCCGTCTCTGACCACCACTTTTTTATAA
>JAISQB010000088.1 GCA_031274495.1 Campylobacteraceae bacterium | reverse complement strand
GCACCCTCAAACGAGCAGCTGCAAAACGCCGAAGATAGAGGCGTGGAGCTTATCTTTACCCCTATCGGCAAAGAGGCGTTTGTATTTTTGACCAACAAAGAAAATCCCGTCAAAAATTTAAGTGTTGAAGAGATAAGGCAGATCTACGCAGGCAGCATCACCAATTGGAAAGATGTCGGCGGCGAGGATGAGAAGATATTAGCCTTTCAGCGCAATAAAAACTCCGGCAGCCAGAGCGCTATGGAAAGATATGTGATGAGGGATATGCCGTTTCAAAAGCCTATAATGGAGGAGTTTCACAGCTCGATGGGCGGTATGATAGAGGGTGTGGCGAACTACAGAAATGCTAAAAACGCGATAGGATATTCGTTCAGATACTACGCGAGTGTGATGAACGCAAGTGAAAATATTCAGTTTTTAAGCATCGAAGGTGTTGCGCCCACCATCGAAAATATCAAAAACGGCTCATATCCGTTTACGGGTGATTTTTACATCGTAAGCACAAAAAACATTTCGCCAAACGGGCAAAAGTTGATTGATTGGTTTTTGAGCGAACAGGGGCAGAGGCTCATTTTTGATGTGGGCTATGTGCCTATAAAAGAGTTTTAAATGGTCACCAAATCCCTCCTCGTCTTCTTCTTCGCCGGAGTCTGCGAGATAGGCGGAGGGTACCTCATCTGGCTCTGGCTAAGAGAAGATAGACACTGGAGCGTTGGGCTTTTGGGCGGATGTATCCTCGCGTTTTACGGCGTCGTAGCCACTTGGCAACCCTCAAATTTCGCCCGAGTCTACGCCGCCTACGGGGGAGTTTTCATCCTAATGTCAATGCTCTGGGCGATAAAATTCGACTCCTACACCCCCGACAAATACGACATCATAGGCGTCCTTGTAGCATTAGTAGGGGTCTCCATCATCTACTTTACACCGAGGGCGTAAAAACTTAATCGTCTTAAAGAAAAATTTTTATCTAATTTAAGCTGTAAAAAAATATATTTTTACTAAAATTAAAAAATATTTTTTAAATAAAGGAAATCTAAATGAAATCTACTTTAAGGTGTTTCATCGGTATAGTTTTATTTATATCTATGGCTATGGCAAATGATTTTGATGAAGCCGTAAAAGCCTACGACAGCGGTGATTATACGAAAGCCACCGAACTGTTTCAAAAAGCGTGTGACGGCGGAGACACTTCCGGTTGTTACAATTTGGGCGGGATGTATCGTAGGGGCTACGCTATAGAACAAGACTACCTAAAAGCTGCCAAAGCATACGAAAAAGCTTGTAACGGCGGAATGGTTGAGAGTTGCGATAATTTGGGCTTAATGTATAGCGACGGCAGTGTTAAACAGGACTACCAAAAAGCCATTAAGGCATTTGAAAAAGCTTGCAATAAAGGATTTGTCGCCGGTTGTAATAATTTGGGCACGCTATATCAAAGTGGCGAGGGTGTAAAGCAAGACTACTCAAAAGCTGCCCGTTTATACGAAAAGGCTTGTAACGGCAAAAATGCTTTAGGTTGCCACAATTTAGCTTTTATGTATGCGAATGGCTACGGCGTAAAGCAGGACCACTCAAAAGCCATCAAGACATATGAAAAAGCTTGTGACGGCGGAGAGGATAAGGGTTGTTATAGCTTGGGCTTTATATATGCAAATGGGCGCGGAGTGGAAAAAGATGAGGTAAAAGCTTCTAAATATTATGACGAAGCTTGCGATAAGGGAAGTGCTTGGGGTTGTTATAATTTGGGGCTAATGTATTATGACGACAAAGCTATAAAACGGGACTATCTCAAAGCTGCCGAACTGTTTCAAAAAGCGTGTGACGGCGGAGATGCTTATGGCTGCGATATCTTAGGAAGAATGTTTGAAAAAGACGCAGAAGATATAAACGGCGCTCTTTTTTACTACGGCAAAGCGTGTTATTTACAAGCACAAAGGAGCTGCGAAGAGTACGAAAGGTTAAAGAAGTAGCTTATCTTTTGTCATTTAAAATTTACACATCCCATCCCGCAATCTTAAACCAATCTTGCGGGATTCCACACCGGTTTTTTCAATTTACAAGCGTGAGAAATCCAAAACTTTTCATTTAGCCATAAAGATTCCTCATCGCTTCGCTCTATTATAATGACACTCTTTTTCTCGTCATTCTCAATTCAAAAAACATAAAAATAGCAACAAAAAAAGCTGTGCTGTTTTTTAGTGGGCAAAAATAGTTCAACGGATAATAAATTTATAAAAAACTTAAGGATTATTATTAGTTATATCTGCGTTTTAAATATTGGATGTGTTGGGGTGGGATAGTTTTAAAAAGGTAGGGATTTTTTATTTTCTGCGGAGTTTTTGCAGCGGTAAAATATAGCGAGGTCTTACTCTCGTGCAAGTGTGCTTAATCGTAGATATCGGGGTTTGCGGCATATAAAGACTATCGGCTGACCAAAATGACAAAAAACCGCGCCTACATATATTTATAATGAGTGGAAAGTATATACAATATATCGCCCGAAAACATTAACGCAATGTAGCATAAAGTCCCATAGGGGTTAATTTTTCGTGTTAAGATGATAGTTTTGCCCCTTTTATAGCCATCAAATACGATATTTTATCTTTATAGTGCATTTTTAAGTTTATTTTTTGTATTTTTCATTAATTTTTATTATTATTTAAGATTTATGTTAGTTTTTTCTCATATGCTCTCTATAAGATAAAACCGTTTAGAAAAAATAACATCAATCTGTTATTGAGTGGGGTTCGTACCATTTGCAGCGCGAGAGCGCCAATTAAAAACATAAAGGGGTAAATTATGTTTTTCTCACCATATCCGTTACGGATAAACCGTCTTCTCAAAAAGTTTTTGTTGTTCGCCGCCGTTTTGGGCACAACTTCTTACGCGTATGATTTTAACTGTAAAGACTCCATTTACGGCGCAAAAAAGGGAGATGCACAACAAACTACTATAGTAAGATACTACGATCTGCACAAATCCGGTGCCGCGTATTCGCTTACAAATGTAACTTTTAAAGGCAACGGCGTTCATGACGGCAAATCCACGATCGCTTTGGGATATGCGCCGGATGGAAATGGCGGCGTAAAGGATGAACTTAGAATATATAGATGGCAATACGACACTTGGAATGTAACCGAAAATACTTCACTCGCCAGACCGAGTTATATCCTTTCAGGGGATGATACCAACAAGCGTCACTTTGTGTATTACGACCCCAGCGGTTTGCCGGCAGGCGTAGAGTCGGCAGGCGGAGAGATCAACCCAATGACCGGTGAGATATATATGACCTCCAAGTGGGACAGCGATCTTGGTTGGTCTTTTTGGATGATGGTGATAAATCCGCTCACAGGAGCTACAAGATCTTTTAGACCCAAAAGGGGCAGCTCTCAACCCAATCTGTTTCAAGCTGTTTCTGATATGACAATAGACGCTGAAGGAAATGTATTTATTATCGCCAACGATTACACTTATCGGGACAAATACTATCTAACGCGCATAGATATGGCTACTGAACAATACAGTGTAGTAAAGCAGCTATCAGGCGCTCTGGTTACAGAGAAAAGAATAAATGCCGGCGCACTGGCGCTCTTAAACGGATATGTATATGTTCACGATTCGGTTGCAAAAAAATTTTACGAAGTGGACCTCTCAACGGGTAATTCAAAGGTTATCGCTGAAGTGACGCCACAATTTCTAGCCGACGACTTTGCCTCTTGCCAAATCGCCATTGTCATCAGAGGCAAGATTTATAACGATACCGACGGCGACGGGGTGATAAACGGAAATGAGCCGGGTATCGACGGTGTCACGGTGGAGCTGTATGATGATACGGGTAAGATAATAAACGAGCAGGTGACGAAAGATTCGGGAGATTTTAGTTTTATGGTAAATAGCCTTAAAACATACTATATAAGAGTGAAAAATCCCAAGATAAACGGTGTCGCCGCCACTCAAACATGGGCTTCGGGCGAAGTATTTGAATATACCGGAAAAATAGGCGCGGGCAACAACACCGTGACAAACTACTGCACCGATTTTAACCGCGACGACACTGTGGGCAGCACCTCAAACCGCACATGCTACGGCAAAAGAAAAGATGGGGTAGATAGTCTGACATCTACTTTAGCCGCCGCCAACCACTACTCCAAAGTGATAATGCAAACGGACAAAATCGTCCCGTACGCGGAGTTTGCCTTTAGCACCGCCATCGACACAAGCGATGCTCCAAAGAGTTTCAAAGAGGTATCGCACTCGATGATAAGAAGCATATATCTGGGCGAGTGTGTCACTCCCGATATTATCTCTTTGGCAAGTGAGAGTGCCAATATAGATACATGCGACGACGGCGTCAAAGTGCGACAAAAAGATAACCAAAGCGCACCGTGGGAACCACTTCAAGAGTTTACCTTCGTCAGCAAGACCGATTATACTTTCAATGTAACCATGAAAGAGGTCAATACCAAAGGCTATCTGAACGCGTGGATAAGCCTGCAAGCGAAAAATGCCGCCGCTACGACCTTTGAGACCAAGATAGCCGATAATATAGATGTCTTCGCCAAAAAAATATGCGAAGGGGGTATCTGCTATGTATTGATTGACTATCAGGTGCCAGATATCTCGGCGGGGGTGGGCTCCGACAACAAGTCAAAGGCATATTCCAGATTTAGATACAGCACGGTAAAAGTCAATAATATGAATCCTTACGACGCGGCAAATAGTCCGTTGCTTTATGGCGAAGTGGAGGATTATAAATTTACCTACCACTACTACAACCCTCCCAAAATCCTATCGGGAGAGGCGATAGTCGTAAATGAAAACTTTAAGGGTAGCAGCGCAGACTACAAGTTCGGCTCTGCCACTAAAGAGAATGCAAATGTATCTTTGTATACACAAGTGGCAGGTCAATCGTTTAATGTTAAATTGGTCTATCACGAGGATGGGGTGGTTAAAACCATTCAAGATGCAAACGGCACTATCGATATCGTTGAAGTTAAAGACGCAGAGCTTGATTACTACACAAATAATGCCACTTGCAAAGGGCTTAAGACAATCAAAGAGGCGCGGAAAGGCAATATGGACAGCGTTGTTAAATTTTCTACATCTGTAGATAACGCATACAAAAGGGCAACCTTTAGAGTGACATTTGGCTACAATGGGTCAAGCGAAAACAAAACCACCTGCTCCCCCGACCTCTTTGCCATCCGTCCCGCCGAGTTTAAGGCAAGCGGCTTTAGCAGTAACACCTTAGTAGGCGGCAAAGAACACAACGGCACCTTAGAAGCCAGAGCTTATGGCGGCACTGTCACCATCGCATACAACCAACCAAGCTCTTCCCTAAGCTACAAAAACGCCAATCTCACTATCCCCGCCTCATGCGATGCAAGTCTGATAAACGCAACCATCGACGCTACGACTTTTTGGGTAAAACATAATGACTTCATAAAAGGCAATGCAAGTATGTCTGTACAATACGACAATGTCGGCAATGTAAGCTTTGTTATAGTTGACAGTAATTGGACAAAAGTAGACCAAATGACAAAAAGAAACGACTGCATTGTAAACAGTTCAAACAATACCCACAACTCAG
>JAISQB010000063.1 GCA_031274495.1 Campylobacteraceae bacterium | reverse complement strand
TCCCGCTTTGTCGCTTGTCCAGATGACGGAACATTCGCCTTTAGTATTGGTGATACAAGTGACGGATGAACTATTCAGTGAAGAGTTAGCTACTTTAGTGTTGCCGTCTACGCTGAATGTTACAATGGTTTGAGCTATTGGGTTAGAGTCTTTATCTTTGATGGAGGCTGTTATATTAAAGTTCTCTTCTACTGAGATATAGTTCACACTTGGGGTGAATCTGATGTCGGATGAGGCACTATTGAATGAACCGCTGGTAAAGATGGTGGAGGCGTTCTTACTTGAATCACTCCTGCTGCTTACCTCAAATCCGAATGTTACATTTTGGGCTGCTTTAGTGGTGAAGTGGGCTATATACTTTCCTGTGTTGGTACCGTCTTGGGAGACTACAGCTGATGAGGGATAGAATGTACCGCTGTTGCCTGATAGTACTTTTACCTTTACGCTCTCATTGTTTACGGGGTTATTGTCTTTATCTCTTAGGGTTACCGTGATAGTGGAGTTGGTGTTAACCTCTGTGGTAGGAGTGGCTGTGATAGTGGTATTTGGGTTACCAATATCTACACTGCCTGATTTAAAGTTAGCCCAATCTGTCTTAGAAGATGAACTGTTGCCTACAGTGTCTACTACGAAGTAGAATGTTACATTGGCAGAGGTATTTGTAGAGGCTTGGGCTGTGTATGTGCCATTACCTGTATCCACGACATTTGAGATATAGATACCGTTGCCGTTACTTAGAATTGTACCGTTTGCTAACTTCTGAGAATTAACATAAAATGATACTTTATATCCATCCAAATAGTTACCGTTATTGTCGGCAAGTGATAGGTCAAGGGTGATATTGTCGCCTACGGTGTTATCTTTGGGGGTGGTGGTAAATTTGGTGTGGGCGCCTGTGATGTTGGCTCCGGTGCTGGTGAACAGCGTAGTAGCATTCTTACTGCTATCCGTCTTTCCTCCCACTTCAAAGCCAAATGTCACACTGCCTGCTTTTGGAGTTGTAAAATATACTACATACTCTCCGTTACTGCTGCCGTTTTGCGTTACAGTGGCTGATGAGGGGTAGAATGTACCGCTATCACCTGATAGGACTTTTACCTTTACACTCTCGTTGTTTATAG
Source organism: Campylobacteraceae bacterium (assembly GCA_031274495.1). Taxonomy (GTDB): domain Bacteria; phylum Campylobacterota; class Campylobacteria; order Campylobacterales; family Campylobacteraceae; genus JAIRKW01. The sequence continues at coordinate 19,289 of JAISQB010000063.1, read as the reverse complement.
GGTTGTTATCTTTATCTCTAAGAGTTACCACTACTGTTGAATTGGTGTCGATCTGAGTGGAAGGTGTAGCTGTGATGGTAGTATTAGGACTGCCAATATCTACGCTTCCCGATTTGAAATTCGCCCAATCTGTTTTAGAAGACGAACTATCTCCGATAGTATCTACCACAAAGTAGAATGTAACATTTGCGGATGTATTTGTAGAGGCTTGGGTTGTGTATGTGCCGTTATTATGGTCTGTTACAGCCCCGATGTAGACCTCGTTGCCATTAGCTACGGTAGTGCCGTTTTCAAATGTTCTGCTCTTTACATGAAATGTTACTTTGTATCCTGATTGCGGGTTGCTGTTGTTGTCCGCTAAGTATAGGTTAAGAGCAACATAATCGCTTACATTGTTATCTTTAGGAGTTACGCTAAACTTAGTATAACCGCTTTGTATGGTAGGTCCTGTGCTGGTAAAGTTTGTGGTGGCATTGTTGGTGTTGGGAGCTTGGATACTATTTGCGCTAAAGCCAAATGTTACATTGCCGGCTTTTGGAGTCGTATAGAGCGCCTGATAATATCCCCCTTTGGTATCCGACGCGTCGGTAGTAAAGCTAATGGCGTTATTGGAGTTAATCGGCGCGAAGTTACCTGTATCGCCTGCTATAACTCTTATATCTACTGTGGCGTTTTTAATGGCGTTGTCGAATTTGTCCAATAGATACACTCTAACTGTAGCGTTATCGTCTATCTGTGTTGTCAATGGAGATGTTATATAGGAGTAGCTGCTGTCCAAATCTACAGAGTCGGGCGTGAAATAGACCCATGTGTTTTTTGCACTGTTGCTTCCGCCGTTTACATTAAAGGTGATTGTATAGTTGCCCTCTACGGTGGATGTTATGTTGGCTGTGTAGATACCGTTGCCCAGTTTGTTAGCGGGAGTTGGCGCGATAGTGGCGTTAGCGGCATTCGCGGATGTGATAACTATATTTACATTCTCTGCGTCTATAGAGTTATTGTCATTGTCGGCGAGATAGACTGTGATTAATGAAGTGTTGCCTGCATTTGTTATAGATGGACTTGCTTTTATGTAAGTGTAAGCTCCTGTTATATTGTAACTGTCTGCTTTGTACTCTACTGTTTTACTCTTAGCGGTGTTATTGCCTACGCCTTCTACATCGAAGTTTAGAGTGATGTTGCCCGCTTTGGAGCTGTTTAGATTAGACACATAGTTACCGCTAATATCATTAGAGCCTTTAATAGTTATGGGAGTGATAGAGGGTGTACCTAATGTATCGTTAGAAACGACAAAGATGGTTACATTCTTATCTGTTATGGTGTTGTTGTAAGAGTCTGCCAACCTAACTGTTATCTTAGATAGTTCATTGACTGTTTTTGGACTCTCTACCGTCATATATGAAGTGTCGGAGGCGCCAAGGTCAACATCGGCGGGGTTGTATCTGATAGAGGCGTTATGGATACTCTGGCTACCTGATTGCCCCACTTTAAAGCTTAGCGTGTAAGTATCAGCTATCGTCGAATTAATCCACGCCGTATAGTAACCGCTGCCAAGAGTGGCATTATCATTCATCTGATAAGTTGTATTGTTTGGATATATAGTGGCATTGTTTTGCTTATTGTCAGCGAATACCAATCTTACATCTTGACCCGCTATACCGTTATGTCCTGCGTCGTCGCTTAGGTAGACGGTTATCAGGGCTGCATTTGATACTACTAAACTACTCGGTGTAATAGTTATATTGGAGTATGGACTGCTTGCGTTGCCGTTGGTGGCTGTGAATGTGGCTGTGGCGTTTTTGTTATTGTTGGCATTTATATTGTCTACACTAAAGCTTACCGTTACATCACCCTGTTTAGCTGACGTGAGGTTTATCTCATATGTGCCGTTGTGGTGATTTAGTACATCTGTATTGTATAGAGTAGGGGTTCCGCTTGTGGTGTTTGCTATGACCCTTAGGGCTATTGTAGCGTTTGTTACACCGTTGCCGAATTTGTCTACCACTCGTATTAAAGCTGTGACATTATTGTCAACCTCTACGCTGCTTGGAGGTGTGATAGTGATAGATGTGTTGGAGTTATCCATATCAACCGATAGGTGGTTAAACTTAGCCACGGCGTAGTCATCGGCAGCGACTGCGTTTACGCTGAATGTTAAGTTGGCTTCTCCTGTTAGATTTGATGTTATATAGGCTGTGTATGTGCCGTTATTGTTATCTATGGCTGTTATATTGCTTGTGGTTGGTGAATAGATAGAATCAACTCCGTTTGATAGCTCCATAATTACAGGTGAAGATATAAAGAGATTGATACTATCCCCGCCTGATGGCAAGGTTATATTATTTGTATCTTTTAGTGTGATTAAAACTAAAGATATGTTGCCCGCGTCATTATCCTGCGGGATGACCTCTATCTTGGAATTGATAGCGCTGATGGTCGAAGCCGTAAGAGTAACGGAGCAAGTTATATTGTCCGCAACTGCGGCTTTTACAGTGAACCAGCCGTCTGTTACAGTTGTAGGGATAGATGAGCCGCTTGATAATTTGCACTCAGGAGTGATAGCGTATCTGTCTAATGTGCCCGTACTTCCTGTAAGCATCGAGATAGAGATATTGTTTGTATGGTCAGCTGCCAATATAGCCGATACGGATGTTGTATTGGTTCCTGTGGTTGTGATGTTGGAAGTGATAACTGAGCTTGCGTTTATATCCGACAATGTTAAATTGAAGTTGTCATTAGCAAATGCTCTGTTGGTCACATTGGCATTGATAGTGATCATTGGGGCGGTGCCGTAGGTGAAGAGGCAGACTATATCTGAGTTGTCCTTTACGGATGCGCTTGGAATGGTTACGCTATCGTACCATTTACTGCCACCTTGATATATGCTAAAGTCCAAAGGCACATTGGCGTTGCCGTTATTGATATCTATACAGTTGGTTTGTGACTGAATGACACTAAAAATCTGAGGTTTATCTATCGTGATAGGCACCGCTGTGTTGCTCGCGTTTATCTCATGTATTGCGCCTAATGGCTCGTCTGTTATGACATCCGGTGCATTTGTGGAGAATGTAGTACTATTGTATGAGAAGCCATTGTTTAGCATATTACCCATTTGAAAGGTGAAGTCACCGCTATTGCCCGATGTGCCCACTGTTTTTAGAGAGATTCTTACCTGCCTACTCAAAAGAGATACTTTATAATCCTCAACCTCTCCGTCTATGACCCACGGGTCGTTATTGAGATTTGTGCTTACATTGTTTACGGCGTTAATGCCCTCTGATGTGCTAAATCTAGCCCTTAATGTTCTATCTATACCATAGCCGCCGGCGTCATCCGGTATGGTAGCGGTAAAAAATATACTATCCGCGCCGCTTGTTGTATTGCTAAGAGGATTTACAAGTCTGGGTGTGACCTCTGTTAATTCGCCTGTTGAGATGTGTCCGGGAAGCCATATATTTAACTTAGCGCTATTTTTCAATGTGCCGTTGATATCAGCTCTAAATTGATATGTTGCATTCTTTACAAAGCCTCTTTGCTGTACAGGCATATATCTGCCGTTTATAAGTACATATAGTCCGTCATCTCCGATATCGCTATCGGCTAAAGGACTTTTGATACTGGAACTATCAACAGTTACGTTACTTCCAAGATACGCTCTATAATCGCCGCCGGGACCCTTGATGGCAAGATTGTGTAAAACTTCGGGCTGCTCCGCGTCGCTTCTGTCGGAGGCGATACTAAAGGCAAACTCGATATGCGGGACGGCTTTGTCGGTTGTCATTTCTATTTTTGAGTAGTAGTTAGCGCCGCTTAAACTCGATGTCAAGCTATCTTTTCCATCTTTTCTCGCGCCGTAACATGTACGGTTTGAGGTACTTCCCGAAGTGTCATCACTGTTAAAATCGGTGCAGTAGTTTGTTACGGTATTGATGCCGCCGCTTATTGCTCCGCTAAATGTAAATTGCCCGCCTAACGCCCATGTTTGAGCGGCATTGATACCGTTTATCTTGGGGTTTTTCACTCTTACATAATATGTCGCTGTAAAATCGCCTATGATAAAGCTAAATTCTCCCGAATCTTTTGTTACCTGTTCGCCAATAACTTTTCCTGAACCGTCATAAAGTTCCACTGTGACACCGGGCATATTGTTAGCGCTTTTTTCCGCACTGCTTATAACTCCATCTCCATTGGCATCATTATAAATCTTGCCCGTGATGACAGGGACAACTTGGCAAGAGGCAAAGTCTTCAACGCTATCACCTGAGCCAAGATATGTTGCAATGCCTGTAACGGGGTCAATTTTATGGTACTCACCACCGGATTGAACATATATATATCCGTTTAAAAAACCCAATGAGCCGGAGCCTGCCCCAATTTTTTGAGTATTCGTATCTGTTATCCCTTTTATAACAGAATATTTTCCTGTAGTCATATTTATGCGCGTTAGATACATCGTTTGAGCATTGTTTGCTGCTGATGCAACAACAAAGACATTTCCTTCGGCATCCACTATCATATCAGAGATAACCATACCCAAAGAGGGCTGAGAGCTATCTGCAGCTGTAGGCGCCAAATGTCTTGTAGCTCCCGTGTAAGGGTCTATTACCATCATATAAAAATTCCCGTCAGAGATCTTATCGCTCCAATTGGAAGTCATATATATATCGCCGGTCATTTGGTTGACCTCTCCACCTGCCGCCTCTTTGTTTTTAGGCAAACCGCTTGGATTGTAATTCACAAAATGACGAGTGCTGGTGTCACCGTGCTTGAAATAACTTGGTCTCTCATCCGAAGCATTATTATCTGTAGTCCAATAGGCATATTTCCATCTATATAGTCTAAGTTCATCTGTCATACCTCCGGCGTTCCGTACACGTCCTAAAGCGATTGTGGATATATCATCGCCCGATACACCGCTAAAAAGTACGTCTGTATTCGTGTTAGCAAGATTGGAGGCTATATTGGTATATTTAACGATTCTATTAGTTTTAGCTTTCGTTTCGATTTTCGCACCATAAAGATACTGACAGTTAAAAACCTCCGCATAAGAGTTTGTGCCAAAAACGGCAACGGCAAAAACAAAAAACAAAAATTTTTTTATAAAACGGCTTACCCGAAACAGATGTAACGATTTTGAGAAAAACATAATTAGCACCCCTGCAAATGTAATTTTGGTTGACGCCGTAGCGCTACAAAACATCAATGTAGATCTTTGGTATAAACCGCCTTTATTAAAAACAGCTTATATCAAAGAATTTGGATTACAATTCATCATACATTAATGTTACTTTTTTCAAACGGCTTTATCTTATAGATCGGGTATCACAAAAAACTGTTTTAATCCTTAAATAAAAATAAAAATTAATGAAAAATATAAAAAATTGAACCTAAAAATAGCCCCTGTATATAAAATATCCTACTTTATGGCTACAAAAAAGGTAAAATCGCTATCTCTTCGTAAGCAACCAATATTAATGTGGTTATATATTACTTTTTATTAATGTTTTTATCGCGCTGTGTTTCATGTAATTTTCAATTATTACAAATAAGTAACGGGGTACTTTGTCGTTATTTGGGGCATAAGGGGCGTTTTTTGTCACTTTGCAGGGCTATAAATCTTTGCGCGCCGCAACTTGCGGATATATACGATTAAGTAGCTTTCAGGGATTTTTCGCTGTTTTATCAATATAAGATTTGCGTGAAATTTAGAAAATCTATATCTTTTTACTGCCATTTCTTTTAAGCTCATCGGCGCTCTAAAGAGAAAAATGGTTAGAGATAATCTTTAAGCTTATCTCAAATTTATTATCCGTTGAAGTTTTTTTGGCTGCTTAAAAGCAGGTCGTCTTTTTTAATGTTTTCGCGTAATTTTTGCTTTTGTTTTGCAGCTTTTATCATTCCCGTGCAGGCGGGAATCCAACTAAAAAATTGACACATAAAAGAAAAGGTGGGCGCATTTGAAAAGTTGCGCCCTGTATTGATTGTGATGGGATAAAAAGTGCGACGATAACGAGCTTGGCAGGATAAAGAGCTAAAAACTTTCGATATTTCCATCGGCATTGCAAGAGTAAACTCGGGCAATTTTACCTTTTAACTCTCTACTATCTTAATCTTACCCGCTATCTCTATCGCCTTTTGTTTGGCTTTTTCTACCTCATCTTGCACGAGGACGACTGCCATTCTGCGACCTTTGTGGCTGTTTGGTTTGCCAAATATCCTCACAAATGAGTTTTTGGAAAAGGCGTCGTTTGGCACGCTAAAGTGGGGATTGACGGATTTTGCTTCGGCTTTATACGCCGCGCTCGCCCCCTCGCCTATAAATGAAAAGTCCAAAGGCAACCCCAAAATCGCCCTTATATGCAGCGCAAATTCACTTTGGGATTGCGTGATCATCGTGACCATTCCCGTATCGTGCGGGCGCGGACTCACTTCGCTAAAATATACCTCATCGCCTTTGATAAAAAGCTCCACGCCAAATATGCCGCGCCCGCCAAGTCCGTCGGTTACCTTTTTGGCTATCTCTTTTGCCTTTTTAAGCGCCCCATCACTCATCGGCATAGGCTGCCAACTAAATATATAATCGCCCCCTTTTTGCACATGCCCTATCGGCTCGCAAAATATACTCTCATTTTCCGTGCGCGCAGTCAAAAGCGTTATCTCATAGTCAAAATCCACAAACCCCTCGACAATAAGCTCGCTGGCATCCCCCCTCGCCTCTTTCGCACTCTCCCACGACTTCGCCAAATCCTCCTCTTCTTTTGCCACGCTCTGCCCGTGTCCCGACGAACTCATCACGGGCTTTATCACACAAGGATATCCGAGCTTTGAGGCTGCGTTTTTAAGCTCTTCGTAGGAGCTGACAAAAAGATATGGGCTGGTCTTCAGCCCAAGCTCTTCGGCGGCGAATTTGCGTATATTTTTGCGGTTCATCGTCTTTTTGACAGCTGCGGCGTTTGGTATCACGCAAAAGCCCTCCTTCTCGGCAATCTCCAAAGCCTCGATACTAAGCGCCTCCACTTCGGGGACTATATAGCTTGGCTTTTCAAGATAGATGAGCTCCAGCAGAGCCTCTTTGTTTTTCATATCTATCACGTGCGCCCTATTTGCCACCAAATGCGCGGGGGCATTCGGGTAACTATCGACCGCAACCACCTCAATCCCAAGCCTTGCCGCCTCTATAGCGACCTCTTTACCAAGCTCACCGCTTCCAAGCAGCATAATTTTAATGCTGTCGTGTTTTAATGGGGTTGTGAATGTCATTTTGAGTCCTATTTGTTGATGTTTTTTGAAAAAGTTTTAACGAACGATCCGAACAAGAAATACGAAGAAAAGCAGATAATTAAAACAGCAAAGACAGGAACTGCCGCGACTAAAACAGTTGGGGTGTGCGTGAAAATATAAAATAGATTGATATCATACGGCAAGTACACGGCAAAAACATATATCGCTACCGCTATACAATTTACAGCCAAAACGCCAAGCGCGAAAATCGCCTTTTGCTTTTTTGTAGGCATACTTTTAAAATCATCAAAAAAGCATTTAGCCGGATAGACCACACTCGCAAGAGTCACGCCGATACCCACACCGCTATTTAAAGTAATCTCCACAAAATAAGCCCCAACACCCACCACAACAGCCAAAACAGCATAACAAGCCGCGTAAATCAAAATGTATTTTGACATATAAATCTCCACAATGTTGGCTGTTATATTACCATAAAATATATTGATTCTCCGTCATTCCCGCGAAGGCGGGAATCCAAACTAAAAAAGTATAAATAATCAAAGAAGATACAATAGGTTCTATCAATCTTTTTTCATTCAAAACTTCCTTGTTTTCTTGTTACTTTCTTTTGTTGAAAAGAAAGTAACGCAAAGAAACAACCCCCATAAAAGTTGACACTGCCCCTGCGGGGTACCCTCCTGTTTTAATTTATTCAAGGGAGCAGCGGGACTATTCAACGCTCAAACAGGTCCTCGCACTTTTTCCTTGAATAAATCAAAACACGAGACACTGTCAAAATGGGGGGAAGAGAAAATCACAATTACGCGATTATCGCTGTTGATGATTTTCTTTCTTTGTTGTTGCTGACTTGACCCGCGATCTCCATACGCGAAGCGTCTTTTTTTGTTGAATTTTTTAGTTTGGATTCCCGCTTTCGCGGGAATGACAGAGAAGGAGGCGGAAATGATGGAAGAGATGGTATAGTGTGGGAAAATCAACAAGATAATTCTGCTATAATTTTCACAAAAAACAGAAAAAGAGAGAAGATGCTGGCGCATATTTGTTGTTCGGTGGATAGTCACTATTTTTTGAAAAAACTTCGCGAAGGTTTGCCGGATGAGGATATAATAGGATTTTTTTATAACCCCAATATCCACCCTTACGAAGAGTACGAACTACGGCTTTTGGATGTGAAGAGGAGCTGTGAAAAGTATGATATCAAGCTTTTAGAGGGGGAGTATGATTTTGAGGGGTGGCGGGAAGCGGTAAAGGGGCTGGAGTGTGAGAAGGAGAGGGGGAAGAGGTGCGAGGTCTGTTTTGAGGCGCGGCTTGAAGCAAGTGCCAAAAAGGCTAAAGAGCTTGGGCAAAAGCGCGTTACGACCACACTTTTTATGAGTCCTAAAAAATCTTTCGAGCAGCTCAGCGCGGCGGCGGAAAAGATAGGCAAAAAAGAGGGGGTGGAGGTGTTGTGTTTTGATTTTAGAAAAAAGGGCGGCACGCAGGAGCAGTTCAAATTGGCGCGCGAAGATAGGCTCTATCATCAAAACTATTGCGGCTGTATGTACGCGTTAAACGACCAAAGAGCGGCAAAAGATAGAGTGACGGATGAACTGATGAGTCCCATATCCAACGAGATACTGTACGGCTCTATCGCGGAGCGCACAAAGCTCTATAAAAAAGTGTGGGAGTGCGAAAAGGGTAATCTGGACTTTAGGATAGAGAGGGAGAAATTTCACAACTACCGTCTTTTGTGGGGAAGGGTGTTGAAAGAGGGCGAAGCGGTGCATAGCTTTTTTGTGGGTGAATATGATTTTAGCGGCGAGCCTTTGGAGGCAAAAGTGGTGGAGGTAAAAGATGGTCTTGGATTTACCGGGAGCGATATGCTGTTTTTGAGTTTAAAGCGATTTAATGAGATAACGCGCAAAAGTTACAAAAGTGTCAAAGAGTTGATATATAGCCCCATTACGCGACAGGAGCATTTGGATGTAGAGCGTAAATTGGCGGACTTTTTGCCTATCATCGTGCTTGAAAATGTGGAAAAAGCGACATATAAAATAGAGGCAAAATCAACAAATTACCAAGATGTTAGAGAAGTTTTAGCAATACTTTGATAAAATTTACAGATTTTTCAAATAAGGTTCTTCAATGACGATAAATGTTACAGAGATACAAGAGATAATCCCGCACCGTTTTCCATTTTTACTTATAGACAGAGTTACAGAGTTAGAGATTTGCACATCCATCAAAGCTTATAAAAATGTTACTATCGGCGAGCAGATATTTCAAGGTCATTTTCCAAGCCATCCTATATATCCGGGCGTTATGATTATAGAGGGTATGGCGCAAGCAGGCGGCGTGTTGGCGTTCGAGAGCGTACGCTCCGAGACGCAAATGGCCGTACACGATAAGGTAGTATATTTTATGAGTATAGATAACGCAAAATTCAGAGTTCCCGTCACCCCGGGAGACCGCTTGGAGTATCGCCTCAATGTCTTAAAGCGCAAAAGCAATATCTGGGTCTTAGAGGGCAAAGCGTATGTGGACGACAAACTTGTCGCCGAAGCAGAATTAAAAGCAATGATAGTAGACAAATAATATGAAAAATATCCATCCAACCGCGATAATAGAAGAAGGGGCGATCATAGAAGATGGCGTAACGATAGAGGCTTACGCTTTCGTATCGTCCAAAAGCAGGGTAGGCGCTTATAGTGAGATAAAGCAAGGGGCGCGGATATTGGGAGGGACCACGATAGGCGAGAGGGTGAGGATATACTCTTACGCGATTATCGGCGGCGACCCGCAGGATATCTCGTTTCAAGTGGGTGAAACTTCACGCGTCATCATCGGCGATGATACTACCGTGAGGGAGTTTGTGACGATAAACGGCGGCTCTCAAAAGGGCGATTTTACGACGCGTATCGGCAAGAACTGTTTTATTATGAACTTTTGCCACATAGCGCACGACTGCACCATTTCGGATAATGTCATCTTGGCTAACTCCGCCACTTTAGCAGGACACGTTGAGATAGGCAAAGATACGGTCATCGGCGGGCTTACACCCGTGCATCAATTTGTCAAAATCGGCGAGGGTTGTATGATAGGCGGGGCAAGCGCCTTGTCTCAGGATGTGCCGCCGTTTTGTCTGGCGGAGGGCAACCGCGCTTATCTTAGAGGATTAAATCTCATCGGTCTTAGAAGGCGCGAGAGTAAAGAGGATATAGACGCTTTGAGTATCGCGTACAAAGCGCTCTTTAGAAGCGGCAAGCCTTTGCGCCAAAGCGCGGAGGAGATATTAAACACGACGGCGAGCGACAAAGTGCGCCTTTTGTGCGAATTTGTCTTAAATACAAAACGCGGAATCAACTATGAGCGAGCAAACAGTGAAAAAGTGTAGTTTTTGCGGTCAGGAATTTCAACAAGACGCTGTGCCGCCATTCGCGTCTTTGGACAATAGGGCGTATATATGCGAATTTTGCATTGAAAATCTGAGCAAGATTTTATTAGGCGATACCAGTGAACCCAAAAGCGGCTTCAATAGAGAGCTTATGAGTCCCAAAGAGCTTAAAAAAGTTTTGGACGGATTTGTCATAGGGCAAGATAGAGCCAAAAAGGTCTTCTCTGTCGGGGTTTACAACCACTACAAGCGCATTTTCAAACAAAAAATGTCTGATGACGATACGGAAATAGCAAAGTCAAATATACTTTTGATAGGACCGACAGGCAGTGGAAAGACGCTGATGGCACAGACATTGGCGCGCTTTTTGGATGTGCCTATAGCTATCTGCGACGCTACGAGCTTGACGGAAGCAGGATATGTGGGGGAGGATGTGGAAAACATCCTAACACGCCTTTTTCAAGCAGCTGAAGGCGATGTGAAAAAATGCGAACAAGGTATCGTATTTATAGACGAGGTCGATAAAATCGCCCGTATGAGCGAAAACCGCTCCATAACGCGCGATGTTTCAGGCGAGGGCGTCCAACAGGCGCTTTTAAAAATCATAGAGGGCAGCGTTGTCAATATCCCTCCAAAAGGCGGGCGCAAACACCCCAATCAAGAGTTCATCCAGATAGATACGACAAATATTCTTTTTGTCTGCGGCGGTGCTTTTGACGGGCTGGAGGAGATAATAAAACGACGCGTGGGTAAAAATGTTTTGGGCTTTAATCAGGCAAAACGCGCCAAAAGCGAAGATGCTGAACTTTTAAATCTATTAGAACCTGACGATTTGATACACTACGGGCTTATCCCCGAACTGATAGGGCGTTTGCACGTGAATGCAGTATTGCAAAATATCGGTAAAGAGGATATGATAAGGATTCTTACCGAGCCTAAAAACGCTATTTTGAAGCAGTATCAAAAATTGTTCGCGATAGACGATGTGAAGCTTACTTTCGAGGATGACGCGCTTGAAGCTGTTGCCGAACTTGCCATCAAAAGAAGGACGGGAGCCAGGGGGCTTAGAACAATAATGGAAGAGTTGATGACGGATGTTATGTTTGAACTTCCCGATTTTAAAGGATATGAGATAGTTATTACGCTTGATGTCGTAAAGGGTGGGGAGAAGCCCCTTTTTATCAAGAAAAATAAAAAAAGCGCGTAAAGGAGCGTCAAAACGATGATTTTGGATGGATTGATAGGTTTTTTCTCAAATGATATGGGTATTGATTTGGGTACGGCAAATACTCTTGTGCTTGTTCGCGGTAAAGGCATCATCATAGACGAGCCTTCCGTAGTTGCGGTAAGACGCGATAAATACGGCAAGCAGGATATTTTAGCAGTCGGCCACGAGGCTAAAAAAATGGTCGGCAAAACGCCCGGCGATATCGAAGCTATAAGACCTATGAGGGACGGCGTTATCGCCGACTTTGATATGACGGAAAAGATGATTCGGTACTTTATAGAAAAAGCACATAAAAGAAAAAATTTCTTGCGTCCGCGCATTATCATATCCATACCTTACGGATTGACGCAAGTTGAGCGAAAAGCAGTTAGAGAGTCCGCTATGAGCGCAGGGGCAAGAGAGGTATACTTGATAGAAGAGCCTATGGCGGCGGCGATAGGTGCGGGACTTCCTATACACGAGCCAAAGGGAAGCCTCATCGTAGACATCGGCGGCGGCACGACCGAGATAGGCGTCATCTCTTTGGATGGTTTGGTCATCAGTAAATCTATCCGCGTTGCCGGCGATAAAGTAGATATGGCGATAGTGGATTATGTGAAGAAAAAATACAACCTCTTAATCGGCGAAAGAGGCGGCGAAGAGATAAAGATAGAGATAGGAAGCGCCACGCCTTTAAATCCCGAGCTATCTATGATGGTAAAAGGGCGCGACCAGGTAAGCGGACTTTTGAGCCGTATAGAGATGACAAGCGAAGATGTAAGAGAGGCTATGAAAGAGCCATTACGCGAGATAGTGGAAGCTTTGAAAGATGTGCTTGAGGTCACACCTCCCGATCTCGCGGGCGATATAGTCGAAAACGGCGTCGTCTTAACAGGCGGGGGCGCTTTGATAAGAGGACTTGACAAGTACTTAAGCGAAGAGGTAAAGCTGCCTGTATTTATAGGCGAAGAGCCGCTTTTGGCAGTGGCAAAAGGCACGGGCAAAGCGCTTGAAGCGTTAGGATTTTTACAGCAATTAGCTAATGAATAACAAACTCAGATTTCTTTTAATCATCCTCCTCTTAGCCGTTATCTCCATCAATTACGCGAACGGCTTAAGGGGACTTGTCGGCGATATCTCATCATTTGCCATCAATATCTATATAGGCGTGAAAGATGGATTAGCCGATACGATAAACGAACACTTCGATCAGCGCGACGAGATACGGGATTTGAAAAAGAGAAACGCGGAGCTTTTGGAGTTGGCGCAAGTTTCAAGCGCTTATGCGACAAAGCTCAACGCTATGCTCAAAGAGGCGAACCTCACCCAATACGCCGTCAAGACAAAAATCGTAAGAGCGCTCTCATATGTAACTCTTGGCGACTACAACAAAGTCTGGCTTGATTTTGAGGATTTTGATGAAAATAAAATCTACGGACTTATGTATCAAGGATATAGCGCGGGCATCGTAACGGCAAGGGACGGAAGGGCTTTGGCGCTTTTGCAGCAAGACCCCAAATCCGCCTACTCGGTCTATGTAGGCACGACTAAGATAATGGGTGTCGCGTTTGGCTCGGGTGATAAGATAGAGATACGCTACATCCCTTTGTGGAGCGAGCCCAAAGTCGGCGATGAGGTGATAACGAGCGGATTGGATAATATATTTTTTGAAGGGTTAAAGGTGGGAAAAATCACGGCTATCTATAAAAGCGAATCATATTTCACAGCTGTCGTCGAGCCCTACGCCGTTACGGAAGTACCGGGATTTTTTCACGTTATATTGTAGATGATGAACTCTTTGCGCACTTGCGAAGCAGACATTTTGAAGAATTTTAAAAAAGGATAATTTTTATGCCCAAACGCACAGATATAAATACTATTTTACTTATAGGTTCAGGTCCTATCGTCATAGGGCAGGCTTGCGAATTTGACTATTCCGGAACTCAAGCGGCTAAAACGCTAAAAGAGCTGGGGTATAGAGTGGTGCTTATCAACTCCAACCCCGCGACTATTATGACCGACCCCGAATTTGCCGATAAAACATATATAGAGCCCATCACCGTCGAAGTGGTAGAGAGGATTATCGAAAAAGAGAAAGTGGATGCGATTTTGCCTACGATGGGTGGTCAGACGGCACTCAATACGGCGATGAAGTTGTATGAGAGCGGTAAAATAGGCAATGTAAAATTCTTAGGCGCGAACCCCGAAGCGATAAAAAAGGGCGAAGATAGACAAGCCTTTAAAGAGGCGATGATAAAGATAGGTATGGATCTGCCCAAATCCCGCTACGCATACACGCTTGATGAAGCGGTCAAAGCGGCCGAAGAGATAGGATTTCCGCTCATCATCAGAGCCTCTTACACCTTAGCGGGCGGCGGAAGCGGCGTAGCATATAATATAGACGAATTTAAAGAGTTAGCCCAACGCGGCATCGACATAAGCCCGATAAATGAGATACTTATAGAGGAGTCGCTGCTCGGATGGAAAGAGTATGAGATGGAGGTCATCAGAGATAGATGTGACAACTGTATCATAGTCTGTTCCATAGAAAACTTAGACCCGATGGGCATTCACACGGGAGATAGCATAACGATAGCCCCCGCATTGACGCTCACGGATAAAGAGTATCAAAAGATGCGCAACGCTTCGTTCGCGATTTTGCGCGAAATCGGCGTAGATACGGGCGGCAGCAATGTGCAGTTTGCCGTCAATCCAAGAACAGGACGTATGACCGTCATAGAGATGAACCCAAGAGTGAGCCGCTCCTCCGCGCTCGCTTCAAAAGCTACGGGCTATCCGATAGCAAAAGTGGCGACGCTTTTGGCTGTGGGCTTTACGCTTGATGAGATTAAAAACGACATAACAGGAACGGCGGCGAGTTTTGAGCCCGTGATAGACTATATCGTCACAAAAATCCCGCGATTTACATTTGAGAAATTCCCGTTAGCCGAGTCCACACTGACTACATCTATGAAGAGTGTTGGCGAAGTTATGGCGATAGGAAGGACATTTAAAGAGTCTGTACAAAAGGCGCTCTGCTCGCTTGAAACGGGGCTTTACGGATTTAACAAAATCGCCTGCAAAGATGAAGTACTAACAAGCGAGATAAGAAGGGCAAACGCCAACAGACTACTCTATGTCGCGGAGGGCTTCAGGCGCGGGCTATCAGTAGACGAGATATACAAACTCTGTCAGATAGACCACTGGTTTTTAAGGCAGATAGAAGAGATAATAGCCTTTGAAAAAGAGATAGATATGAAGATCTTAAATAACGCGAAGCTCTTGAGGTTCGCGAAAACTTACGGATTTTCAGACGAGATGATAGCCTCCATCATCAATGAAAAAGATAACCTCTCACTAACACAAAACGATATATATTACGCCAGAAACAGAGAGGGTATATTTTTAGAATACAACAATGTAGACACCTGCGCTGCGGAGTTTGAAGCACTTACGCCATACCTCTACTCGACCACTAACATAACAGCTAACAGCAAACCTGTTAGTAAAAAAGACGACGAAGAGAAGGTTTTAATCATAGGCGGCGGACCAAATAGGATAGGTCAAGGCATAGAGTTCGACTACTGCTGCGTACACGCGGCGTACGCGCTGGCTGATATGGGTGTGAAGACTATAATGTACAACTGTAACCCCGAAACCGTCTCCACCGACTACGACACGAGCGATATTTTGTATTTTGAGCCTATCGATTTTGAGCATGTAAGAAGCGTCATCGAGCTTGAAAATCCAAACGGCGTTATCGTCCATTTCGGCGGTCAGACACCTCTGAAACTTGCCAAACAACTAACCGCCTCAGGAGCCAAAATCATCGGCACAAGCGCACACACGATAGATGTAGCAGAAGATAGAGAAAAGTTTTCAAAATTTATCAAAGAGAACAACATCAACCAACCCCAAAACGCCACCGCGCTAAGCGAAGAGGAGGCGATAGAAAAAGCCGCCATCATCGGCTACCCCGTGTTAGTAAGACCAAGCTATGTTCTTGGCGGGCGCGCTATGAGGATAGTCTATAACGAGAGCGAACTAAAACTATATATGAAAGAGGCGGTCAATGTAAGTCACCAATCCCCCGTCCTCATAGACCAATTTTTAGACCGCGCCATAGAGCTTGATGTGGACGCCATAAGCGACGGCAAAGATGTCTATATCGGCGGTATTATGCAGCATATCGAAGAGGCGGGCATCCACTCCGGAGATAGCGCCTGCTCGCTTCCCGCTGTCAGCCTAAGCAAGCATATAGTCAAAAAAGTGGAGCGCCAGACAAAGCAGATAGCCCTAAATCTTGGCGTCGTGGGACTGATGAACATCCAGTACGCCATCTATCAAGACGACATCTATATGATAGAGGTCAATCCGCGAGCGAGTAGAACCGTGCCGTTTGTCAGTAAAGCTACTGGTATCCCGATGGCAAAGGTCGCGACGCGGGTTATGTATCGCGGGGATTTGAAAGAGGCGCTTGGATTTTACGATAAATTTAAAGTTGTCTACGAAGAAGAGGGCATCCTCAAAGCCAAAATCAAAAACCACGTAGCCGTGAAAGAGGCGGTCTTTCCGTTCAACAGGCTTCAAGGGGCAGATACGATATTGGGTCCCGAGATGAAATCAACGGGCGAAGTTATGGGTATCAGCAACTCTTTTGCCGACTCTTTCGCCAAAAGCCAGATAGCCGCGGGCAATAAATTGCCAAAGAGCGGCACGGTATTTTTATCTTTGACGGACGCGGATAAGGTCTTTGCCAAAAAGCTTGGGGAGAGTTTCAAAAAGATAGGATTTTCCATCCTCGCAACAGGCGGCACACACAAAGCTTTGAGCGACGCAGGACTTGAGGCGGAATTTGTCTACAAAATCAGCGAAGGACGCCCAAATATCGAAGACAAACTAAAAAACAAAGATGTCGCCCTCGTGATAAACACAAGCGACAACAAATCCAGCAAAGACGACGCCAAAAAGATAAGACAGAGTGTTCTGCGGCTCAACATACCATACTTCACGACCGTCTCAGAAGCGTTCGTAGCGATAGAAGCGATAGCCAACCTCCAAAAAGGCGGCGCACTGGAGCCAAAAGCTTTGCAGGAGTATTTGAATAGTTAGCGGTTATTAAAATAACAATTTTCGTAAGGGCGGGGAGAAATTTCCGCCCTTTTTTATTTCTGCTATAGCAGCTCTTTAATCCATTCGTGCTAATCGCTTGCTTACCCTACCGTTCGCTCTGCTCACTATGACGGGCTTTATTGCGAAACATACCCATAACCTTACCTTTAGTAAGTGTATCCAAAGGCACATTGCAAGGCTTTGCCAATTTAATACCTTCAGCATAATATTTGCTATCAGGGGCAAGTATGCTCCAAAACTGGCGATCGGGGGCGAGCTCTTTATGTACCTTATCAGTATAATTCACAAGAAGCGGTTTTTTGCCGGGATAGATAATATCTGTTATCCCAAAACCATATGTTTTGCCCACGCCATATATTTTAGCCGTACCGGAAAAATCTCCTACACTACTATCATATGCGTCTCGTTGAGCAATGCGAAGCCAAGAGATAAGATTTTCAAGCTGTTCTATGCTGCCATCATATATGTTTCGTTGAGTACCCACCAATCCAAGAGCCTCCTCTTTTGTACAAAGCCTATAGTCTTCCAAATCTATCGTTTCGGCACCTTTGGGGCATAAATCTCTTTGGCACGATAAAGCGGCAGGGTATTTATACATCGTATTTTTAGTATAGATAAGGACCTCATTGTTTTCATCAAAATATCTATCTTCAATATCCGTGTTTTCCAAATAGTACGCACCGCCATAAAGCCCATCAAATATCCTCAATGTCCCTATAATCGAACTATTGTCATATAACATTACGGTTACATTCTCAACAGCAAAATTTGACCTGAAGTAGTCAGACTTGTACAACAGATGAACCCCTACCACAAACGCTATACTAAGCCATACAAATATTTTTATGAACTTCATAACTTTCCCTAACATTACCAACTCCTTACTATTTTACAATTCTCATATGCCACTTGCTGCCTCAATTCTACTACTACTTTTTTATTGCCTTGAGCCATTAGAGTAAAACTCCTGCCTGAAAGCTGCGAAAAAACCATATAACAAAAAAGGCAAACAGTAAGAGATAAATTATCGTGCTGATAGCTTTGAAAAACGACGATACAGCCCCTCTTTTCTTTTTTGCTGCTTCTTTTTTCGCCTTTTGTAACTCTTCATAGTTTGGGTCTTGCTCTTCCGCCATCCTTTGTCTTGTTTTTTTGACCCCGTAAAGTCCTCCCCACAGCGCACCATTAAATACTCTAAATTTTTGCTCTTGATTCATCTCGTCAAAAGTCATCTCTCTTTTGCTATTTTTTTCATCTGCCATTTTGAATCCTTTGCGCCAATTTTAAACATTGCGTGCATTCTAATATTTTTTAAATTATAAAATACTTTTTATTTTCATAGAAGTCTGCCAATGTAAAAAAACGCTATATTCAAAAATTTTAGGCATAATTGCGGCATATTTTTCAAAAGGCTTCTCTTATGGTCTATCTCGCGCAAACAGATACGACGGTTGGATTTTTATCAAAAGACGCGAAACTCTTAAACGCTATCAAAAACCGTGCGGCGGATAAGCCTTGTATCGTGTGCGCGGCGGCGTTTGGGGAGTTAAATACCCGCGTGCCGCTGAAGCATAAAAACCTCGTAAGGCGCGCTAAAAAGACGACATTTATCCTCAAAAACGGCTTTTCATTCAGACTCATAAAAGATGGAGCGCACGCGGCGTTTTTGCGAAAAACAGGCTGGCTCTACTCCACCTCCGCAAATATAACAGGCGGCGCGTTTGATGTGGATTTCGCCAAATCCAAAGCCGATATCGTCATAGAAGATGATAGGGGACTGTACGAGAGCAAACCCTCGATGATACTAAAGCTTGGCAACAAAAGGGTAAAAAAGGTGCGATAAGGCGCGCGCCAATAGTATAAATATCCATCTTGCATCTGTTTTTTTGCTACAATAACAAGCGATTTTTTTGGAGAAGAGATGAAGAACATCATTAAACTTTTGATATTTTTAGGATGTTGCGCCCGGTACGCCAATGCTTGGCATACCCCCACGGAGTGCTCTTTGAGCAGATACACGGGAAGCGTTAGGTGCGTCAAGCTCGTGTATAACGAGGTAAACGAAAGGCTTGATAAGGTGTATGGCGATATTTTAAGGTCGCTCTCCAAAGATGACGCTGCGAAATTTGCCAAAAATTATAAAGATTGGACAGAAGAGAGAAACGGCGCTTGCCGCGAGCATTCCCAAGATGAGATAAAGTTCAAATCCTGCCGCATAGACTTTACCATCCCAAAACTAAACGAACTTTGGGAGATAGAGAGCGTGTCGGCAAAACATCCGTTCGAGGGGAAGTGGGCGGACTGTTTTTACCGCGATGGGGCGCTTGTTTG
>JAISQB010000048.1 GCA_031274495.1 Campylobacteraceae bacterium | reverse complement strand
CCTCTCTTGGCGGCACTTTTTGCGCAGAAATTTCGCCTATCACGCTAACCCCACCGGCACACCCTATAAATATCGCCCCCTCCTCTTCGCTGTCGAGATTCAAAAGATACGGCGCGGATATCTGATGTTCCAAGTTATTTGCCCCGTTGAGCCCCACCTCTTCGTCGGATGTAAAAAGGCACTCTATATCGTCAAATTTTCGCATCATACCAAGCATCAGCGCAACGCCTATACCGTTATCCGCCCCAAGCGTTGAGTTGCGGGCTTTCAAAAAGCCGTCCTCTTCGTAGCACTCGACATTTGGCGCGTCCGCTAAGCAGACCATATCATAATGCGACTGCAGACAAACGAGCGGTTTTTGTTTGACGCAGAGTATATTATCAGCCCTATCTATCTTCACCGTATAACCGCACTCTGCGGCGAAAGAGGCTATAAAATCTCTCATTTTCAAGGCGTCAAAACTGCATCTTGGCACTTTGGCAAAACTTTTAAATATCTCTATCGTCTCCATTTTTGACCTTTATAATTTCGTGCCGGTATGCTATTATTTCTCATTTAAAACCAAACTTAAAAAAGGGGCGATATGAGCGAAAAATCAAAAGCACAAAAAGAGGCGGCAGAAAAGTGGAAAGATATAAAACCGCTAAGAGCTATGATAGAGCAGCTACCGCAAATCAGTGCCGATATAACTTACGGGGATGTTTTCACGCTCTCTTTGCCCGCCCTCTCATCCGAAGACGCCGCAAAGATAAAAAGCGGCGCACAGAGTTTGCGTTCGTGGAGGAAGGGTCCATTTAGATTGGGGGAACTTTTTATAGACGCGGAGTGGCAAAGCTTCATCAAATACAACCTCTTGCGCCCCCACTTTAACCTAAAAGACAAAAAAGTCGCCGATATCGGCTGCAACAACGGATATTATCTCTTTAAAATGATGGAAGATAACCCAAAAAAACTTGTCGGATTTGACCCAACGCCGCTTTTTTGGTGTCAGTTTGATTTTATCAACCACTTCGCGAAAACCGATATCGTTTACGAGCTTTTGGGCGTTGAGGATTTGCCAAGTTACGGCGAAAAGTTTGACACTATCTTTTGCCTTGGCGTCTTATACCACAGAAGCGACCCGCTTGGCTGCTTGAAAGCTCTCAAAGCAGGGCTTGAAAAAGGCGGCGAACTTTTTTTGGACACTTTTATGATTGACGGCGACGAAGATATCGCTTTGTGTCCCAAAAATAGCTACTCCAAGATACCCAATGTCTACTTTATCCCGACTATCAACGCGCTAAAAAACTGGTGCGAGAGGGCGGGTTTTAAAAACTTCGAGCTTTTATCCGTGAAACCCACAGACAGTAACGAACAGCGAAAGACGGAGTGGATTTTGGGGCAGAGTCTGGAAAATTTCTTAGACCCGGACGACAACTCAAAGACAGTAGAGGGCTACCCAGCACCAAAAAGGGCTTATGTGAAAGTGTCGATTTGATTGACATTTTGGCGCGATAGCGTACTTTTGATCTATTTTCCGAACCATTCCCGCGCGGGCGGGAAGCCAAAAAATCTTTAATAAATCAAAAAATAGTGACATTAATTGACAAATTTTAACAATTATATTTTTTAAATGAAGGCAGTTTGGACTCCCGCCTACGCGTGAATGGTGGGAGAGTTTAGGCGCGACTCACGCTTTTTGGGGCATTTTCCCCATCTTAAAATGGGGAAACCAAAGAATGTGGGTATTTTTGTAACACCCTAAAGATACTTTAACCAAGAGGGTAAATTTTTCTGTTCAGATTTGACACTCGTGCTCTCACCGTGACCCGGATATACTTTTAAGTTCTCTTTTATCTCTAAAAATTTCAAGATACTCTTTTTCATATCTTCGGGTGAGCTGTACGGAAAATCCGTTCTGCCTATAGAATCCTTAAAGACAAAATCACCGCTAAAAAGCGCGTCGCCTATCTTAATCGCGCTGCAACCGGGAGTATGCCCTGGAAAATGGATAAACTCTATCCAAATGCCGCCTATTTCAATTTTTTCATCTTCTTTGACTTTAAAATCAGGAACCGATGATGGCATTCCATATCCAAATGGGTCATTTTGTAACATAAAAACATCCGAAATCGGAGTATACAGCAAAGTTTTCAGTTTGGTTTGCAACTCGTTATTAGACCATACATGGTCGAAGTGTCCGTGGGTGTTTAAAATAGCCAGAGGATTTTGCACATTTTGCATCACCCACTCCGTAGCGCCCATACCCGGATCCACGATAACTTCGCCCTTTGGTAGATATATGATGTAACAGTTTGTCTCAAAAATACCCATCGGTTTTGATACTATTTTGAACATTTTGCCTCCCTTTCAAAAAGGGAAATAATAGCGCATTTTTTTAAATAAAAATCTTTCACGATAACCCATATTTCCGTTTTTTAAAAGAATTGATTAATCACTGTTTTAGTATAATTTAATCCTTTGTTATAAGGTAAGAATTATTATCACACGGAGGGTGTTTTATGAGAGAGATACCATTTTACAAACCATTGGTAGATAAATTGGAGTTTACATATATAAGCGAGGTTTTGGATGGTGACAAGCCCTCTAAGATTGATCAGCTTGAAGCAAGTGTGGCAAAATTCATAGGCGCGAAACACGCCATTGCCACATATAACGGGACGGCAGCTATGCATCTTGCCATGTGCGCGATGGATATAAAACGGGGTGACAAATTCATTTGTTCGGTAAATTCGGCTCCATCTGTGGCAGAAGTAGTGAGACATTTTGATGCGGAGCCTATTTTTGTGGATATAAATGCCGACGATTTCAATATCGATGTGGACAAGTTAGAGCGAACGCTCGTTAAAGAGGCACACAAAAAGCTAAAAGGCGTATTTGTGCCTCACGCCGCGGGGCAGCCTTCTGATATGGACGCTATCTACGAACTGGCAAAACATCATAATGTGAAAGTCGTAGACGATGCCACAAACGCTTTTGGCGCGACATACAACGGCAAAAAGATAGGCTCTTTGGATTCAGCTATATCGTGTTTCAGATTTTCTCCGCGCCTCAAATACAGCACTGCCGGAGGCGGTATTATGACGATGGCTGACGAAGAGCTTTATGAGAGGGCAAAGTTGCTCATAAACCACGCGATAGTCGGCAGCGGCTGGGATAAATTCGGCAATCTGGGCTACATATACGATGTGGTCGATATTGGCGTCAAATACGACATCAATGAAATCAACGCGGCGTATGTGCTGGCTCAACTTACGAAATTGGATAAAATCATATCGTCCCGCAGAAAGATAGCCGCCATCTACGATAAAGCTTTTGAGAGTTGCCACAATATAAAAACACCCGTTGCCAAAAGAGATCACACCTACTCTCAATACATCATCAAAGTGGACAAAAACCGCGACAGTTTCGCCAAAGAGTTAAAAGAGGCGGGCATTTTTACGGGGCTTCACTATATACCGCTACATCTTCTGTCTTATTACAAAAATAAATACGGCTTAAAAGTTAACGACTTTCCTACGGCTCTTGCGAACTATCAGCAGATACTGTCTTTACCGATTTATGCGGCTATGAGCGAAGATGATATCTCTTATGTATGCGAAACCGTACAAAAGATAGCGCTGCATCGTGTCTAAACACAAACTTATATCGTGGGCGGAAGAGTATCTCTACCGTCCCTCCACTTTTCAACGCTTCATCTCGTATCTGCTTTCGCCGTTTAGCATTATCTGGTGTATATGCGCCAAGATAAGGCGCACACTTAAAACTCCCGTCGATTATCATATACCCATCATCAGCGTCGGAAACCTAACCGTAGGCGGCAGCGGCAAAACCCCCGTGTCTATCGCCATAGCAAAAGAGTTTGCGAAGCCCTCTATCGTCTTGAGGGGTTATGGGCGTCTTTCTCGCGGATTGATTGTGGTGAGCCGCTTTGGGGAGATATTGTGCGATGTAAAAACAAGCGGTGATGAGGCCATGCTATACGCCAAAGAGCTTAAAAATGCGCTCATTATCGTAAGTGAAGATAGGGCAAAGGGGATAGAAAAGGCAAAAGAGCTCGGCGCAGAAGTGGTCATCTTGGACGATGGTTTCGGCAAGGTGAATATCAAAAAATTTGACATTTTAATCCGCCCCAACCCGGCACCCGCAAATACTTTTTGCATTCCATCGGGCGCTTATAGAGAGAGTATCTCAAACTACAAAAACGCCGATTTGGTCATAGATGAAAAGGTCGATTTCACAAGGCAGACAAGCATCAAAGACGGTACGGACAAGATGATACTCATAACTGCCATAGCTAACCCTTTAAGATTAAATAAATTTTTACCCCCACAAGTGATAGCCCTACAGACATTCCAAGACCACTATATGTTTAAAAAAGAGGAGTTAGAAGCCCTCTTAAACAAAAGCGGCGCCAAAAGTATCCTCACCACGACAAAAGACGCGGTCAAGATGGAGAGTTTCAACTTGCCTTTATCTGTTTTGGAGCTTGAAGTCAAACTATCTTCGGAAGTA
>JAISQB010000044.1 GCA_031274495.1 Campylobacteraceae bacterium | reverse complement strand
GTGAAAACAAGCGAAGCGCTTTTGCGAAGTAAAATGTTTCTGTGAAAACAAGCGAAGCGCTTTTGCGAAGTAAAATGTTTCTGTGAAAACAAAGAGAGGTTGAATGAAAACAGGTCTTGTAAAACCTTTTTTATTTTCTTTGCGAGGGTTGATTTTTTAGTTTGGATTCCCGCTTTCGCGGGAATGACGAAAGAGAGCGAATTTCCGCATTTCTCTACGATTTACACAACTTTTTAAGGAAACATTTCGACAAGGTGAAAACACTATGCGTGAGTATGGAGTTTTAAAAAAATTTAAATCCCTCGCCAAGGTAGTATGTTCTCACAGCCCTATTTTGGGCTACTTCGTCGCTTGTGCCGCTGGATAGGAGGGAGCCGTCTTTTATGACATAGGCTCTGTCGCAGATGGCTAAGGTTTCGCGGACATTGTGGTCGGTGATTAAGACGCCGATGTTTAGCTTGGTGAGGTCTTTTACGATGCTTTGGATATCGCTTACCGCGATGGGGTCGACGCCGGCGAAGGGTTCGTCAAGTAGTAGGAATTTGGGCATTATCGTCAAAGACCTTGCTATCTCGCAGCGTCTGCGCTCTCCGCCGCTTAGGCTTACACCTTTTCTTTGGCGTATGGGCTGGATATTTAAGAGGTCTAAGAGCTCTTCGACTCTGTTTTCCCGCTCCTCTTTGCCCCTGCACGCTATCTCGGCGGCTAAGGCGAGGTTTTCCTCCACAGTCAAATCTTTAAAGATACTTGACTCCTGCGGCAGATAGCCGATGCCAAGCCTAGCCCTTTCGTGAAGCGGTTTTTTGGAGATGTTGATATCATCAAGGTATATATTGCCGCTGGTGGGTGGAATAAGCCCGCAAATCATATAAAAAGTGGTCGTCTTCCCCGCTCCGTTAGGACCTAAAAGCCCCACGACTTCACCGCTCTTCACTTCAAGTGAAATGTCGTGAATTATTTGCGTTTTTTTAATAGTTTTGGCTAATTTTTGTACGGATAACTTATGCATTATAAACCTTGTATACTCTTTTGTTCGGTACTACTGATATCTCAACGATCGCGTATGGTAGCGCATATCTCTTTAACATTGCCTCAAGTTCCTCATCAGCCCACTCTATAAAATGATACCCCGCTTGCTGTAGATGTTCAAAAAGTCCGTTTTCCAAGATACCGTTAAAGCCTTTTTGATAGATATCGTAGTGAAAAAAATCGCTCCTATAGGCGTTCATCACGGAAAATGTAGGACTGCTCACAGCCTCTTTTTTTATCCCCAAAACGGCGGCTATATGCCTTACGAGCGTCGTTTTGCCCGAAGCTAAATCACCCTTTAAAAGGAGTATCCCGCCGTGGGGCAAAAGCTCTAATATGGCTTTGGCTACCGTGTCGATTTCGCTTTTTTTTAACTCAAACTCTCTATACATTAGAACATATGCGAAAACTTGATGATCTCGTCAAGTTTCTTTTTGGCTCTGCCGCTCTCTATCGCCATCGCCGCCATCTCAAGCCCCTCTTTGACATCTCTTGCCTTGTCGTCCAAAAACAGAGCGAACGCGGTGTTTAAAAGTATGATGTCCAGCTTCGCCCCTTTTTGCTTGTTTGATAGTGTATCGAGGGCTATCTGGGCGTTTTGTACGGCGTCTCCACCCACGACCTCTTGTTTTGATGTTAGCGCTATTCCGTACTCTTGCGGGTCTATCTCAAACTCTTTCACTTCGCCGTCCTTCAAAAGCGCAGCCTGCGTCACGGCGCTCACGCTTATCTCATCCATACAGTCTTTGGCGCTCACTACAAGGGAGGCGGTGGAGCCTAAAAGCTTCAGGGCGTTGGCTATGTTGGTGATAAGTTTTGGGTCTAAGACGCCTATGAGACCTTTTTTGGCGCCCGCGGGGTTACACAAAGGTCCTATGATATTGAAGATCGTAGGGTGCGGGATGCTTCGTCTAACGGGCATAATATAAGACATAGCGGGGTGGTGATTGATAGCGAACATAAATGTAAAATTTGTCTCTTCGAGCATCTTTACCTGCGCCTCTTGCGGAAGGCTGAGGTTGATACCCAACGCCTCAAGCATATCGGCACTGCCAGAATTGCTCGTGATGGCGCGGTTGCCGTGCTTGGCGACATAACAGCCAAGCGAAGCTAAGATGATGGCGGATGTGCTGGAGATGTTGATACTTTTGCTCTTATCGCCGCCCGTGCCTACGATGTCCATTATCTTGCCTTGCAGCTCCGCGGACAAGGGAAGCCTGATAGAGTGGCTTCTCATCACCGTAGCGGCGGCGGCGATCTCCTCTTCATTCTCGCCGTTTTCATAAAGCGTCGTCAAAAGCGACCTTGCCTCCCACTCGCTAAGTTCGTTTTGAAATAGCGCGGCAAACGCCCTTTTTGCTTCATAAAAATTCATTGTATTTCCTTTACATACTCGTATTGGCTTGTCTTTGAGATAGTTTTTACGCTTGGTATTTGTAACACCTCGTACTTGACGCTCTTTTGCAAATACTCTATCGTGATGATGTCCCCTACTTTGACATCTTTTGCGGGTTTTACTACCACACCGTTGATGCTTACGACGCCGTTTTTGCACATATCTTCGGCGACTGCGCGGCGCTTTGTGATATTGACGCAATTTAGATATTTGTCTATTCTCATTGCGTAATTGTAATAAAAAATGTTTAAAATAGGCTGTTTTTAGCCACTGTTTTTAATATTTGATTGGATATTTTTGGCTATCATTTTATAAAATTTTTTATTAGGAGTAAAAATGTCTTTTTGTCCGATTGGCGCGAATGCGAACAGTGCACATATAGGAAAATTGATTTTGAGGTTATCGGTCGGGTGGCTTATGTTTTTTCACGGTATCAACAAGATAACAAACGGGGTTGGCTTTATAAAAGGGCTGCTTGCATCTTCCGCTTTTCCGGAGTTTTTGGCTTATGGGGTATATGTAGGGGAGATTTTGGCGCCGATACTGCTTATCATCGGTTACAAAACGAGGCTCGCGGCGCTTATCCTTGTGATAAATATGGTATTTGTTATATTGTTGGCACATACGCCTAATATACTTGCCCTAACGCAACACGGCGGACTTCAGCTGGAGGCTATCTACTTTTATCTGTTTGTCTCTTTGGCGATATTCTTTTTGGGCGGCGGCAGATACTCTGTGGATAGAAATTAAATTTTAAGGAGAATGATTTGAAGATAAGAATTTATTACGAAGATACAGACGCGGGCGGCGTGGTTTATCACACAAATTACATAAAATATTGCGAGAGAGCAAGAAGCCAAATGTTCTACGACGACGGCAAAAAACTCGGCGAAAACAACCGCCATTTTGTCGTCAAAAAGATAGACGCGGAGTATTTCAAACCGGCAGTTTTGGGCGATGTGATAGAGGTAAAGACGGAAGTTTTGGAGCTAAAAGGGGCAAGTGTGGATGTTTTACACACGATATACAGAGGCGAAGAGAAACTCTTCAGCGCGAAAATCCTGATAGTATACATAAGCGACTGGAAACCTCTAAGATTGCCCGACGATATAAGGGAATTTTTCAACAAACATTCGTAATGTAGATAGGGCTTTTGAGCCCTATTTGCAAGTCTGCTTGAAGTGCTATTTTAGCATTTATTTATCCTTCTTCCGTTATTCCAATGGAGCCGATTTATCGGCAACGAGGAACCCTAACGGTTAAATATTTTATAGGTTCAACCACAAAAGATTCCTCGTCGCTTTGCTCCAATGGAATGACGGAGAGGGAGGGGCGTTATCACACAGCGACAGCGATAATCGCGTAATCGCGATTTTCTCTTTCCCCCATTTTGACACTGCCTCCTGTTTTGATTTATTCAATGAAAAAGAGCGAGGACCTGTTTGAGCGTTAGCGAGTCCCGCAGCTCCCTTGAATAAATTAAAACAGGAGGGTACCCCGTAGGGGCAGTGTCAACTTTTATGGGGGGGGTCATTTATTTCGAGGAAACATTTTGCTTCGCAAAAGCGCTTCGCTTGTTTTGGTTACTTT
Source organism: Campylobacteraceae bacterium (assembly GCA_031274495.1). Lineage (GTDB taxonomy): Bacteria > Campylobacterota > Campylobacteria > Campylobacterales > Campylobacteraceae > JAIRKW01. Next base: position 13,584 of record JAISQB010000044.1, on the reverse strand, counting down.
CTTTTTGAGAAAAGAAAGTAACAGGAAAACAATAAAGTTTTGAATGAAAAAAGGTTGATAGAACCTATTGTATCTTCTTTGATTACTTAAGGTTTGTGAGTTTGGATTCCCGCCTGCGCGGGAATGACGGGAGAGAGTTGACTCTGCAATTTATGCGCTTTGCGCAAGCGTAGCACAAGAAGAATTGAACCACATTCCTGTTTTGTATGAGAGAGTGGCAAAAATGGTTATCGTGATAATAAATGTAGTGGGTGTGCAAAATAGTCTTGGTGCGGGAAGTTTATTGGGATATTATCGGTTGCTTGGGGGGGTTGGCAAAAGAGGAGAATTTCCTCTTTTGCTCTGTATGTATCTACTTTGAAGCCTCTTTGGCATATTTTACACCTAAGGTGAAGGCTTTTTTGTTTGCTTCTTTTACTTTTTCAGGGACAGTTGAGAGCATTACCTCTTCAACGACCTTTTCATCTAAGACTTTTGTCATCTCTATCGTGACGCCGAGTGCGACTACCGACTGGGTGATGACATTGCCGACCTCTTCTTTGGCTATTGTTATGATGGGAATCTCGTAGATTTTCCATCTTTTTCTATCTTCGGGCGTTGGGTTTACCAGATTTGGCTCGACCACTATGATGCCGCCGTCTTTTACGCCGTCTTTGAATTGGTTGTAGCTGACCTGTGCGGTCGCTAACATAAACTCTATCTCACCCTCATTGGCGTAAGGAAAGAGTATCTCATCGGGGCTTAGTATGATGTCCACTTTTGTGGGACCGCCTCTTACTTGCGAGGTGTAAGTCGAAGCTTTTACACCATAACCGCCCTCTTCTATCTTTGCGTGAGCTAAGATTTCGCCCGCTAATATAACGCCTTGTCCGCCGACTCCGGCAAATCGCAACTGTCTTTTCATAGCAAGCCTCCTAAAGTTTCACGGTTGTTTTGTTTTGCGCAGCTTCTATGACTTTGTCATACGCTTTGCAATACTCTAATCTATCGCTCTCTTGCTTCAAAATGCCCGTAGGGAATTTGCCCTTTTTCTCCTCGTCGGTGAGTAGTTCAAATCTATTTTTGGGCACGATTTTGTCCTCTATCCATTTTAGATTTAGTATCGCCTCACCCATTCTGTTTTTTCTTCCGAGATTGATATGGCAATTGGAAAATATATCAAAAAACGAGTACCCTTCGTGTGAAAAGCCCTCAACGAGCGTCTTTTCTATCCTTTTGGGGTCGAGTACACTCTCTCTGGCGACAAATGTAGCTCCCGCCGCGCTTGCTAATTTCGCCGCGTCAAAGCTTGGGTCTACGTTGCCGTATTGGGCTGTGACCGTCCACATACCTTGCGGGGTTGTGGGGGAGGTTTGAGAGTTTGTAAGACCATAGATGAAGTTGTTTATCAAGATATGGTTTAAGTCTATATTTCTTCTGCAACCGTGTATCGTATGGTTGCCGCCTATGGCAAGTCCGTCTCCGTCGCCTGTTACGACGATGACGTGCTTTGAAGGGTTGGCAAGCTTTATACCCGTCGCGTAAGCAATAGCGCGTCCGTGCGTAGTGTGGACAGTGTTGCAGTTGATATATGAGCTAAAGCGCCCGCTGCAGCCGATACCGGACACAACGCATACATCGTTCATATCCCAGCCCACTTTTTCAATAGCTCTGATAACAGACTTCAATATAACTCCATCTCCGCAGCCCCAGCACCAAAGAGTCGGCATTTTATCCGTTCTTAAAAATTCATTATAATCGAAAGCCATTATTTCATTCCTTTTATCTTAGCAATAATCTCTGAAGGAGTTATCGGGCGTCCGTTTGCTTTTTGCAGCGTATCGAAATTTCTCTTCATAGCCCGCTCAATCTCATCGGCATACTGTCCCATATTTAGCTCGGCTACCAATATCTTTTTAAATTTGGCGCCAAGCTCAAATAGCTTTTTGTCCGGACTGGGCCATAGTGTGATGGGCCTAAAGAGTCCCACTTTGATGCCCTCTTCGCGAAGTTTTACGATAGCCTCTTTAGCACTTCTTGAAAGACTTCCGTAAGCTATCAAAAGCACCTCCGCATCGTCAAGCATAAACTCTTCATAACTTACTATCTCATCTTTGCGGTTGTTTACCTTGCCGACTAATCTTTCTATATTGTACTGGCATATAGTGCCATCTTCCGTTGGAAAGCCTGTAGCTCCGTGGTGCAAGCCTGTGATGTGATATCTGTAGCCTTTAAAGAAAGGATTTAACACGGCGGGCTCGTTCTCTTTTGCCTCGTAAGGTTTATAATCTTTTGGGTCGCCTGTGAACTCTTTTCTATTTACTACTATCTTTTTGACATCTTCTATGTCGGGTAGTACCGCTTTTCCGTGCATATGTCCTATCGTCTCATCTAAGAGCAAAAAGACGGGTGTCATAAACTTTTCAGCGATATTGAAAGCCCTTACGGTTTCGCTGTAAGCCTCTTCAAGACTTCCAGGACACAGCGCGATAGAGGCAAAGTCACCGTGGCTTGGTGCTTTTGCTTGATTGATATCGCCTTGTGCTACGCGTGTTGGAAGCCCTGTCGAAGGACCGCCTCGCATAACATTTACTATCACTATGGGGACTTCGGCTATAAAGCTAAGTCCTATCTGTTCGGACTTTAGAGAGATACCGGGACCTGATGTAGCGGTCATCGCTTTAGCGCCGCTCATCGAAGCGCCGAGTGCTACTGAGATACCTGCTATCTCATCTTCCATCTGTATAAATTTACCGCCTATGCGCGGCAACAATACGCTCATCTCGTGGGCGACTTCGCTTGAGGGCGTGATGGGGTATCCGCCGAAAAAATTACAGCCGCAATCTATCGCGGCGTGGGCACATAACTCATTGCCGTTTGAAACTATTACTCTTGACATATTAGGCACCAACTTTATTGAATTTATTGTTTTTGATGGCGATCGCTCTTGCTTTTGACTCTTCGGTCAATTTCGCAAATTTGATATCGGGCGCGCGCTCTGTTACAAAAATAGCAAAGTCGGGACAGTGTAATTCACAATCCCTACAGCCTATGCAGGAGTCCGGTTCTACCACCTCTATGGTTTTGCCTTGTGTGGAGTTCATATTTTGCACCATTGCCAAAGTACCTGACGGACACAAGCTCACGCATATGTCGCAAGCTTTGCATTTTGATATATCTACCCAGACCAACGGTTTACTCTCAGGCGGGGTCATAAAACTCATCTGTTTTTCTCCTTACTCTTTTTTAAATTTTATATTATATAGAAAACGGCTGAAAAAGTATATCAGCCGTTTAAAATTTCCGCAACTTTTTTACCGATGAGAGCCGGCGTTTTTACTACGCTTACTCCGGCTTTTTCCAAAGCCTCCATCTTTTCAGCTGCCGTTCCGCTTCCGCCGCTTACGATTGCTCCGGCGTGCCCCATTCTTTTGCCTTTAGGTGCTGTAGCGCCCGCGATAAACGCAACTACGGGTTTTGTTACATTCTCTTTTATAAACTCAGCAGCTTCTATCTCCAATGTACCGCCGATCTCTCCTATCAACGCTATCGCTTTTGTCTCTTTGTCGTTTTCAAAAAGCGTCAGCAGCTCTTTATAACTAAGCCCTATGATAGGGTCACCGCCTATACCTACGGCTGTAGATATGCCAAGTCCCTCTTGTACTATCTGGTTGCCCACTTCGTAAGTTAGAGTTCCCGACTTTGATATCAAGCCAACAGGACCTTTTTTGAATATAAATCCTGGCATAATGCCTATCTTGCACTCTTCGCTTGTTATGATTCCCGGGCAATTCGGACCTATGATCTTCATACCTTTTTTGGTAGCGTAGAGTTTGGCGTTCATCATATCGCGCACGGGGATTCCCTCTGTGATGACGACTGCCAATTTTATGCCGCCGTCAGCTGCTTCCATTATCGCGTCAGCCGCGAACAATGGCGGAACAAATATCATACTGGTATCCGCTCCCGTAGCCTCTACCGCCTCTTTTACAGTGTTAAATACGGGCTTATCAAGGTGCGTTTCGCCTTTGCGTCCGGGCGTTACGCCGCCTACTATCTTAGAGCCGTAAGCTATACACTGCTCGCTGTGAAAAGTACCCTCTTTGCCTGTAAAACCTTGAACTATTATCTTTGTGTTTTTATCTACCAAAATACTCATTTGCCGCTCCTTGCCGCACTTACGGCTTTTTTTGCACCCTCTGCCAGGTCTGATGCTGAGATGATATTTTCTATATTGCTGTTTTTTAGTATCTCTTTAGCCTCGTTTGCGTTCGTGCCGTCAAGTCTTACGATAACGGGGACATTGACCTGCGTTATCTTCGTAGCCTCCAAGATACCGTTTGCCACGCGGTCACATCTTACGATACCGCCGAATATATTGATAAATATAGCTTTGACATTTTTATCTTTCAAGATAATCTCAAACCCTTTAGCCACAGTCTGCGGATTTGCGCCGCCGCCTACATCTAAAAAGTTAGCCGGCTCGCCGCCTTCGTATTTGATGATATCCATAGTAGCCATTGCAAGTCCCGCGCCGTTGACCATACAACCGACATTGCCGTCCAATTTTACATAAGATAGATTTGACGCTTTTGCCTCTGTCTCGGCTGGGTTTTCTTCGTCCAAATCTCTCAACTCTTCTATATCTTTATGGCGTACAAGCGCGTTGTCGTCAAAGTTTATCTTCGCGTCGAGTGCCAAAAATTTATTATCCCCCGTCAAGACCAAAGGATTTATCTCGACCATATCGGCGTCGTTTTCTTTGTAAACTCTGTACAGGTTTGACACAAGCTCTATAAAGCCGTTAATCGTCTCTTTTGCAAGTCCAAGCTTAAAAGCCACCTCTCTGCCGTGGAACTTTTGGAATCCTATCGTAGGGTCTATGCAAACTTTTGCGATTTTGTCGGGAGTCTCCGCCGCGACCTTTTCTATATCCATACCGCCGCTTGAAGAGGCTATGATCATCGGCATTTCAAGGGTGCGGTTTAGCGCGATAGAGATATAAAACTCTTGCTTTATGTTAAGCCCCTCTTCTATATAAACTTTTTTTACCTCTTTGCCTTCGCTTGTCGTCTGGTGCGTGACAAGCCGCATACCTATCATCTTATCTGCAAGAGTTTTTACCTCGTTGATACTCTTTGCTATCTTGACGCCACCCCCAAGTCCGCGTCCTCCTGCGTGTATCTGAGCTTTTACCACCCAAAGATTTCCACCCAATTTATTAGCGTTTTGCACAGCCTCGTCGGCATTAAAAGCGATATATCCTTTTGGCGTTGGGACACCGTAAGTTCTTAATATCTCTTTTGCTTGGTATTCGTGTATATTCATCTATTCTCCTTTAAAAATTTGTCCGCTACTATCACCTGCTCTTTTAAGTCTGCCGCCGCCTCTTGCAAAGTTTTAAGCTCGCACTCGTCAAGCGGTAACTCTTTGAGCTCCTCTATCCCGCCCTTACCTATTATCACGGGGACCCCTATACTGACCCCGCTGATACCATACTCTCCCTCCAGATATACCGAACAAGCGAGCATCTCTTTTTTGTCTTTAAGTATTGCCTCTATAAGTATGCCGATAGCGGCAGCCGGAGCGTAATAAGCCGAAGTTTGCAAAAATTTTATAATCCTTGCCCCTCCTGATTTGGTATCGTTAACAATCTCTTTGCAAGTCTCTTTGTCGAACAGCTCCGCAACGCTTTTTTTGCCCACAAATGAGTGTGAAAGCAGAGGCAGCATCCGTTCGCCGTGAGCGCCTATAACGCAAGCACTCACAAGTTCACTTTTATCTTTCAACCGTTTGATGATAGCGTGAGCCATCCTAGCCCCATCCAAAATACCGCCCATACCGATGACTTTGCGCTTATCAAAGCCGCTAAGTTTCAGCGCGGCGTAATTCATCATATCAAGCGGATTTGAGACGGTGATGATGATGGCGTTGGGGGCAAACTTTTTAACATTTATAACGATTTCATTCATTATTTTTATATTGATGCCCAAAAGATCTTCCCTGCTCATATCTTCGCGTCTTGGAACACCCGCCGTGATGACAACTACATCGCTGTTTTCCATATCTTTGTAGTCGTTTGAAGTCTTAACTCTTGTCTTTGAGACAAGCGCGACGGAGGCTTGTTGGAGGTCTATCGCTTTTCCCTGCGCTATGGAGTGGTTGATATCTATCAAGATAACGCTTTCGCATATCTCTTTTGCCACCAAAAGATAGCAGGTACTCGCACCTACATTGCCGGCACCGATGATGGAAACCTTCATCTTATGCTCCTATGGCGTCTATGATAGCGTTGAATGTTTTGGAAGCTCTCATAATAGATGAGGCTTTTTCGTCATTCAGATGATAATATCCGCCGATATCCGCAATTTTGCCTTGAACTTCCGTCAACTCTTTTAAGATAATATTTTCATTTTGAGATAATTTTGCAAAAACAGGCTCAAAAATTAGGGCAAGCTCTTTGTCCCCATTCTGAGCGCTTAAAGCTTTCGCCCAATACAGCGCCAGATAGAAGTGGCTGCCGCGGTTGTCTAATTCGCCGCATTTTGATTTTGGGGATTTGTCATTTTGTAAAAGCTCTTCTATCGCCGTATCAAGCGTTTTAGCTAAAACTTCGGCTTTGTTGTTGTTATTTCTCTTTGCGAAATGCTCAAGCGAAGCAAATATAGCCAAAAACTCGCCCAAAGAGTCCCATCTTAAGTGATTTTCATCCAAAAGTTGCTGCACAAGCCTTGGCGCGGAACCGCCCGCACCCGTCTCAAACAGCCCTCCTCCGCTCATCAGCGGCACGATGGATAGCATCTTGGCGCTCGTTCCAAGCTCCAATATCGGGAATAGGTCTGTTAGATAATCTCTCAACACATTCCCCGTGACAGATATAGTATCCTTGCCCTCTCTTAAGCGCTTGAAAGAGACTTTTGCAGCCTCTTCGGGTGAAAGGATAGTGATATCAAGCCCTGATAAATCGTACTCTTTGAGGTATGTTTTTACCTTTTCTATAAGTTTTCTGTCGTGCGCTCTTTTGTCGTCCAGCCAAAAAATGGTCGGAACGGAGGATTCGCGCGCTCTATTGACGGCGAGTTTGACCCAATCTTTGATACTTGCGTCTTTAGTCTGACACATTCTGAAAATATCGCCCTTTTGCACGCTCACTTTAAAAATTTGTGTATCGTCACAACCCTTAACAAAAACCGTTCCGTCCTCTTCTATGATAAAAGTCTTATCGTGAGAGCCGTACTCTTCGGCTTTTTGCGCCATCAGTCCGATATTTGAAACACTGCCGATGACCCTTGGGTCAAGCGCACCGTTTTTCTTACACTCTTCAATCGCCGCTTGATAAATGCCCGCGTAACATCTATCAGGGATAACAGCTTTGACCTCTCTTGTCTTGCCATCTTTATCCCACATAATGCCGCCAGCTCTAATCATCGCGGGCATAGAGGCATCCACGATAACATCATTTGGAAAGTGTAAATTTGTAATGCCCTTATCAGAATCCACCATAGCGATATCCGGTTTTATATTATATATATCGGCGATATCTTTCTCGATAGCCTCTCTTTGCGGGTGCGTAGATATCTTCGCGTATAGGTCTGCGAGTCCGTTGTTTGGGTTGATGCCGAGCTCTTTAAATACGCTCGCATATTTTTTGAAAAGCTCTTCAAAATATGCCAAAACCGCCGCGCCGAATATCACAGGGTCGGAGACTTTCATCATCGTAGCTTTAAGATGTACGGAAAATAGCACACCCTTTTGTTTTGCGTCCTCTACCTCGCGCTTAAAGAACTCTTTTAATTTTTTCATATCCATAAACGAAGCGTCCAAAATCTCGCCGCTTTTTAGCTTAATCTCGGGCTTTAAAGTACGGATAGAGCCGCTTTTATTTATAAATTCAACGCTCACACTCATATCTTTGGGCGCGACAAATGACTCTTCGTTGCCGTAAAAATCGCCCTCTTGCATATGCGACACGTGCGTTTTGGACTCTTTTTTCCATTCGCCCATAGAGTGCGGGTGCTTTTTGGCGTAATTTTTAACCGCTTTTGGGGCGCGTCTATCGGAGTTGCCCTCTCTTAAAACGGGGTTTACGGCAGAGCCTAACACTTTTGAGTATTTGGCTTTTATCTCCTCTTCCTCTTTATTTGCGGGAACCTCAGGGTAATCAGGTACATTATAGCCTTGCGTTTGCAACTCTTTTATAGCCGCTTTTAACTGCGGGATAGAGGCTGAAATATTCGGAAGCTTTATAATGTTTGTCTCTTTTTCCTTAGTTAGCGCACCAAGATACTCCAAATCATCCGAAAAGTCCAAAAATGCACACAAAATCCTGCCCGACAACGAGATATCTCTCGTCTCGAAAGGTACTCCGCCTGTTTTGCCAAACGCCTTTATAATAGGAAATAGCGAATATGTGGCAAGTGCGGGAGATTCATCTGTCTTTGTATATATGATAGAGGTCATATCACTCCTTTAATTTTTTTTCTTCAACAAGACTAATTCGTAAAATAGCAAAAGTATTCTTAAGTTCTATCTGCTTATATTTTTTAAGTGTTCGCTATAAGTTTCGGTAAATAAATGTTTACCGTTTTCACCTTTCACAAAATATAGATAGCCGCTTGACTCCGGATTTACGGCAGCCCTTATGGCGTCTATACTAACGGCACAGACGGGGTTTTCAGGCAATCCGTAATATGCGTAGGTATTATAACGCGAGGTATCTTCTTTAATTCTTTTGGGCGTAACTTTGGTATGCGAAAATTGACCATAGTTGAGTGTGCCATCCATCTGAAGCTTCATTCGTATCCTAAGTCTATTGTAGATGACGGAGCTTACCGTTGGCATTTCGCTATCATCAGCAGACTCTTTTTGTATGATGGAAGCAATCGTCAAAATCCTACTCCACTTACTCTCGTCATATTCGCCTGTAAGCTCGTAAGATAGGGCTTCGTGGCGCTTTTTAGAGTCGTTTAAAAGATAACTTATAAGCCATTTTTCATCCACACCCAAAGGTATATTATATGTTTCAGGTACTATCCAGCCGTCCTCAAAAGGGGACAATCTCTCATACTCCCGCCACAATTTATCAAATGAGAGTTTTAACTTATCGGATAACTGCCCTAAAAATATATACGCCGTCTCGCCGGGTATGAGCGTAATGGCTTGCATAGCAGCTTTGGCGTGAGAGAGTTGATATAAAAAATCAGCCTTTGTCAAAACGCTGCTTCCCATATCTATCCAGCCGCTCTGCGGATATCCGAAAAATCTTAGCAAAAGTTTGTCAAAACCGACGGAGATATTACCGTTTTGCTCTTTAAGCTGTGTTATAATGCCATTTGTTCCGCCTTTAGGTATGTAGATAATCTTTTGGGTGCTAATGGGCTGAATCAAATAGAACAGAAGTGAGATGATGGCTATCAGTAAAATATTTAGGCTAAAAAAGAAGATTTGGCTTCCTATACTCATTTTCGTAGCACCGCTTGCCGTTTTCGTCGGTATTATGTATAGTGGTATTCGCATTGAGAACCTGTCTGTGTTTGATGTAAAAATCACAGGATTATATATTAAATTAGATAAAAAACTCTTTGTTGAGGCTAATATAATAAAAATAAATACCAATGTTACGAAAAGTAGCAGTTCCGCCTCTTTAGAGGATGCGTTGGAGGCGATTCCTTACATCAGTACTTTTTTCAATACGATTATCATCGACAGCATAGAGTATGCAAATGAAAAGGTGCAATTAACATATAAAGATAAGAACTTTTATCTAAACTCTTCGCTTTTGACGCTACAGACAAAGATAGAGTTGGTAGGCAGAGGCAAGCTTGTTTTGGATGTGGAAGAGATACTTTTAAAAGATATAGATATGAAGCTTAGCGGCAAAATAGACGCTAATCTGAGACTTGATGAGTACGCATTTGACGGGAGTTTTAGGCTATTTGACATCACAGGCAACGCCAAACTTGCGGTAAAAGATAAGATACTGACTTACAATATAAACTCAGACGATTTTGCTTCACCCAAAATTTTTATGGATAACCTCCTAAAATATGTCAAACTAAACGCTACGATAGCAAATTGGATATACGGCTATACAAAAGCCACAAACTACAAAGTACTCTTTTTTACGGGTAAAGTGGATCTTGTAAAGCGCAATTTTTACCTCAAAGATTTAAATGCGCTCGTGGAAGCAAAAGATGTAAATGTCACCTTTAACCCCAAAGTACCTGCGGGACACGCGGATGAGGTAAGGGTCAAAATAGAAAAAAATAAAATCGCATTTTGGATTCAAAACCCCACATATCAGGGCTCAAATTTAACAAAAGCGGATGTACTTATATATGATTTTATAGATGGAAAAAGCGGTATCAAGATAGACCTATCATCAAACGCTCACTACAACGGCGCGATAAATAATATCGTCAAAGCCTACACAGGAGTAGACCTACCCATACGCCAAACGAGTGGCAAAACGGATGCTAATGTCAGCATTGATGTGAAATTTGGAAATATAAGCGTAAATGTAGCCGTCGATGTCGCGCTTGAAGATGCCAACCTTAGCGTAGGCAACGCTTCCATATACACTCCACACGCCAATATGCGCTTGGATAACTCTATAATTAAATTTATAGACACAAGAGCCCAATACGGCAAACTTTTCGACATAAGCGTAAACGGCACGCTAAACGCAAGCGCAAAAGAGATGATAGCCGACTCCTTTATCCACTCATTTTCAATCAAAGCAGAAAATAAGAGCATTGTTTCGATAAGTAACATTTCTACGCCGTTTACTCTAAAAATATCAGAAAACGGCACTAATCTATATCTTGATGAATTACAAAGCAACTTAACTTTTGCGGATACAAATGTCTTTAGACTTAACTCCATAAATAGACTCTATCCCTACTCCGAGCTTGCCAAAGAGTACGGCATAAAAGAGGGGCGCATTACGATTAGAAGTAAAGATTTCAGACGCTTCAGAGGTCATGCAAATATCAGGGCTCTTGATGTTCCTCTAAGCCATGATGGCACACCACTTACGAGATTTACAGGTGCATTTGAGGTAACGGAAGATTCGTTTGAGATAGCGGCAAATGACAAAAAAGTCAATCTTCTCATCAAGAACGGGGTAAATCTAACTTTAAATAGCTACGATATCAACATCAACATAGGCGGCAACGCGAGCGCACCGTCAATACCCATAACCGTCACGGCACAAAACGGCTCTATCATTTTTAAACCCTCAAACATCACTATTTTAGCCGACGAGTACAACATAAGCTCCAAAGATGGCAATATATCTCTTAATCTTGCGTATAAAAATACACCATTAAGTTTTGTAAAAAGTGAGGGGTATTTTAATGTATTTACTAAAAATATGAAGAGCGAATTTTTAAACGCGCTGGCAAATAAAGAGTTTTTCAAAAAAGGCAGTTTTGATTTTTACGCAAAAGGTGAAAGCGAAGACGAATTTTTGGGTGTTTTGAGCCTCAAAGATACAAGATTAAAAGACTTCAAAATCTTAAATAATCTCATCGCCTTTTTAAATACAATACCATCCATCGCCACCTTCTCAGACCCTATGTACAGCACGAGCGGATTTCCCGTCAAAAACGGCACGATAGAATTTATAAAAAGCAAAGACTATGTCTACATCCAAACGCTATTTTTAGAAGGGTACAGCTCCGATATAAAAGGGAGTGGCTATATCGACTTGAAGGACAATAAAATACATATGGACTTGAGTATATTCATAGTAAAATCACTCAGTAACATCATAGATAAAATCCCTTTGGTAAATTACATCATACTCGGTAACGAAGGCGCCATAGAAGTCCATCTCTCCGTACGCGGCACACCGGGCAACCCAAAAATTGAGACAAGCCTGATGAACGACACGCTGCTGTCACCATTCAATATGATAAAGAGAATATTTGAACTGCCCACTTATCTGTTGCGGTAAGTTGGTTTTGCAGCAAATAGAATTTAGCGCGATTGTTGGTGATGTTGCTTCATAACTCATGTAAACGAGGCTTTAAGAGGTAAAAATCCAAATTTTTGCTATTGCGCAAAATACCAACTTGCTCTTTTTTTATCAAACAGACAATGGCGCGAATCATTGTTAAAATAGATGAAATAGAGCATATTATTAAAAACTAACATCTATTTCATAACTTATAGAACAATGGTTTTTTAGTTTATAAAATATTTTTTGAACTCACGCGGACACTATACGAGAGATATACAAGAATGAAAAAGGTCGTTGTTTGATATAAAATACTTCTCATTAATATTGGCATAACAAAGAGATTTGCAAGGCTTAAAAAAGATATTCAAGCTATCAATTGGAAAATCTACCCATAGAATACCGCCCCCACAATGCTTTTCACAGAACATAACAAAACCTTCGCCCAAAAAATCGCCGATAAGGCTGTGGAGTTTGGATAGGGGTTTTCCGTTCCGATGGAGCAAAGCGACGAGGAATAAAATAAAAATTAACTCTTTGCACTTACATTCATTATTAAGGTAGACGTCAATATGGGAGCAATAAAAAAAGGCGGATAAGCAAAAACTTATCCGCCGAATAGGATATGAAAACCTCTCAAATGAGGCTTTTAACTCTTACAACTCTTGCCAATAAAGATAAGGATAGCCACCGTTTTTACCTGCGTCTATTTTCCAAATCGCCGGAATGTTCCAACCAAGACTTTCATAAGTGGCTTTCGTTTTAAGTTCAACTGCTGTTTTAGCTGCTCCATCTAAATCAGTATCACTTCTAAGGTCACCGTTAACTGTCGTCTCTTCTAAAGCGAAGTTGTATTGAGTTATCGGAGGAGTGCCATAATTATCAGCGCGACCGACAACGCGATTGGCAGTCAAACCGTTAACGTACGGATTGATAGCAACATTATGGGTTATTGTGCCACTAGTGGACCATCCTGCGATACCACCAACATTATTTCCTGTTCCGATAATGTCTCCTGTGGAGTAGTTTTTAATTATCGAGCTAAAATGAGCAAGTCCGGCGATACCACCGATATGCTCGTTGCCACTAACGCTTCCTTCGGAGTAGCTATTGGTTACTTCTGAATTTTCAACCTTTCCTGCTATGCCGCCGACAAAACCCGTTCCGCTGATGTCTCCTTTGGAGTGGCTACCGGTTATTTCTGAGCCACCATTAACCCATCCCGCGATGCCACCAACATCGTCAACTCCGCTGATATCTCCTTCAGAATAACTGTTGGTTATTTTTGCACCACCTTGAACAAGTCCGGCGATACCGCCGACATTAATTCCCGTGCCGCTGATATCTCCTTTGGAGTAGCTACCGGTTATTTCTGAGCCACTATCGACCCATCCGGCGATACCGCCGACATCATCACCTTCTCCATTAATGTTTCCTTCAAAGTAGCTGTTGGTTATTTTTGCACCATAATTAACAACTCCGGCGATGCCGCCGATATCAGAGCCTATTCCGTTGATATTTCCCGTAACAGTAACATTGTCTATTGTCGAACCAGTACTAATGTATCCCGCGATAGCTCCGATATAACTATCGCCATTGATGCCTTGGCTGTCTAATTCTATGTTAAGATTTTTGATAGTTCC
>JAISQB010000021.1 GCA_031274495.1 Campylobacteraceae bacterium | reverse complement strand
GCTCTTTTGGGGTTGGCGTTTGAGCCGCCGATATATTTTAGCCGTGAGGAAGTTAAAGAGGGATCTGTTGTAAAGGTTCCGCTCAAAACTAAAGAGAGTGAAGGGGTTGTCTTAAAGGTCACAGAAGAGCCGCCTTTTGAGTGTTTAAGTATCGCTCAAGTATCGGGCAAGTTTTTCACTCCTGCCCAGCTTGAAAGAGCAAAATTTATATCCGAATATTACAGCTCCCCTTTGGGACTCTGCCTTAGCCTCTTCGTGCCGCACGAGAGCGAAAAAAGAGCCTTCACCAGCCTCACCATCCCCGCACCCAAACTCACCCCTGAACAGCAAAAAGCTTTTGAATTTGTCCGCTCACACGAACACTCGCTCATATTCGGCGATACGGGAAGCGGCAAAAGCGAGATATACATAACCCTTATCTGCGACACACTTTTGAGGGGCAAAAACGCCATTTTTCTACTACCCGAAATCGGACTCACGCCGCAGCTTGAAGCGCGCTTGAAGGCATTTTTCGGCGATTTGACGGCTATCTGGCACTCAAAACTTACAAAAAAGAGAAAGTCGGAGATATTAAAAGAGATAGACGAGGGCAAGATAAGGGTGGTCTTGGGCGCTCGCTCAGCTCTGTTTTTGCCGCTTTACGACACAGAGCTTATCATCATAGACGAGGAGCACGACGAGAGCTACAAATCAAACTCCGCCCCGCGCTACAACGCGCGAGATGTCGCTTTGATGATGGGCAAAAAAGAGGGGGCAAAAGTGGTCTTGGGAAGCGCTACGCCAAGCGTTACCACGGCCCTTAAGATACCGTATTTTAGGCTTAAGGGGAGATTTTTTAAAAGCGGCAAAGAGATAGTTTACGAAAACGCGCACAATGAACTTACGCAGCCCCTTTTGCAAGAGATCGGCGAGGCTCTGGCGAAAAAGCAGCAAGTCATCGTCTTTTTGCCCACCCGCGCACACTTTAAATACATCGTCTGCAAATCGTGCGGCAAAAATATAGAGTGCCCATTTTGTTCCGTCTCGATGAGCCTGCACAAAAATATAAACGCGCTCAAGTGCCACTACTGCAATTTTACCGCGCGCGTACCCAAAATATGCCCCGAATGCGGAAGCGAAACGATGGAGAGCGCACGCCTTGGCACCGCGGAGGTCACGGATAGATTGCGCGAGATTTTCGGCGAACATATCATAGAGAAATTTGACAAAGATGAGATTACGACGGATAAGAAATTAAAGAGAGTTTTAAAGAGTTTTCAGGCGCGCGAGATTGATATTTTGGTCGGTACGCAGATGTTGAGCAAGGGGCACGACTACCACAATGTGGGGCTCTCAGTCGTTATGGGCATCGACTCACTTCTTGCTATGAACGACTTCAAATCGCGCGAAAAAGCCCTCTCACTTGCCATCCAGATAGCAGGACGAAGCGGACGCAAAGAGGAGGGGAGGGTATTTATCCAGAGTAAAAATTGCGATTTTTTCAGGAGATATCTGGAGGATTACGACTCCTTTTTGGAGAGCGAAAAAGATATAAGAGAGGGGCTATACCCGCCATCAAGAAGACTTATGCGGCTTTTGATCTCTCACAAAAACGAGGCAAAAGCCAAAGAGACGACCGACAGAGCCGTGCAAATCTTAAAAAGCTGCGAAGGGGTGGAGATAGTAGGTGCTGGAAGCTGCGGCATCTCAAAAATCGCCGGCAAATTCCGCTATTTCACACTGCTTAGAAGTAAAACCATCAAACCACTCCTACAAGCCGCCAAACTCACCCACGATCCGCTCATACAAGTAGATATGGATCCTTTGAATTTTTCGTGAATTTTAAATCAACAAAACCATCAAACCACTCCTGCAAACCGCCAAACTCACCCACGACACGCTTGTACAAATGGATACAGATACTCTGAATTTTTTGTAAATTTGGATGGATACCGCTAAAATTTTCAAAATCGCAGACGGATATGGTTATCCGGCACTATAAGCCGCAAAACTCATCTACAACGCGCTTTAAGATATTTTTGCAAGCAGCGTCAAAATGGTACGGTTTTAACAAATCAAATAGTAATTTATCCATCTTTCACCATTCCAGTGCTTCAACCGCGAGTAAATGCGGGAATCCGCCTCTCTTCCATCGTTCCCACCTCCTCTCCCGTCATTTCCGCGTAGGCGGGAATCCAAAACAAGCGAAGCGCTTTTGCTTTAGCAAAATGTTTCCTTGAAACTAAAAAACCCAACAAATCAAAGAAAATATCGGATTTGAAATCATCCATAAATTCATACGGTTTTTAACAAAAAGAGACGCTTCGCTTAGTTTGGATTCCCGCCTGCTCGGGAATGACGGGAGAGGGACATTTCACGGTAAATGGTTGACCATTCCATTGTTTTTACACTGTTTGGATTCCCGCCTCTGCGGAAGAGAAGATATACCACACACAGCGACGGCGCGAATCGCGCTTTTGTATTCCCCCCATTTTGACAGTGTCTCGTGTTTTGATTTATTCAAGGAAAAAGAGCGAGGACCTGTCCCAGCGTAGAAAAGTCCCGCAGCTCCCTTGAATAAATTAAAATATGAGGGTACCCGAAGGGCAGTGTCAACTTTGGGGGTCATTTCTTTCGAGGAGACATTTTACTTCGTAAAAGCGCTTCGCTTGTTTTCAGAGAAACATTTTACTTCGTAAAAGCGCTTCGCTTGTTTTGGTTACTTTCTTTTTGATAAAAGAAAGTGACAAGAAAACAAAATAATTTCGAATGAAAAAAAGGTTGATAGAACCTATTGTGTCTTCTTTGATTGCTTATGTTTTTTGAGTTTGGATTCCCGCCTGCGCGGGAATGACGGGAGAGAGGGCGTGAATAACAAGAAAAGGGAGCGGCGAATGACAAAGAAAATGGCGCAAATAACAAGAAAAGCGATAAATGCAATATATGACCTACCCGCAAATCTCATCATATAAATCTTTCCAAGTAGGATTGAACTCGCTTATTAGTCTTAATTTCCAATCCCTGTTCCATTTTTTCATCTGTTTTTCACGCAATATGGCATTTTCTATATCATCAAAGATTTCATAATAGACAAGTTTATTTAAATCATATTTTGAAGTAAATCCTTCTGCTAAGTGATTTTTGTGTTCGTAGATACGCTTGATTAAATCCGAAGTGACACCTATATATAAAGTCCCGTTTGGTTTGTTTGTTGTGATGTATATGTATGATTGTTTAGTTTTCATATCGTCTGCCTTTTTTGGTTGGATATTATAACTTATTTTGGAGTTTTGGATTTCCGTTTTTACGGGTATGACCACCCTCTTCGTCACTCTCGCCCCCCCCTTCAGTCACCTCCCGCCTCCCCCTTTCGTCAATCCCGCGCAGGCCGGAAAACAAACAATAAAACCAAACAAAAAAAAGAAAATATCAGATTTTAAATAACCCATAAATTCATACGGTTTTAAACAAAAAGAGTAGCTTCTCTTTGTTTGGATTCCCGCCTTCGAGGGAATGACGAAAGAGGGACATTTCACGGTAAATGGTTGACCATTCCCATTGTTTTTACACTGTTTGGATTCCCGCCTGCACAGGAATGACGGGAGAGAGGCGGGAATAGCCTTTATCC